>NC_013037.1:1231538-1539423 GCF_000023125.1 Dyadobacter fermentans DSM 18053
GTTACCTTTTTCATCTTCGTCAATTTTAGAAGTTAAGTTTAATACCCGCGGAGAATGTTCTCGGAACGGGGTACGACTCATCGTCGTTGTTCAGCTCCGTTCCGCCTCTTACGCCGGCGTCGGGGTTGTTACCCGGATATTTCGTGATCAGCAACAGGTTGGCCAGGTTGACGAAGATGCGTGCGTCCGACAGGATTCCATCCACTTTGGGCAGTGTATATCCGATCGTCACGTTCTTGATCCAGGTGTGGCTGCCATCGTAAACATAGCGTTCGCTGCTCTCGCGTGACCATTTGAAATAATCCGTTCCGCCTTGAGAGTTTTTCGCATTGGGGTTAGAACCCGGGTTATCCGGCGAGCGCCAGCGGTCTTTCGCTTTTTCGAGCACGTTGAAAACGCCGTCCATGTTCATGGTCGAAGCCTCAATGTTCCGGTAGATATCGAACTTGTGGGCGCCCATCAGCAACACGCTCACATCAAAGCGTTTGAAGTCCGCTCCCACGGTCCAGCCCCAGTTGAATTTCGGGTTAGGGTTACCGATTTCGGTCATGTCTTTGGTATCATACGACACAATGCCATCCGGGCCGCCGTCGGGCGCTCCGTGCAAATCGGCGAATTTCATGGCTCCCGGCACAGCGCCTTCCTGCAGCGGTGCGGCGTCGATCTCGGCCTGGGTGTTGAAGATACCCAGCTTGCGGTATCCGAAGATCATCCCGATGGGCCGTCCCACCTGCTGAATGTTATAGCCGCCATACTGGCTTCCTTGCAGGATAAAGTCGTTTTGTCCGCGGATCGCCAGGATTTTGTTGCGGTTGAAAGTAATGTTTGCATTGGTACGGAAATTCACCTGTCCGATTTTCATGCGGTAGCTACCGGCGATCTCAACTCCCTGGTTCTGAACCTTACCCAGGTTTTTCAAGGTAGAAGTAAAGCCTGAAACGGCTGGAATGCTGTACCCGAGCAACATGTCGTCGGTGATCTTTTTGTAATACTCCACCGTGAAAACAAGCCGGTTATTGAATGTGGTCAGGTCCAAACCGACGTTGAGCTGATTGGACTTTTCCCAGGTCAGTTCAGAATTGGCAAAACGTGTCACCGTCTTTCCGGGCGCCAGCGTGTTGTTGAAAACGTAGTTGTTCAAACCTAGGAACGCGAGGCTGGCATAGTTGCCATCGTCGCCTGCATTTTGTCCCGTACCAAAGTTGTTGTTGGCACTTACCTGATAGGTGTTGTTACCCGTCATACCCCAGCTACCGCGTAGTTTCAAGTCGTTAAGCCAGGCTGCTTTGGGGATAAACGGTTCCTCCGAAAGCCTCCAACCCACCGAAACCGCCGGGAAGTTGCCGAACTGATGCCCTTCGCTGAAACGGGAGCTGCCCTCGCGGCGGAATGATGCCGAGAACAGGTAACGATCTTTGAATGAGTAGTTCAAACGTGCCAGGTAGGCAAGCATAGTCCATTTGCGCTCCATCGAGTTGGACGAACGGATGGTCGCATTGCCGAGGAACGGAGCGAGGTCATCGGGGAATGTGTTACCGGAGCCGTACAAACCTCTCACGATCTCCTGCTGAGCGGTGTAGCCGAGCATGGCATCGAGATGGTGGTTTTCGCCGAAATTGACATTGTATGTAAGCAACTGGTCCGCCGTGTAGTTACGCAGCTCTTCCGCATCGTCACGCTCGGTTGCAATCCGTGGCGGCGCGCCGTTGGTGCCCGTTGCAATAGCCAGACCGATCGTGGAAGGAACGAACTCCTTGTATTTGTTATAATTGATCTTCGCATTCACCGACGTCCTGAATTTCAGGCCTTTGGCAATGTTGAAATCAATGTAGCCATTCGCGAGTACGTCGGCGATGTTGCGGTCGCGGCTTATCGCTTTCAGCAAGTACAATGGATTGGGAAAACCGAAAATATCACCCACGCCATTGTAGTACGGGATCAATTCACCCTTTTCGTCGTAAGCCGGATACCGCGGGTCGCTGATGAGCGTCAAACCCACCAGCGCGCTCCGGCCGTCCGTAGCCGCGAGGCTCGACCGTGAGTAGCTACCTGCGATATTGACACCCATCGAAATGAATTTGTTGACGTCGCCTGCCAGGTTCGTGCGAACGGACGCACGGTCGTAATCCGTGTATTTCAATGCACCTTCCTCCTTGTAGTAACCAATGGATACCATTGATTTGATGGGCCCTTTTCCGGATGATAACGATACATTCACATCGGTATAAGGCGCATTGTTGTTCAGGATGAGGTCAAACCAGTTGGTGGAATACTGGGTGTTTTCAGGGTTGCGGAAGTCAGCGGGGATCTCCTCAATGGTAGGCTGCCGCTTGTTAGCCAGTACGTACCGGCCGATAAAAACTTCCTTCTTAAACTGCGCGAAGTCCTGGCCATTCAGCACTTTGGTTTTGCGGGCGTCGGGCACATTCTGAATTCCGTAATCGACTGACACATTAAGATTTGTTTTTCCTTCTTTGGCCGATTTGGTCGTGATCAGAACCACCCCGTTGGAACCGCGTGCACCATAAATGGCCGTGGATGCGGCATCTTTCAGGACGGTGATCGTCTCGATGTCGTTGGGGTTGAGGTTTTGTCCGACCGATATACCAACAGGAAAGCCGTCGATTACATACAACGGGTCGCTGCCTGCGCCAAGCGAACTGATCCCGCGCACCTTTACTTCAAACTGCTGGCCCGGGGTCCCGCTCTTTTGTTTGATGATCACCCCCGGCGCCTGGCCCTGGATCATTCGGGTAACATTCGACTTAGGAACTTCCCCGATATCCTCCATATTAATGTTGGATACTGCCGAAGTGATGTCGCGCTTGCGCTGGGTGCCGTAACCCACTACCACCACTTCTTCCAATGCTTTGTTGTCCACAGCTAATTGAACGTCCAAATTCGTCTGATTTCCCACTGTAATCTCTTTTGGTACGTACCCGACGAAGGAGAAAACTAAGATTGGGCTGCCCGAATCAGGGACATTAATGGAGTAGCGGCCGTCCGTATCGCTCACAGTTCCGGTGCTGGAACCTTTCACGATTACACTCACGCCCGGAAGGCCGGCGCCATTTTCGTCAGTCACTTTTCCGCTCAGAGGGCGGTCCGCGGTGACCGTAATTACTTCATTCAGCGGCATAGCACTCGCCCTGACTTCATGGAAACCAGCGAATGCGACGCCGACTAACACCTGGCCGAGCATAAGCTTGCGAAGCGAACGGCAGCCGGTGTCGAATCTTGATTGTCGAGGTAGATTCATACGTTTAGGATTGGAATAGTTAATGATTCATTCAGTAAAAAGGGTGTCATGCCTGAGGTTTGGTCATAGAAGTCGGGTTTAAGTGGAACATGAGAGCCGGGTGGCTGGAAACGGTGATAACAAAATTCAAACATATCGCCGGAAGGCAAAATGGTTGGACATGAAGTACATATCGGCATTCGTGTTTGATATGTACAATTAATGATTTGAATTATATTATTTTTGCAATAGTATCGGTATTTGAATATCATACTATCCTGTGCTGTCCGGTAACAGCCAAAAATTGTACTCTGGAAACAATTAATTTAACACTGGCTTCATCCTGAAAATTTAACGGACACGTAATCTGGTGATACACTGTGAAATGCGTATTTTAGAGTATTGGCGGTCAATCAATCAGTCACGCTATGATGAAAAATCTACGGTTCCGATTGTTCGTTTTCTCGCTGTTAATCTGGTTTACGCCGTTAACTTATGCCAACCACATTGTCGGGGGCGAGCTGCAAATGCGGCCGTCGGGAGGCGCCGGTCGGTACGAAGTGACATTGATCCAGTTCTGGGATCAGAACAACCTGACCATCCCCCGCCCCAACGTTTCCGGCAACCGCGACGAATTTGCGAATTTGTACATTTACCAGAAAAGCAATAAGAGCTATAAAGCGACCGTCACCGTAGATTATCTCAAAACGGAACAGCTTACTTACCAGAACCGCGCTTGCGCTAGCATCCGGTCACTCAACACATCCATCGGTTATTACAGAGGAAGCATCTACCTCGATCCGGCGAAATTCAATCATCCCGACGGATATTTTATTGTTTGGGAACGCTGCTGCCGAAATGACGATATCAATAATATTGAAGATCCAGGCGACAGCGGAATGGTATTTTACCTGGAATTCCCTCCTGTGACCGTTGCTAATTCTTCACCCGTTCTCGTCGAGCCAAACGGACAGTACATTTGCAGCAACCGGTCGTTTTCGATGAATATGAGTGCGACCGATGCCGATGGTGACGAGCTTCGTTACTCGATCGCCACTCCGATGCGCGGCAATACCGACCCGAACAAGTCTATTGGCGACAGCCTTTCCAAAAGTTCCTACCCGCTGGTGAGCTGGTCGCGTGGTGTGAGCATCACCAATGCCATCCCCGGCCCAGGTCCGCTGCGGGTAGATGCCACAGGTAAGGTCACGGTCACGGCCGGCGCACTCGGGCTGTATGTATTCACCGTTCAGTGCGAGGAATTTAGAAATGGCAGGCGGATCGGGGTGGTAAGGCGTGATTTTCAGCTGCTTGTAATTGATTGCAACGACGATCAGCCCGAGCCACCTGTGATCAGGCAGAATGGCAATGCTGTTGCCGAAGTGACTTTTTGTCCGGAAATGCCGGTGGAATTGAGCACGGACGATGCCGTGGATTGGTCGTACCAATGGCAACTGAATGGACTCAATATTTCCGGTGCGACGTCGGCGACCATTATGGTCAAAGATTCGGGAAGCTATTCGGTCGTGAAGAGTTATACCAAAAAGTGTTCACGCGATACGGCGTCTTCGGTAGTCCGGGCCACATTTGCCGAGCCGGTTGCCGCGGTGATATCTTATGGTAAGTCAACGATTTGTGTGGAAGATTCAACCGTGCTGCTGGCCAACGATGGTTTGATCGGCGCAGAGCAGACCTTAGTCTGGTACAAAAACGATGTGCAGCTGGAAGTGACAGACCCAATGCTGACTGTGCACGAACCGGGTCTATACGTCGTCGCGATTGATGATGAAGTTCCCGGCTGCCCGGGCAGGGACACCGTCGAGATTATCAGGGACGACTTTGCGGTCGCATTGCCAGATCGCAAGGCGATCCAGGAAGATGGCCGCGACTTCATCACTCCCGTCGTAACGCCCGAGGCTGCATCCTATTCTTTCGCCTGGTCGCCGGGCGACGGGCTGTTGTCGGCGCAGGACGAAAAGGTCGCGCTTATTACCCCGGTCCGGGAGGAGGAGCTCTATCACCTTACGGTTACATCAGCCGCTGGTTGCACCGTCGAGGATAGTGTGCTCGTGTACATGATGAAGCGGATGTACATCCCTTCATCGTTCACACCCAACGGCGACGGCCGGAATGATACTTTCGAGATTTTCAATGCGCGTGAGCAAATTGTACTAATGCGAATCTACAATCGCTGGGGCGAGCTGATTTACAAGACCGAGGGTTATGAGCATCCTTGGGACGGCACTTATCGTAATGTTCCGGTGCCGGCGGGCAGTTATCCTTATATTATCAGCACGGAAGCGCAGGAAATTCAGGGAACAGTGCTTCTTTTGAAGTAATTGTGTCGAAATTGAATTTCCCTTCCGCAGTTTGTCACCCCTGTTTAAACTCCTGAAAAGTGCCATCTGAGTAGAAAATAAGCACTTTTTCGATCTTCTTCTCTTGTAAAACCACCGGTTTCTCTTTCACGACATTCGTTTGTGCGGGCTGCGGCGCAGCAACGCTTCTTTTGCGCGATTCTAAGACCGGTTCGTTGGCCATTGCGGGCAGCGGTTCGTCGTCGAGAATCCATTGAATGCCCAGATCGGGGAAGCGCTTCACAATTTTCTGGACCATGTCCAGGCTAGGCTTGTTTCTTCCGGCCAGTATATGAGACATGCTCGATCGCTGTATACCTATCTCGTCCGCAAACAACGATGGGGTGATATTTTTGTCAACTAGTATCTGTTTAATCTTCTCCGTCAAGTCCATTTCAGGTATTACATTTATAAATGCAAATGTAAATTTATTAAAAACTGTTCAATTTTAATAATGCAATTATGTAAACTATCACAATTTTACAATTATAAATTAAAACCGAAATCGAATTATTCACGGATGTAAATTGGCTTATCGTAAAAGGAACGCCTGTTGCAGAAACTAAATGCATTCTAAAAGCCATGTTGAATGGTAGCATTCCGCTGAAAAAAGGCAGATTGGGCAAAAAATAAGAGCGGCATGACGAATCATGCCGCTCTGAGAATGCGCTATTTGGATGTGTCTCCAGGAAACTACACGGCTACGCTATTGTCGCGTAGTGCGTCATTCAGGGAAGTTTTGAGATCCGTGCTTGGTTTGCGCTTGCCGATGATCAGGGCGCAAGGGACATGATAGGTTCCCGCCGCAAATTCTTTGGGTAGCGTTCCGGGGATAACTACGGAGTCTTCCGGCACGTAACCTTTGTACTCTACTGGTTCGCTGCCTGTTACATCGATGATTTTTGAGCTGCCTGTAATCGTAACACCGGCACCGAGAACCGCTCTTTTACCAACGCGCGCACCTTCGACAACGATACAGCGCGAACCAATGAACGCGCCATCTTCTATAATAACGGGAGCTGCCTGGACGGGTTCGAGCACCCCTCCTATTCCTACGCCTCCGCTCAGGTGAACGTTCTTGCCGATCTGAGCACAGCTACCGACAGTCGCCCAGGTATCGACCATTGTTCCTTCGTCGATATAGGCACCAATGTTCACATAGGACGGCATTAGCACAACCCCCTTGGAAATGTAAGCACCATATCGCGCAACGGCCGGCGGCACCACGCGTACGCCTAGTTGCTCGTAGCCTGATTTTAGTTTCATTTTATCATGGTACTCAAAAATGCCAACTTCGCTAACATGCATTTGCTGGATGGGGAAGTAAAGGATGATCGCTTTTTTTAGCGCTTCGTTAACGATCCATCCGCCATTAGCATCCGGCTCGGCCACACGAAGCCTTCCCTTATCGACTTCCTCAATGATATCCCGGATAAAATTCTTTGCCGATTCATCTTTCAGTAATTCCCGGTTAGCCCAGTAATTTTCAATTTGTGCAGTGAAATCCATGTTAAAGTATAAAGTTAATTAAGTTCATTTAATGCGGTCTTATACAAGCAGTTACGCCAAGATAAAGTTCGTTATCCTGGTAATGGCGATCTAAGTAAATAACAAATCATCGTCAGGGGAACCGAGTCGCAATATTATAGGTTATAACTATACAAACAAAATATAAACACGCGTAATAGAAACACTATTTGAATTAGCAAAACTCAACGCGGGAATTACTAAATTTAAGTTTATTTCCTGCTAATTTTACTAAAATCAATGACATTTTCCACTTTATTTGCTTGTTCCTTTATATTTCCATCTATTACTTTTCATCCGCATACATTTTTATTAATATTGCGGCTGAAATAACCAATCTACCTTGATATGTCAAAAGTAAAAGTCGCAATCAACGGATTTGGCCGCATCGGCCGCCTTGTTTACCGTCAAATCTACAACATGGAGGGCATCGACATCGTAGCCATCAATGATTTGACCAGTCCAAAAGTATTAGCACATCTCCTCAAATACGATACCGCGCAAGGACGTTTCGACGCTGACGTTAAGCCTACCGATAACTCAATCGTTGTAAACGGCGAGAATATCGTTATCTATGCACAACGCGATCCTTCACAAATTCCCTGGGCACAACATGATGTAGACGTTGTACTGGAATGTACCGGTTTCTTCACCAGTGCAGAATCAGCAAGCGCGCACATCACTGCGGGTGCTAAGAAAGTTGTAATCTCCGCTCCTGCAACTGGCGATTTGAAAACCATCGTTTTCAACGTAAACCACAATATCCTGGACGGATCTGAAACCATTATCAGCGGCGCTTCTTGTACAACCAACTGCCTTGCCCCAATGGCACAGGTGCTGGAAGAGCAATTCGGCATCGTAAATGGTTTGATGACCACCATCCACGCTTACACTAACGACCAGAACACCCAGGATGCGCCACATCCAAAAGGTGACCTGAGAAGAGCGCGAGCTGCTGCTCAAAACATCGTGCCAAACAGTACAGGTGCTGCAAAAGCGATCGGTCTCGTGTTGCCATCATTGAAAGGCAAACTCGACGGATCAGCTCAACGCGTTCCTACGCTCACTGGCTCATTGACTGAATTGACGGCTGTTTTGGGTCGCGAAACTACTGTGGAAGAAATTAACGCCGCTATGAAAGCTGCCGCTAACGAAAGCTACGGTTACACAGAAGACGAAATCGTGAGCAGCGATATCATCGGTATCAGCTACGGCTCGCTGTTCGATGCTACGCAGACACGCGTTCAGAAAGTAGGTGACGTTCAGTTGGTTAGAACTGTTTCCTGGTACGACAACGAAATGTCTTACGTATCCCAATTGGTAAGAACAGTTTATTACTTCGCGAGCCTGATCAAGAAGTAACTGCTAGTCAAATACTGAAAAAGCCCGTTCTGGCATTGCCGGAACGGGCTTTTCTCTTTACTGGCGTCACCTAAACCAGCTGCGCTTTAATGTATTTGATCGTGTAACCCTTCGCTGTGAAAATTGCTTCGTAATGTGTACGCACGCCGTGATGCTCATCTAACAAATGCGAGTGATACAAGTCGTCGGTATGTTCGAGTATCCTGAATTTCGGGTCCTCGCTCAACGTCTGCAAACTGTATTCGTAAAAAAACGTGTTATCTGTTTTCACGAAAAACATCCCTCCCGGCTTCAAAAAATTGGCATACCTGCTCAAAAACGTGGGATTTGTGAGGCGATATTTCTCATAGCGGTTGCGAACCTGCGGGTCCGGATGAACGAGCCAGATTTCGCTTAGCTCGCCCTGGCCAAAAAACTCCTCGGAAAACTGGATGCCTGCCCGCAGAAATGCGACGTTCGTTAAATTCTGCTCGCTGGCCATGGCACTCCCCCGCGCAATGCGGTCGCCTTTGATGTCCACGCCAATGAAGTTCTTATCAGGGAACTTCGCGCCTAGACCGATCGTGTATTCCCCCTTGCCGCAGGCTAATTCCACGACGATCGGGTTCTCGTTGTTAAAGTAAAGTTTATTCCAATTGCCTTTGATTTCCGAATAAAGCGGTTTGCCCGCCTGCACTACATTGTCTGCTTCTTCACTAAACCTGTAAAACGCTAACTTTTTTCTGCCCATTATACTTGAATATGCTCTATAAATTCTCAATATCTGCTACGACGAATGTACTGCCTCCCACATAGATCGCGTCCGTCGGTGCGGAATCCCGTAATGCCGCTGCAAGCGCTTCTTTCACATTTCCGAAGGTTTCGCCTGCCAAGCCGCATTCCAGTGCCCTGGCCTGCAATTCCGGCGCTTTTAATGCACGCATGTTGGAAGGTTCGCAAAAATAATATTGCGCATCGCGCGGGAACAGCGAAAGCATGGTCGAAATGTCCTTATCACCGACAAACCCGATCACAAACCGCTTTTTACCTTTGCAAACGCTTTCAAATTGTGCCAGGGTGGCTGTGAGCCCGGCCGTGTTGTGCGCCGTGTCGCAATAGACATTGGGGGCCTGGCCCAATTGCTGCCACCGTCCCTTCAAACCCGTGATGCTTCCCACAGCGCGTAACGCACGGATGACGGCTTCATCGCAAATGTTCCAACCTTTCGACAAAAGGGCCTTTCTGGCGGCCCAAACGCCGGCAACGTTTTTCAATTGATAAGAACCGGTAAGGTCAAGAGCGAGATTTTCCGCCTCCAAATCACCCGACCCGCGGTTTTGGATATTCACCAGCATTAGTCCGTCGCGCATGCCCACGTATGTTACGTCGTACGCACGCGCAGCGAACGTCAATGGTGCCTGGGCATTTTCTGCCGCGGCTGTGATGACATCGGATATTTCCGCATTCTGGTCCTCGCTCACGACGACGGGCACGGCATTTTTGATAATACCGGCCTTTTCCGCCGCAATTTTGCCCAGCGTATCTCCAAGAAACTGCATGTGATCGAAACTGATGTTGGTAATCACTGACAGCTCAGGCGTAATCACATTGGTGGAATCCAGCCGCCCGCCCATGCCCACTTCGATTACGGCAACATCGACTTTCGATCGCCCGAAATACGAAAAAGCCATCGCAACTGTGACTTCGAAGAATGATGGAGATAATCTTTCAATGTTAGATTTCTGATCGTCGATAAAATCAACAATGAAATCTTCCGAAACCGGCACGCCATTAACGCGGATTCGCTCCCGAAAGTCCTTTAAATGAGGCGATGTGTACAATCCGACGCGGTAACCTGCTTCTTGGAGGATTGCCGCGAGCATATGAGAAGTGCTTCCCTTGCCATTAGTGCCTGCAATATGGATTGTGGGAAACTGATCCTGCGGATCGCCCAGGAGCTTACATAGCTCCCGTGTAGTATGAAGGCCCGGCTTGAAAGCACGGGCCCCGATATTCTGAAAAACCGGCAATCTGTCGTACAGATATTCGATCGTTTCCTGATATGTCATTTAAATATTAACGTGAACGTATTTTAAAGGTAATTGTGCCGATTGATTCGTCGGGCACGTTGGCTGATTTCGGTACGAAAGTGAGGTCCCTCACGGCGGCTTTATACTTGTTTACCACGGCATAGTCAGTCACGGTAGTCGCCTGCGTGATCACACTTTTGACGCGGCCGTTGCGGTCCACAGTGATTTTAAAGGTGATATCCCCTGTTGCATCGGAATTATCATCCACGACCGGCCGTCTCGACCAGCTCCACCCCGACAGGTTCAGGCCCACGTTCGTGCCGCCTCCGCCGCCTTCACCTTTGTAAGTTTTTGCGAAAAGGCTTCCCGTTTTAGAACCTTTGTCACCCACGCCTTCCGCGTCGTCGCCGTTATTGTTGCCGCCAATGCCGCTTCTGGTTCCATTTGTACCGTTGCTCCCCGACTTGCTGCCGGACGATTTGCTGAATAGCGCATCCTTATTAACCGCCTTCTCAGGGGCCGGCTTGGTCACTGGTGCGGAAGCATTCTCGCTACCTGTCGATTTTTTGACGTCAGTCTTTTCGGGCGCCTCTACCGGGCTCTCTACCTTCGAAGTGATCGCGGGCTTCTCAGCGACCGTTTTTGTGGGCTTTGGCGACTCTATTTTAGGCGGTGTGGGAGGCGTCGGTTTCGGAGTAGCCACCGACTTGACCTTTTTAACCTCATCGGCATCGGCCTTCATGTTTTCGGCCACTTTGCTGTCGTTGGGCTTGTTGTAGGTTTGAATGTCCCCTCTGCCCACCTTGCTGGTTCCGTAGTTCACTTCCACGAACAGTTCCATAGGTTCCACTTTGGGAAGCGACGAGCTCAGCCGGATGAAGAAGAATATGCCCAACATGGCAGCGGTAATCCCGAAGGACCACGCCCATGAAATTGCGATTCGCTGCCGGTCTTCTGCCTGTAATGTGATCATTTATCAATCTGGGTTTTTCTTTCGGAAAACGTAAAAGTAGTAAAAAACGTATGCAACAAAAAAAGGAGGCCAATGACCTCCTTTCTGTATTTGCTGGTTTAAAACCTTATTTTTTCTTGTAAACCCATCCCGCTTCTCCGATCACCGCTTTAAGCTGGTTGGAAGCACGGTACGCATCCGTTTCATTGTCAAATCCATCCACGGCTACTTTCACTTTTTTGCTCCTCTCGTCGGCAGGAATGATCAATGCTTTGGAAAAACCTTTTTCATTCAGTTGCGCGAGTAAAACTTTCGCCTGTTTCGTGCCTTTGAATGCTCCTGCGATCACGTAAAACTTCCCGGATGCGATCTCCGCTGGTTTCGGTGCTGCTACCGCTGGCGCGGCAACCGGTGTGGCTGCTGGCGTTGCAACGGGGGTTTCAGGCGTGACAGCCACAGCTGAATCAACCGGCATCGGGTCCGCTTCAACCACAACCGTTTCAGTCACAGGATTGGGTGCAGGCGCTCCTTCATTTTTTACGATGGTCGTTTCCGCAGCCTTATTGCGGCTGAACATTTCCGCAAATGGGTTCAGCGTGCTCTGAATGTATTCGTTTTCGGTGTTAACCAGAAAGAAGCTCAGGCCGCACAGCAGACCGGCTATCACCGCTGCGGCTGCCCAGCCCGTCCAGCGGAACCGGCGTCTTTCCTCCGTTTCGAGTTCAACCACTTCCACTTCGTCGTTCACATAAGGCGCCGTGTTTAATGCGGCCGCTGTTTTCGGCTGTATTTCAATAGCTTTGATTTTTTCGAACCCGAACCACTCGTCTTTGAAATACTTACCAGTGTTAGGTTCGAACACCAGCTTCCCTTCCACATTCTGTTTGAAGTCACCGATTCCGGCAATGCTTGCCTCTCCGTTGATGTCCAGGCCGGATCTCAGGCGGTCGGTGTAGCCTTTAATGTACTCCACTGCATCGGCGTGCGTCACTTTTTCATGGCGCGAGATGTAATTTGCCAGCAGGCCGTCGTCCAGTTTCAGGTACTCATTAAACGCCAGGCGTTTAACCGGCGGCGCGAAAATGCCCGAATTCCCGTCATAAACTGCCGGAACCTGGTGTGAAAGCAAGGCTCCGAAGCCGGGAATGATCACGAATTCGTATTCTCCAATGAGTTTCCGGATGACTGTTTCGACTGCTATCATGAAGCGAAGATTGGTGTTAACTCAGCGAAGTTAAAAAGAAAATGACAATCCGGCAATAAAGTTCAATCCCTGCTGCGGGTAATATTGGTAGCGCTGGTACCGCTTGCCCAATACGTTGTTCAGGTTCACAAATGCAGAGAAGTTCCTGGTTAACAGGTAGTCGATTTTAAGATTGAGGTCGGTAATGACCGGCAATTTGGTGACTGCACCGGACTGAAAATTTTTCGCTTTCAAGCCTCTCAACATATAAAAATCCGCCGTCACGAAGAGTTTTTTGCTGATCGTAAGCGCATTGAACCAGTTCAAAGTTAGGTCCGGACGGTGCCAGGGCTCCTCCACCATTTCTACGGCATAGTCGAAGAAATTGGCTTTAAGCGAGGTTTTGAACAGTTCATTGAAATTATAACCGGCCTGTGCCGAGATCGTTAGCACCTTGGTTTTTCCCGGGTCAAAAATAGCCGAGAAGCGCGACGTGTCCGAAAGCGAGTTGTTGTAAGAATAGAAATTGCGGTAAGAGGTGTAAGCGACTTTACCTTCGTAGTTGACGCCCGTAGCCGTTTCGCCTTTAACGCCTGCACTGATATCAGATGACTTTTCCGTATTCATTACCAGCACATTAGGCCCCAGCCATTGATTTTCTGAAAGCATACTTCTCAACGTGTTTCGAACAATATCGCCGTTCCAGCCTGCGAAAATATGCAAGCCCGAGAATGGCGTTACGTCGAGGTTCACGGCCGGAAACGCTTTGGTACGGTTAATGTCAAGATGGCTGTCAGTCTCATTCACTGCATTAATCCCCGCCGAAACCGAGAACATGTCGGTCACGTACTTGAAAGTAGGTTTAACACGGAACAAATTCCGATTGTAGGTGGACTGGTCGACACGCTGCGAGACGTACGCATCCGCTTCCAGCATTGCGAAAAAGCTTTCCGAAATGGGTACAGAGGCCGTCAGATTGGTTCCCCAGTCAATTTCAGAAGCATTATAGCGGTCCTTCAAAGTGTTCAAACCGGTTTTTACCGAATAATCCACCAGTACCGACGCATCGGTATTCTCGAAGCCCAGGTTAAAGCCAAACTGGTTGATCGTCTGCCGGATCGTGTCGCGATCCACGATCACGCCTTCCGGCTGCGGTTTGTAGCCGTAGAAATAGTAGTTCTTCCGATCAAAATTAAATCCTGCATCCACTTTGTATTTCGAACGGATATATTTCCCGCCGATTTTGAAACTTGTGGCGGCATTGGCCGAATTCTTGCCATCGACCGGCCCGTTGGCTGCCGACAGGTGTTTCAGCTGGGTAGTGAATGCGAGGTCTTCTTTGGGTCGTCCGCCCACGAACAATTCGCCGAGAAAACGGCCGTAATTACCGCCTCCCGCTTTCACGTAATTGTTCAGGGCATCGGGCTCGTCCTTCCGGCTTTGCTCGTCCGACGACGCTGCTACGGCTGGCGTAAGTTTGGGCGAAGCGATGTTGATCTCCGGATCGACGATCTGGTAAGAAACCTTCTTTTTGCCCGTTTCCCCCTTTACGGGCTGTACTTTATCAAAAACCCGGTTGGCGGGAGCGAACTCAATGCTTTTGTCCTTGATAATCTCGTAAGTCTGGCTCTCGATCTCCCCCCGCTGTGCCAATGCGAATTGGGAAGAGAACCCGAGCGTCAGCAGCATCAGTGAAGAGCGTAATATCTTGGAATGCGTCATTTTAATGAAGTTTTCTGTTGAATGAAACAGCAATGGTTCAATGCTATTTTTCGATTTGGTTCAATTTTTCTTTCGCGAGTTCTACGGCTTCCTTGTCATCCGAGTTCTCAATAATCGAATTCAGCGTCGCTTTTGCCTGAACTTTCTCGTTCATGCCCACGTAAACGTCTGCGAGCAGAATGAACGAGCGCGCGCGCCAGTAATCAAACCCTTCGAAGTTCTTGCCCATATCGATGATAGCCGTCTCCGCCTCCTTGTATTTTTTCTCTTTGTAAAGGATCATGGCCGACCAGTATGCTGCTTCCGCACCAAATTCATCCTTGGACGACGCCGATACCTTTTTGAATTCTTCCCCTGCCTTTCTCAGATCGCCTTTTTCGTAAGGCACTTTACCGAGGTAGAGCTGTGCCTTGCCAAGGTTTGCCGGCACGATATTACCCATGTTAATGATCTCCTTCGCATAGTAAAGCGTCGAATCGTAGCTCTTCAATGTGAAATAGGTGTCCATGAGGCCCGTCCACGCGGTTGCCTGGTCTTTTTTGTTTTCGGCATTGCGGGAAAGCACGCGGAAGTTCGTCACAGCGTTGTTGAAGTTGCCGCGTCCGATCTCGAGCTCGGCCGAACGCTGCGCGGCGGCGCCCACAAACTGCGACCTGTTTTGTTGAACCACTTTACTGTAATATTGAAGTGCTTCATTCACGCGATTAGTCTTGTCGTACGACGACGCGATGAAGTAGGTAGCATCATACTGGTGCTTGCTAGCCGGGTAACTTTTCAAAAACTCCTGCAATGAAGTGATCGCATTCTCGTATTTCTCAGCATAATAGAGGTTGCGCACATTATCGAACTCAACGCCTTCGAGCTTCTCATTACCCGGGTTGTTCTTTCTTACCACTCCAAGCACCTGGTTGAATTCCTCCGGACGCCCCACGGCCGAATAGCTTTCCTGGATACCTTCAAGCGCACTTTCCGCCGATGGTGAATCGGAATATTCGGTCAGGATTTTACGGAAATCGACAATCGCCTGCTCGTAAACCTGCAAGTTGTAGTACGACTGTGCCCTGCGGAGCAATGCGGCTGGAATGAGCGTGCTTTTTGGTTTTTCATTAATCATCCGTGTAAAGCCCTTCACGGCCGCCGAGTAGCTTTGGTTTTGGAAATCGATGTCGGCGAGCTGGAAATAGGCATTATCCAGGTGCTTCGACTGCGGGTACTGGCTGATCAACAATTCAAACTGGCGTTTCGCTTCCGCCTCGCGGTTCATGTACACATACGCGCGGGCTTTCTGAAACAATGCGTAATCCTTGTCTACTTTGCCCTTTGCAGCAACCTGCTCGTAGGTACGGATGGCCTCGTTGTAATTCTTGGCCGCCAGGTAACAGTCGGCCAGCCTTGCGTGCGCATCTTCGATCATATCGGCCTCCATTCCCTCGATATTGTTGGTAAAATCGCGGAAGTAAGGCAGTGCCTGACTGTATTTTTTCTGGTTGTAGTAAATGTAACCCAAGGCATAAAGGCTCTTACGTGCGTAAATGCCAGCTTTCGGATTCTTGGCAATCTGATTATACAATGTCGCGGCTTCATCCACGCGCTTCAACCCGTACACCGACTCCGCCTTGTAGAAAGATGCAGAGTTGAAAAGCTCAGCGTCGATCGGGTGTTTCAGTGATTTATCGAACATCTCAATCGCCTGCTCAAACCGGCCTGCATTGAAATCTACCACGCCCTGGTTGTAAGTAAGCCTCTGATATGTACTATTTATTTTAGCATTGCGCGTTTTTAGCGCCTCAATGTACTTTATGGCGGCCGAGCTGTTGCTTGCATTCGCGTATCCTTCTGCCACCAGTTCGGTCGCTTCCTCGGTGTGTTTGCTCTCCGGGTACTTAGCCATGTAATTGTTCAGCTCTTTTACTGCATCGGCATTGTTACCGAGTTCCAGCTGCACCTTCGCATGATTATAGGCCGCTTCTTCCTTCACAACAGGGTTAAAGTCAAGAGATGCTGCGTTACCGAATGATGTTAAAGCATTAGTTAAACTATTCGTCTTTAAGTTACTGATTCCGAGGATGTAACTTGCATACTGCGAAACAGAGTCTTTGCCATTTCCGATGGGCTTTAAAGAGGTGATTGCACCCTCAAAGTTGTTATTACGGAACTGCGCATGGCCGTAATGCAATGCTACGGTTGGGGGGATCGCACCGGGCCGCATGCGCTTGTAGCGCTCGTAGGCTTTCACCGCATTAGCATAATCGCCTTTCTCGTAATAAACTTCGGCCACGTACAAGGCCACGTCGTCCAACTTGGTATTCCCACGCTGCGAGCCGAGGATACGTTCTCCGTATGTGAGTAGCTCATCAAACTTTTTGAGCTGGTACAGCGACGAAATGATCCAGTTGGGCGCTTCGTTTTTATAATAAGGATGATCCTCGATACGCTTGAAATCCTGGTACGCTTCCTCAAAGTTATTTTTCTGGTAGTTGATCACGCCTGCGTAGAACGATGCATCGCCGGCATTATCGAAACCCGCCTCGTTTTTCACCTGATTAAACAACGGCAATGCAAGGTCGGGCTGCTTGGTGTTATGATACGACATAGCTAAGCGATAGGTGCTTTCCAGCCTCCCTGCTCCTGCCCCAGGCAGATCCACCGCCTTTTCAAGGTAGGTAATCGCCTTTTCATAGTTGCCGCTTTCATAATAGTATTTGCCCAGATCACTGTAAATGAGCTGTGCCTTGGGGTGCTCCGCGTGGTTCTTTACAAACCGGTCGACCTGCACTTCCGCTTCGGGGTAATTGAGGTACAAGCCCGTAACAGCCACATAATATTCCGCTGTAACCTTATTATAGTCGCTCGTACTGAGCAATTTGTCCTGCGTATTCAGGAACTCGCCGAATTCCTGCCTCGCAGCCACGTAGTTCGACTTTGCGTAATATTCGAGGCCGTTGCGAAAGTGTGCTTCCGGCTCCGTAATACTGAGCGTATTCTGGGCTACTACGGAAGACGCGCCTACACACACAAACATGCCGACGGTGGAGGCGCTGCGTTTAAAAACCATAGATACTGAGTTGGTGGAGTTTTGAATTAAGTTTTTGTGGTCTGCCATATCCTGATAAAAGAATATTCTGGTCCGCACTTACCGCTTAAAATTGTTTGCTATCTAACGAAAAGCGATTTAAAACCGTATACGTTCCATTGCCGGAACCTTGCCGAAATGGCTAAAAAAGCACATTATGCCGTTGCAGCGTTCCGTTGAAATCGTCGTGCATGGCATCGAAACGATCTGCAATCGCCTTCGTGAATGCATCGTCCATACACGCTTCGAGCTCGTCGGTGGACGTCACTTCGTAATCGTCGATTTTGTAAGTTTGCTCATACATTCCCGATTCAATTTTGATAATGTACTTGCTGTTCCATTGGTAAAGACCGATTTTGTAGCGAGGGTTAGGGATGTCTTTAATGTACCTCATAACTGATGTTACTTACTATTACTAAATATATGTTATTCAAAATCAATACCTTATCTCAGCTATTTTTATTAGTACTAATATTACTAAACTGCACGAGTCAGCGTAAAAAGGATGCCGCCGATTTTTTCCTGAAAGGGAACCAGGCGTTAAATCAAAAGAACTATGCCGAAGCGCTGAGGCTCTACGACGAAGCGATTGCCAAAAATGCAGATTTTTCGGACGCCTATCTCAACAAGGGCATAACTTTGTTGAAATTGGGCCGCACAAATGATGCGCACGAGATTTTGTCAGAAGCGATCCGCATTGATCCTACCTTGGTACAGGCAAATCTCGTGCGGGCGGAAGCATCCCTTAATTTGGGCCGCCTGAACGACGCCAAAGCAGATCTCGAACAAATTGAAAAGGAATATAAGGACTCCACCCGCTTCCACCTCGTAAAAGGCAACCTGCTCGACGCGCAAGGCAATTCATCGCAGGCGATACCCGAATACGACCGCGCCCTCCAACTCAGCAAGACGAACATCGAAGCTTACGTGAACCGCGGCGCCGTGTATTACCGCATGGGCTCCTACACCGAAGCCCGGTTGGATTTTGAAACGGCCGTCGCACTCGACCCCGCGCAGCCGCAGGCATTGAACAACCTTGGACTGATCGCTTCCAGGAATCACCAATGGCAGCAAGCCATCGCCTACTTCGACCAGGTGCTTAGCCGCGATCCTTCGGAGCCGTATTCACTCAATAATAAAGGGTATGCCCTGCTGCAATCCGGCAAGCCGGAGGAGGCGAAAGTGCTGATCGAGCGATCGCTCGAAAAGCTGCCTGAAAATGGTTATGCATTGCGTAATCTGGGCATGTATTACCAGCAAAAGGGAAGCACGCAGGAAGCGCTGAAAAGCTTCAATAAAGCGATCGACATAGCCGAACCTGTGGAATTGCTCTACGGATTGGCCGGCCAGGCCTATCACGCACAGAAAAACATGGCAGAGGCTTGCAGGATATGGAAGCAGGGAGTCGTGCTAAAAGACTCCCTGGCGATTGCGGAGGCGGGCAAATATTGTCGCTAAGCACGGCTAGTGCAGCGCACGTTTGAGCGCTCTCCAAGCCCTGGTATTTTCGACGGGATCAGTGAAGCCTTCGAACAGGGCGATTCCGTCGAATGCCAAAAATTCGTTAACCGTCTGCTCCGCTGTGTCCAGGTTGGAAACATGGAAATATGCAATTCCCGAATCTTCACACGTGCGTCGTGCGGAAAAGGAATGCCTTGTTTCAAAATACGTTTCCAACTCCGGCAAGTTGCCCGGCCCGTCGATCATCCGGAAGATGTTTCCTCCCGCATTGTTCAGTACGACGATTTTCAGGTTCTGCGGCAGCCGGTCGATCAGCAATCCGTTGCGATCATACAAAAATGCGACGTCGCCGACGATCAGCAAAGTTGGTTGGCCATTCACTTTTGCCGCCCCGATGGCCGTGCTTACGCAACCATCGATCCCGCTCGTTCCCCTATTCGCAAACACGCCTGCCCATTCAGTTTCCGTAGCCAGCACATTTGCATAGCGTACAGACATGCTATTGGCTACATGTAACTGATATCTCTTTTCTGAACATTTAAACACACGATCTAACAAAGTTAAGTCACTTAACAATGGTAGATTTCGAAGTGTTTCATGCTTCTTTCGCCCCGCATTCCGATCATTTTCCTGCCATAGGGCATAAAAAGAAGTATCATGCCCAAGGTCAGCATTCTCAACAAAGGATTGATAATCAAGTTTTTCAAATAAACTCTCGAAGAACACAGCCGCTTTTCCCGGAATATCGCGAGTCACAGATTGAAACGGATCAGCCAGAAATGCATCTTGTCCAATATGCCAGTGATATTTGGGCGGGTTTTTTCGAATAAATTGCTTGAATTCCTTTGATACGAACGACATTCCGAAGGTAATCAGCAAATCGGGCCGTAGCTTTTCCGTCTCTGATTTGCCCAGAAACAAATCGTGATGGCGGATCATTTCAGCACCCGAAAGGTTTGAAATGCAATCCCCGAGAACTGGGATCTGCCACTCCTCATTGATGCGGTTCAGTACCGCATTCAACGCTGCATCAGGCCTGCCTTGCCCGCCGGCAATCAGGATTCGCGGAGCACTCTCCCACTCGTCCAGCAATTCTTCCAAGACTTGCTGCGGCCATGTGATCGCATTTTCCAGCCGTTTGATAATCCTTACTTCATCAGAGGCGGCTAGCTCCTCCTGTGCAACGGGGTAAAACGGCTCGCGAATGGGGACATTGATGTGTACGGGCCCGTTTGGCGCGATAGACGCCAGGTTAATCGCCTCATTGGTGATCCGGTTGATCGCCCATTGAACATCCGGGTGGGCGTAGTCCGGCGAAACTTCGAACGAGCGCTTCACGTGCTGGCCGAAAATGGCCGTTTGGTAAATCGTCTGACCATCATACTGATGCTGCCATTCCTTCGGCCGGTCCGCCGTCAGCACGAGCAACGGAATTTGCTGAAAAAACGCCTCAGAAACGGCCGGAGCGAAGTTATAGGCCGCACTGCCCGACGTGCATATCAAAACCACCGGAGCATCGATTTGCTGGGCTATTCCGAGGGCGATGAAGCCTGCCGGTCGCTCATCGATACACACATGCATTTGAAACCCGCCGTGACGTGCGAATGCGAGCGTAAGCGCGGCGCTGCGCGAGCCGGGAGATATCACCACATGCCGGATACCCTGCCGGTAGCAGATCTCGGCCATGTCGATCAAAGGTTGTAAAATAGCCATAGTCACAAATGAAAATAGCCTCCCGAAAGAGGCTATTTAAATGAATTACAAGGTTTGCATTAAAATATGCATTAACCCAAATAGGTTTTCAAAGCTTTGCTTCTGGAAACGTGGCGCAATCTGCGGATCGCTTTCTCCTTGATCTGGCGCACGCGCTCGCGGGTAAGGTTAAACTTCTCCCCAATCTCCTCCAAAGTCATCGCATGCTCGCCATTAAGGCCGAAATACAGGGCGATCACGTCCGCTTCGCGTTGGGTAAGCGTGCACAATGCGCGTTGTACTTCCTTGCGGAGCGATTCGTTCACAAGGCCGGAATCCGGCTTATCTTCCAGGTCATTTTCCAGAACGTCCAGAAGGCTGTTTTCTTCACCTTGTACAAATGGCGCGTCCATAGAAACGTGACGACCGGAGATCTTCATCGTGTCCACTACTTCGGAAGAAGAAATTTCCAGTACTTCCGCCAACTCTTCCGGCGATGGTTCGCGTTCGAAACGCTGTTCCAGTTCGGAGAAAGTTTTTGAAATTTTATTCAAAGAACCTACACGGTTGAGGGGTAAACGCACGATACGTGACTGTTCCGCCAATGCTTGCAGGATCGACTGACGAATCCACCAAACCGCGTAAGAAATGAATTTAAAACCTCTTGTTTCATCGAAACGCTGTGCTGCCTTGATCAGACCGAGGTTTCCCTCGTTGATCAGGTCACCCAGCGACAAGCCTTGATTTTGATATTGCTTGGCAACAGACACCACGAAACGCAGGTTCGCCTTGGTCAGACGTTCCAAAGCCAGCTGGTCTCCATCCCTGATTTTCTGAGCTAACGTCACCTCCTCATCCGGCGTTAGCAAATCCACCTTACCGATCTCCTGCAAATATTTATCTAATGACTGACTTTCACGGTTGGTAATTTGCTTACTGATCTTTAGCTGTCTCATCTATGTCTTTATTAAGTATGTTATATAACGACGTTTACCGTTCCTGCCTAGAAGAACACTGAATTAATCTTTTTTGTTCTCAGGCTTTGGTAACAATACTTTGCGTGAAAGGCGGTATTTGCCGGTTTTCTTGTCGATTTCGACGAGCTTCACCTGCACCTCTTCTCCTACTTCCAGAACGCCGTCCATTTTTTCGAGGCGCTCCCACTTGATCTCGGAAATGTGCAACAAACCGTCTTTGCCAGGGAGGAACTCGACGAACGCTCCGAAAGGCATGATAGACTTAACTTTACCGGAATAGATTTCACCGATTTCAGGGACCAGAATGATGCCTTTAACCCGTGCAACTGCCTTATCCATGGAAGACTTATCAGCAGAGAATATACTTACGAAGCCTGCGCCATCTTTCTCTTCGATAGAGATCGTTGCGCCGGATTCTTTTTGAATGTCTTGTACAACTTTTCCGCCTGGTCCGATCACCGCACCGATCATCTCACGATCAATTTTGATCACGATAGCACGTGGCGTGTGTGGTTTCAGGTCAGGACGGCTTTCGGTGATGGTTTTGTTCATTTCACCGAGGATGTGCAGACGGCCCGCTTTGGCTTGCATCAATGCTTCTGTCAGCACTTCAAATGAAAGGCCATTCACCTTCATATCCATCTGGCAGGCAGTGATACCTTCGGCCGTTCCGGTTACTTTGAAGTCCATATCGCCCAGGTGATCTTCATCGCCGAGGATGTCCGAAAGAACCGCGTATTTGCCAGTAGCCTCGTCAGAGATAAGACCCATTGCGATACCCGACACCGGCGCTTTGATTTTCAAACCTGAGTCCATCAATGCCAAAGAACCTGCGCAAACAGTCGCCATCGACGACGAGCCATTTGATTCGAGGATATCGGAAACGATACGGATCGTGTATGGATTATCCCCCTCAGCAGGAAGTACTTTTTTCAATGCGCGCAATGCAAGGTTACCGTGACCTACTTCACGACGGCCGGGACCGCGGTTAGGCTTCACTTCGCCGGTTGAGAAGCCGGGGAAGTTATAGTGCAGCATAAACTTGCTGTAACCGTATTTCAATGGGGTGTCCACGATCTGCTCGTCCTGCTTGGTACCGAGCGTTACGGTAGTCAATGATTGCGTTTCACCGCGGGTAAACAATGCCGATCCGTGTGCGTTAGGAAGGAAGTCCACTTCCGAAGCGATCGGCCTCACCTGGTCCAGCGCGCGGCCGTCGAGGCGTTTTCTTTCGTCCAGTACCAGGCGGCGTGAAGCTTCCCAAACGAGGTCATTAAAATAACGTTTCGCAAGTCCTTCGTTGAATTCTGCGGCCTCTTCTTCGGTAATGGTTGTTTTGAATTCTTCCCAAACAGCTTTGAAACCGTCTTTTCTTACAGTTTTGTTGGTTGAACCCAGTTGCGTTACCGCGTATATTTTGCCATAAGCGAATTCGCGCAGACGTGCTTCAAGTGCATCGTCCGCAGGATCGCCTACGTATTCTCTTTTTTCAGTTTTGCCCACCGCCGCTTCGAATTCTTTCAAAGCAAGGCATTGGGTTTTGATAGCTTCGTGTGCGATTTTCAATGCTTCGATCACTTCCTCTTCTGAAACCTCGCTCATTTCACCTTCCACCATCGCGATATCGTTATACGTCGCGCCTACCATCAGGTCGAGAGTTGCATTAGCCAATGCAGTCGTGCCTGGGTTGATCACGTATTCGCCGTCGATTTTCGCAACGCGAACTTCTGAAACCGGTCCGCCGAAAGGAATATCGGATGCGGCCAAAGCAGCTGATGCCGCCAGTGCAGCGAGTGCGTCAGGCAATGCTTCTGCGTCCGCAGAGATCAGAAGGATATTTACCTGAACTTCCGCATGGTAATCGTCGGGGAACAATGGGCGCAATACACGGTCAACGAGGCGGCTGGTCAATACTTCGTGATCGGAAAGTTTGCCCTCACGGCGCTGGAAGCTTCCGGGAATACGTCCGGCAGATGCGAATTTCTCCTGATAATCAACTGACAACGGAAGAAAGTCGAGACCTTCTTTAATATCCTTGTTAGCAACAACCGTAGCCAGCAACATGGTGTTACCCAGTCTGACAACCACCGATCCGTCGGCTTGCTTCGCTAATTTTCCTGTTTCAATTGTGATTTCCCTGCCGTCCGGTAAGGTTATAGTCTTGGTAACTATATTAAAGAGCATAGAATATTTGATTTTTGTAGCTGTGAGACGCCGTCCTGTCGCCCCGGTAATGTTCTGTTTTTCCGCAAAAAATCAGGGAACTTGCACATATGTCAAGTTCCCTGATTTCAAATTACTTACGTATGTTCAATTCGGCGATGATCGCACGATAGCGATTGATGTCTTTTTTGTAAAGATAATCCAACAATCTTCTGCGCTTTCCTACCATTTTGAGGAGGCCCAGACGTGTATCATTATCTTTCTTGTGCGTTTTGAGGTGCTCGTTCAGATAATTGATACGGTACGTAAATAAAGCAATTTGTGATTCAGCAGAGCCCGTGTCGGTGCCCTCCTTTTTAAAACCTTTCGATTCGAAGATCTCGCTCTTCTTTTCCGCGGTTAAATACATGATTGTAACAACAGATTAAAATGATATGTAGTAATAACGGCACCTTGCCGCAAATAAGGATGCAAAAGTAGGGTTTTAAAACCGGTTTTTAAAATAATTTAAATTAATTATGAGTGATAAGCTCCCTTTTGCCAAATCTACTTGCCCATTTCGACTTAATTCTTTTGAAGAACATCTGATACACGTCCTTTTCGAACAGCCGGGAATCGCTGCGTGCGCGATCGATGAAATACATACCTGTCAAAAAGAGAATGGTATTCGCCATCCACGCGCCCACCGGCACGGCTACCAGCCCTTCCTTCACCCATTTGTCCCCCTGGTTAGTCAAAACATACAATAGGATAAAGAACAAAATCGAAACCAGCACCGGCACGCCGAAGCCTCCTTTCTTGATAATGGCCCCCAGCGGCGCGCCGATGAGAAACATGATCAGGCAGGAAAGTGCCTGGGTGTATTTGTGATGCTTTTCGAGCTCGTATTTGCTCGCGTCTTTCAGCTTCGTTTGCAGGTAATCCTGCTGCGACTTGATGTAGCTCAGCATGCTGTTCGACGCCGCTTTTGTGTTCGTCAGGATTTCTTTCTTCAAACTATCCGAAACCGGCCGGGTCACCAGCGAATCGATCCATTTGCCAGGCTTGATCGTCTTGTCAGTCCCCTCCCGATAGTTGTACGAGTAATATTGCTGACTACCCGACACAAGGTTTTTCTTCGTTTCCTGGTATGAAGTGCGCAGCGAATCGGCCGTGTGCGTGAGGTCGCTGATGTTCTTCATGAACTCGTGGTACTTAAACTGCCCTTCGTCCGTACGTTTCATCCCAAAAGAAGCGAGGCTTTCCGTCATCCGGTAATGCCTGAACGACTGCCGGTTGAAATTCGAGTAAGGCGTTTGGGTGCCGGCGGGCGACGAAATGTAAACGGGCCGCGAACTTGCCGAGCCCTGCTCGTCCGTGTAGCGTGTACCGTTGTAAAGCTCAATCACCAGGTAACGGTTCTCATTAATCGAATACATTCTGCCCGAGTCGGCGAGGATGATTTCCGTATTCCCGAACTCGTACGACCGGCTGTTGTGCTTGTAGATCACCATGCCGGTCATCTTGCCATTTTCTAGCTTTTCGTCCACTTTGATACTATATCCCGGCAGGTCATTATAAAAAATCCCTTCCTTGATTTTCAGCGTCGCCTTGGTCGTTTTGATATCGTAGAGCAGGCTATAACCCTTCAAATTGGCCCAGGGCGACACCCTATCATTGAAATAAAAGGAAAAAACGCTGATCCCGACGGCTACGATGAACAACGGCGCCATGGCCCGCACCACCGAAATACCAGCACTTTTGATGGCCGTAAGCTCAAAGAATTCGCCCAGGTTACCGAATGCCATCAGCGAGGAAAGCAGCATTGCGAGCGGCAGTGCCGTGGGAACGGTAATGAGGCTGAAAAAGAAGAATAGCTGTGCATAGTCCATGACATTCAGGTCTTTGGACACGAAGTCATCTATATAAAAGATCATGATCCGCATCAGAAAGACGAACACCACGACCGACATTGTAATCACAAAAGGTCCCCAAAAGGACGTTAAAATAAGCTTATCCAGCTTTTTCATCAACTACCTACTATTTCTCTTAAATTATCAATAAACCCCTCCCACAAGGAAGTCAGCTCGTCCTTATCCTTGTTCGACGAATAGTCGATAATGCGCAGGAAGGTCGTTTGCGTTAACTCGCTAACTTCTAATTTTAGTTCCAGATGGTTGTTGTCAAGGTTATCTTCACTGGTGTCCTCAAAATCAAAACGAACGGCTTTGTTAATCCTCAGTCCGGTTTGGCGGGCAATGTGGCTGTCGCCGTCCCATTGAAAATCGAACCGGTGATCGGGCAGCACAGTAACCTTCTCGGCAAACCATTGTTCAAGGCCCGAGGGCGTGGAAATATATGGAAAGAGAACTTTAGGGGAGGAACGCAACTCAAATTCTTTAACAAATTTATATTTTTCCATACGTGCTGAAATTAAAGGAGCAGCCTCATTAGTGCTTACCTTATGTGCTGATTTAAAAGTTGTAATATAACATAAATCGACAATAAAAGCGTGCAAATGTAAATTTGTTGTTTTAAAAATATTCGAAATTTACGCTAAAAATGGACAAACCGGTTGCATCGTAACATTCTTTAACATACTTTTGCACCACAATTACGACGGCGGGGTAGCTCAGATGGTTAGAGCGTAGGATTCATAACCCTAAGGTCGGCAGTTCGATCCTGCTCCCCGCTACATTGTCAAAGACATCCCTTCCGGATGTCTTTTTTGTTTGCCCTGCATTTTACGCATTCAACGAGAATTAAAATCCGCGCGTTTCGGTTTACAGTAATTGGTAACACCACCGAATCACCTCACAACTGTATGAAATTATTGATCCAATACCTGAGCAGGTACAAAGGGCTCATTTTCCTTGCCCTCGTGATGGCCGCCATCAACCAGATATTTTCCTTGCTCAATCCCTACATCCTCGGTAATTACCTCATTGACCCCTACGCCAACAAAGCCGCCGAATTTCGTTCCAAAGACCTGGGCGACGAGTTTTTCAAAGGCGTGCTGCTCGGGCTGCTGATGATCATCGGCGTGGCGATGGTGTCGCGTATTGCCAAGGCGTTCCAGGATTACCTGGTAAATGTGGTGATTCAGAAATTTGGCGCTGCCCTGTATACGGACGGTCTGCGCCACGCGCTCCGGCTCCCTTTCCAGGACTTTGAGGATCAGCGCTCGGGCGAAACGCTTTCCGTGCTCCTGAAAGTCCGCGCCGATTGCGAGAAGTTCATTCTTAATTTCGTTAACGTGCTGTTTTTCACCTCGGTGGGAATTGTGTTTGTGGTAATCGTCGCATTCCGGCTCAGCCCGATGCTGCCGCTGATTTACCTGGTCGGCGCGGTTATCCTGGCGTTTTTAACGAGTGTTTTAAGCAGGAAAATCAAAACGATACAAAAGAATATCGTCAAGGAAACCACTGCACTGGCGGGCTCCACAACTGAATCGCTGCGCAATATCGAGCTGGTTAAAAGCCTTGGGCTAACGCAGCAGGAAATCGGCCGGTTGAACACCACCACCTACAAAATCCTGCAACTGGAACTCAAAAAGGTAAAAAGCATCCGTTCGGTAAGTTTCATTCAAGGGACATTCGTCAATTTTCTACAACAATGCGTGATGTTCGCATTACTGTTTTTCGTGTTCCGGGATAAAATTACCGTGGGGCAAATGATGATGATGCAATTCTACTCGTTCTTCATTTTCGGGCCATTGCAGGAGCTGGGCAATGTGATACTCTCCTACCGCGAGGCCGAGGCTTCGCTAAACAACCTGCAAGGGCTTTTGGCCCGTCCGGTGGAACACAAACCGGCTGATCCGGCGAGCATTACCGACATCCGGGAGTTGCAGTTCGATCACGTGAAGTTCCAGCACCAAACCGCCAAACGTCCCGCTTTAGAAGACATTTCGTTTAATGTAAAGCGTGGCGAAACCATCGCATTCGTAGGACCGTCGGGTTCCGGAAAAACCACCCTCGTGAAATTGCTCGTGGGCCTTTACCAGCCCAACGACGGCACCGTATTCTATAATGGTATCAATGGCAAAGAAATTGATTTTGACGAAATCAGGCATAAAATCGGCTTCGTGACGCAGGATACGCAGCTTTTTTCGGGTACGATCAAAGAAAACCTGCTGTTTGTAAACCCGGAAGCGACCGACGAAATGATCAACAATGTGCTGCTCAAAGCGGCCTGCTTCAACCTCCTCGCACGCGCCGAGAACGGCATCGACACGGTAATCGGCGAAGGCGGACTGAAATTATCAGGCGGCGAACGGCAGCGCCTTTCCATCGCGCGTGCGCTCCTGCGTAATCCGCACCTGATCATCTTCGACGAAGCCACTTCGGCGCTCGATTCCCTCACGGAAGAGGAAATTTCCAACACGATTCGCGACATCACCGACCAGCGTCAGCACATTACCGTCATGATCGCCCACCGCCTGTCCACCGTCATGTACGCCGACCGCATCTACGTCCTCGAAAAAGGCCGCGTAGTCGAAACCGGCAACCACCACGCCTTACTGGAAGAAAAAGGTCTCTACTACGCCATGTGGCGCCAGCAGATTGGCGAAAGGAAGGACGAGACGGTGCTTTCGGCTTAGTTTTAATGATTGAATGATTGAATGATTGAGTAAAGATTCTCTCATTCGTCATTCCATCATTCACACATTCACACATTCAATCATTCAATCATTCAATCATTCAATCATTCAATCATTCTCCTCCCAATCAAGCAAGATTCAGGTTTCCCGCCCGCCGCGGGCCTGGTAATTTTGGTTTATTAAATCAAAAAATCACTTGCTATGATCAATTTGGAAGACCTTGACTGGGCGGATGTACGGGATAACCTGCACCGGCGTGGCTATGCGCGGCTGACGGGGGTTTTGAATGCGGAAGAATGCGACGACCTCGTTTCCGCCTACGACGATTCGACGCATTATCGCAAAACGATCGTCATGGAACGTTATCGGTTTGGCCTTGGTGAATACAAGTATTTCTCCTACCCGTTACCACCAATTATCCATCGGATTCGCGAGAGTGTGTATCCGCAGCTGGCGCCGGTGGCTAATCAATGGATGAATGTGCTGACGAAGACGCAGCCCTACCCTGCTCGTTTTCAAGACTTTCAGGAGCTCTGCCGCTCGCATGGGCAAATGCAGCCTACTGTCCTCATTCTGAAATACGGCCAGGGCGGCCATAATACCCTGCATCAGGATCTTTACGGCGAGTTGTTCTTTCCGATTCAAATGGTGCTGTTTCTCAACGACCCGGAGCAGGACTATACCGGCGGAGAGTTCGTAATGACCGAACAAATCCCGCGTGCGCAATCCAAAGCCATTGTTTCGAAACCTCAAAAAGGTGATGCACTGCTATTCACGACCAATTTCAGACCGGTAAAAGGAAGCAAAGGCTATTACCGGGTGAATATGAAACACGGCGTAAGCGAGGTGCACAAAGGCCGGCGGTATACATTAGGCATTATCTTTCACGATGCATTGAGCTAGCCGATGATCCGACACGACGATATAGGTCCTCAACATTTCGGCACAAGCCGGAAACTGAGCGTAATGATTAGCAGCCGGCAGATCACCATTGCCGGGAACTGCAAACTGAAAATTTACGGCCAGTTATCATGCGGTTCAGGCAAGCGCATGAAACGTAAAAACCGCGTCTTCTTCGAGGATGTGCGCGACGCGCTCGCACACGGTTACCGGCCATGCGGGCATTGCATGCGCCAGGAATATCTGGAATGGAAGCGGCGGCAATCCTAACGTTTCATAGCGAGGCTGCGCCATAAATAGAATGTCAGGTAAGTTTCCCAGCCGGGAAATGCATGGAAGAGCGCCTCAATTTTTTCCTTCTCACTCCGATCCCCAATGATACCATGCCCAGCGAGCGCATTTAGCAGGCCTACATCGCCGTGCGGAATGCCTTCGGGCATGCGGAACGTTTTCATGAGCACATAATTGGCCGTCCAGATACCCACACCCTTGTACGCAACCAGCACTTTTTGCCGCGACGCGAAATCGGGTAATGCGCTGATCACTTCCGCATTCAGTTTTCCATCGGCGAATGCTTGTGCAATGCCTACCACGTATTCCGCCTTTTTTTGAGAAAATTGCATGGCACGCAGCTCGTCGATGCCGGCATTGGCCAGCGCCTCGGGGGTTGGAAAAACCGGGAAGACCTCGCCGTTCCACTCCACGTGCGTGCCGTAGCGTTCCACCATCCGCCGTTTCAGCTTGTACGCGAATGTGAGGTTGATTTGCTGACCGATAATGGACCAGCAAATCGCTTCGAACATGTCCGAAATGCCGACCAATCGTAAACCCCGGAAGGCGTCGGTCATGTAAGCGAGGCGGGAATCGGCTGCCAAAAGGTCGTAAAACGGCTCGATATCACGGTTCAGGTCGAACCAGTTGGCCACGTAACCGACAACGAGGTCACGCGCTTCGGGGGCTGCGGCTCCGTACAAAATCTCGGTTTTCAGGAAATTAGCTTCTTCACTCACCCGAAACAGGATATCGCCAAACGACGTCCGGATTGCTTTCAGAACCGCATTGCCGCGAATGGTGTGCATGCAATCGTCAAAATCGCGGTCGAGAAACCAGTGGCATTCGCGGAAACTGAACAGCGGCGGATTCGGGATAAGAATAGTTTGTTGATCCATTTTCGAAAATTACACCGGTCCTGATTATGTTTTGAACCCGTTTCTTGCGGAAATCATGCGAAATGTACATTGCCGTCAATGCACGATTTTGAAAACAAGCTCGCGCAGCAGCTCGCCTTCGGGCACACTGTTGCCGTCGAGCCCTTTCAGGCGTCCGTCACATTCGCGCAGGTAATGGATCACGTCGGCGACCTTTCCCATCGGATAATTACGCGCAGCCAGCAGATAATCTTTAACGAAATAAGGATTGACCCCCAGCTCGGCAGCCAGGCCCTTCTCCGACTTATCGCGAGCGGCATGCGTAAGGAGCAATTTTGAAAAGAACCCGAAAAGAATGATCAACACCGGGGCCAGCGGGTTGTCTTTGGGATTAGAGGCAAAAAATGCGGCTATCTGGTTCGCTTTCAGCACGTCGCGATGCATGAGCGCTTTCTGGAATTCGAACACATTGTATTCCTTGCTGATGCCGACGAATTTCTCGATCGCCGAGGCGTCGATGCCCTCATCCACCCGCAGATTTACCATAATTTTACGGATCTCGTTCGAAAGGCGTTTCAAGTCATTTCCAATGTTGTCCACCAGCATTTGCACCGCTTTCGGACTGATTTTTACACCTTCATGCTGACAAAAGGAAGCCACCCAGTCGGGTAACTTGTTGTCATACATCTTCTTGGACTGCACCACCACGCCGTTCGCATTGCAGGCTTTCAGGTACGACTTGCGCTCGTCCGCATTGGCATGATAGCAAAAAACCAGCACGGTGCTCGGCACCGGGTTCAATGCATAATCTTCCAGGCGCTGCTGTTGTTCCTTCTGCTCAATGCCATTGAGCCGGTGCGCTTCTTTCACGAGCACGAGCTGCCGCTCTGCCATGAACGGAAAACGGCGCGCGTAGCTCAGCACACCGGCCATATCCGTGTCCTTCCCGTAAAGCACAAATTGGTTAAAACCGCGCTCCGATTCCGGAACGACCTTGTTTTCAAGCTCTTCCGCAATCGCATCAATGTAATAGGGCTCGTCGCCATGCAGAAAATAGAGCGGCCGGAACTTCTTGCTTCTCAGCTCTTTGAGAATGATATCGGGTGTTTGTGCCATTAGTTTGCAGATTGGACCGGTCTGTAATCCGGACATCAAATTTACCTTTCCGCACCGATTTATGCCGCGTTTTCGACGATAAATTGACCTGCCTGACGGCGCAGTTCCGGGAAAAAGGAAAGGAATTTGGTATAATAAAACTCCTCATTGGCCCGCAAATCGCTGACAGCCCCGGAGATAGGTGCCAAAAACCCGGCGCGCCGCGAGAGCCTATGAAAGGTAGTATCGATGCCGCCGAGTGTGGCGTAGGTGGTGAGCCAATCCTGCCGGATCATCGAGCGGACCATCGGTACCATCGTTTCCGGGATCAGGTGCTCGTTTTTCTCGATCACCGAGTAAATCCGGTGCGCGTATAAATGCAGCGGTTCCGAATGATAATGCTCGAAATTTTTGGCAAGGAAATAATCGAAATAAATGTCCATGACAATCCCCGCCAGCTTGCCCTGGGTAACGGCCGCCACATCCTTGGCATCGAGCACGTCGGGATGCTTGTCGGTGAAAGAATCGATGAAACGGTGCAGTTTAAGTCCCAGCACATAATCCGGGTTCCAGCTGGCGGTCTTTTCATCAGTTAACCGCCCTTTGATGAAGTCGCCCACATAATTTCCCATCATCACCCCCTCGTTCTCACCCGACAGCAAAATATGCGCTAAAAAATTCATCTAAATGACATTTTGACAAAATTGCCGTACGTTTGTTCCGTATTCATCCAGGGAACAATTCTTTTACAACAACCATTATTTTAATCAAACTAGCAAATGAAAGTCGAAAAAAATAACGTCGTAGCGTTAACATATAGCCTCAGCATTCCGGACTCGGAAGGCGAAACGGATGTGGTGGAAGTGGTAACTGAAAACGATCCCATGTATTTCATCCACGGTATCAGCGGCCTTCCCGAAGGCTTCGAAAATCAGATCGAAGGCCTCGCTGCCGGCGACACTTTCGATTTCACGGTAGCGCCCGAAGAAGGTTATGGTGAATATGACGAAGAGGCGGTTGTAGACCTGCCGAAATCGGTGTTCCAAAACAGTGAGGTAGATCAAAACGAGCTGCTCCAAGTAGGGAACATCATCCCGATGACCAACGAAGACGGCGAGCGCCTGCACGGCCAGATCGTCGAAATCCAAGACGAAGTCGTAATCATGAACTTCAACCACCCGCTTGCAGGCAAGGAGATGCATTTTTCAGGCAAAATCCTCAGCATCCGCGCAGCAACAGCAGAAGAGCTCGATCACGGCCATGTGCACGGTACGGGCGGAGTGCATCATCATTGATGTAATTTTGAATGACTGAATGATTGAATGACCGAATAACGCCTTATCCAATCATTCAGTCATTCAATCATTCAATCATTATTCAGCCCTTCCAACGCCCGATACTGCTCCACCTCCACCCCGAATCTTCTCAAAAACTCCACGCCCTCTTCCACGGCTATGCCTTTGTATGCGGCGTAGGAATGCAGGAAAATTACTTTCTTGATTTTCATCGTGTAAATCACCCTTGCGCAGGCAATGCAAGGCGCCAGCGTAACAAAAAGTGTTGATCCTTCGATGTTTGAGCCGTTTTTGACGGCGAAAAGAATGGCGTTTTGCTCGGCGTGCAGCGCGAGTGAGCAACTGCCTTTCGCATCACGCGGACAACCTACTCCCGGAAATTCTTCGTCGCAGTTGTGCGTGCCCGCGGGAGGGCCATTGTAGCCGATGGAAATAATCCGCGTGTCCTTCGTTAGCACCGCCCCCACCTGCGCTTTTATACAATGCGAACGCTTGGCAAGATTTTTTGCCAGGTCCATATAAATGTCATCAAATTCCGGCCGCAAATTCGTTGTAGGTAATGTCATTCTCTGTTCAATCCAAAATCCAGGGTACAAACTTAGGGAAATGACGGCTGGATTCAACGCAGTTTGAAAAGTATGACCAAAAGCATCGCGCTTATTTTCCTTCTGAGCATTACCCTGAGCCCGCTGTTCGCGCAGCAGGACAAGTCGGTTGTTACCCTCACCAGGGATCCTGCCGGCCTTTTTAAATCCTACAAATTCTTCATTCAAAGCGTCGAAGACCAGCGTGCCCAGCCCGGCGCAGCGCTCGGAAAAGTGATTGCATTGGGCAAGGAAATTCCTGCCATGCTGCCGGGAAAGGCAGAAAGCGAGCTGTTTAGCTACTGGTCGTACCTTGCGCCGAAAAAAGAACAGACCTACCTGCCGCTCTACATTACTGTGAAAGAGCTTTCGGTAAGTGAAAAACGCGTCGGGCCCAACCGCGTGACGGGCGAGGTACGCCTGCACGTGCGCTTTCGATGGTATCGGAATATGCAGCCTGTGGAGCTGACGGGTTATCAAACGGCTGCAAACTATACGCGGCCTGAAACAGCTTTCACGCACGACAAGCTCATCAAGCAACTGGTGGATCAGGCATTGAGCCATTTTCAAAAATGGATGGCCACTAATTCCGGGAAAACGCCCGCATTGGCCCGTAATCTCGTGCTTGCATTTAAGGAAATCCACAGCGCTGGGTCGGAAGACACTGTTTTCTACTCTCCCAAACGGCCTTTGGTGTGGGATGATTTCAAGGTAAGAAGTGCCAAACCGGGAAGCCGGTATGCGGCGGCAGTATTTACCAGCTTTGGCTATGAGGGCCGTTCCTATCCGAAAGATGATGATCTGGTAGTTGAAATAGGTTTAAAAACATTCATGGTCAAAAGCATGTCGTGGGGCCGGCCCGAGTCGCGCAATGCGGGCACATTGCGCCATGAACAGATCCATTTCGACATTACCCGGCTGGTGGTCGAGAAGTTCAAGGACCGGCTTCGCAAGGCTGAACTGACCATCGAAGATTATGACAGCGAAATCCAGTACCAGTTTCTGGAAGCATTCCGCGAAATGAACCGCGACCAGGAACAATACGACGGCGAAACCGGCCACGGCCTGAATGCAGGCGCGCAGGCAGCCTGGGATAAAAAGGTAGCGCAGCAGATCGAGGCGCTTTACTCGGTGCAATGAGGCTCTTTTGTAGCTAAGGAGCAATTACATTTATAATGCGCTCAATTTCCATGCTGACCGCGTAGTTTCTGACATTAAAATCAAATGCGCGGGCGTCGTCCGAAAACGACCTGTCGCTAACCAGGTAAAGCACATTCCCGCGTTTAAAAGCTGTTGCATGATGGCCTGGAATGGTAAATGTCAAGGCTGCGGGTTTTAAGTAGGTATTCAAACTGCTCATTACAGAACTAGCAGCGAATAGCATGACCACTACAAACGATGCTTTCAGATACGATAGCGAACGCGAATGCAGCGTGTACCAAACCAGGAAAATTAAAGCATACAAAAGTATCACCTCAAAAATCTCAAGATGCAGGTTTTCCAGCAAATGTCCCGGTAGCGCGCGCGGGATCGACGCGGCCCAGTCGGTGAGCCAGGCGGATAATCCTGCCACCTTTCCTACCAGCCATGCCAGCCACGGAAGGCCGCACGCACTCACCAGCAACAAGAGTAATGCAGCAGGCAGCAACACATTCGTAAACACGACAACCAGCGGATTGACGAGCCAGAAGTACGTTGGAAATTGGTGAAAGTAATAGAGACTGAGCGGAAATGTGGCGATTTGCGCGGCTAATGACAGGGCCGTTACCTGCCAGACAAACCGCAGCGCCCGATTTTGCGGAAACACGATTCGCTCAATCGGGCCGTAAAGCAGGAAAATACCGGCCATTGCCAGGTAAGACAGCTGAAAACCGACGTCGTACAATGCGCAAGGATCGCAAAGCAAAATGACCAGCGCGGAAAACGCCAGCGTATTCATGGGATAATGCCTCCTCCCGGCTACCTCGGCTATAACGAGCATCATGCACATTAATGCGGCCCGCTGCACGGAGGGCGGCAGGCCCGTCACCAAGGCATAAAAGCCCAGCAGACCCGCCATGATCAGCAGATAAACCCATTTCCCGAATTCCCATTTCCGCAACCAACCGAATGCGGCGCTGATGGCGAGAAAGATAATGGCCACATGCATGCCCGACACCGAAAGAATGTGGACTGCGCCGGAGATCGTATAGTCGCTCGTTTGCTCCGCCAGCAGATCGTCGCGGCGGCCGAGCAGCATGGCCTTTACCAGTCCGTAGGCCGCACGATCATTGATATGCGTCCCGAACTGCTCATCCGCCCATTTGGAGACGGCTTCCGGCCAGTACAATGGCCCGCTTTTCGCAGGCTTGGAGACGATCGCAAAAGAGCCACTCCGCACAAACGCAGTGAAAAGAATGCCTTTGTTTCGCAAATAGCGTGCATAATCGAATTGCTCCGGGTTTTGGGGTGGCTCCGGTTGCTGCAAATGGCCTTGAATGACGATGTGATCGCCCGGCTGAGGAAGCTCGCGAAGACTGTCGGGCAGGTAAAGCAATGCACGGACTGGCTGCCCGATCCACCGCCCACCGGAAAGGAACGAGCGTGCATCTACTTCAAAGCGAATGGAATTGGCGCGTTTTTCAGGTAGTGACGTTACTTCGGCGGTAAAAGATGTGTATTCCAAAGCATCCAGCGCTGCAATACTGGCATCCTTCCCTTCCTCGACTGTAATCTGGCACACAGCGCCCAACAGCACCATCCAAGCGCCCAGGCCCACGGCGAACGCAGTCCTGTTTTTGAAATGATAAAACAGCCCGCAGCCAATGCCCAGAAGGCCTGAAACCGCCCAAAACAAAGCCACCGGCACGTGTACGGCCGCACGTAAAGTGTCGCCGAACAATATGCCGGTGGCTAAGAATATGACTACGCTGACAAACGGAGCGCGTGGTAGCATGTGTGGTTATCGTACAACAAAACGTTTGGTAACTGTCTGATTAGCAGTCTTGACCTTATAGAAGTACAAGCCGCTTGGAAAGTTTCGAACGTTGAGGTAAGTACGATTGACGGTCTCGCCCGTCATCTGTTGTCCCTTATGGTTATAAACGGACACGGTATAATTTTCAAAATCCGGCGTGAAAACGTTGGCTGTCAACGTTTCGCGGACCGGGTTGGGGTAAATATCGACGAGGAGCCCATCTGTCGATATCCTCGAATATTCAACCATCTTAGCGCGCCGCGGACTGAGTGCAAGCACTGCATGCATCCGCTCTTTCTGATCGTTTGTGAAAACGCTCATACAAACGTCCGGAGAGTAATCCATGTAGTTTTCGATCATGTTGCGCGTCACCGCGTTTCCCCGGCATTGCGAATACACGGGCGAGCACGAAATGTCGGTTGTTTCGTTTTTCGTATTGGCCACAGGCGTATCGTCGCAATAATCTGTGCCGCAGGTCGCGTCGCCCCAAATGTGGATTAACCCCAGCCAATGCCCTACCTCGTGAGTGGTGGTGCGGCCGAGGTTGTAGATCCTGCTCGTAATGGCGTCTGAGTTCCTTCCGAAGTAGCGGAAATCAATGATCACACCATCTGTAAGGGCATCTCTTTCTTCATTCTCTGTCGTCGCGAGGCCTTGGGTGCGGTCGGTCAGTTCGGAAACGACGGGGAATTGCGACGTGCCGAGATATCGGTCGTTCAGGCGCGTCACCCAGATATTGAGGTAACGGTTGGTAAACCACGCAGGCGAAATTTCGGCCAGTTTGGTCGCGTCGGTAATCGGGCTGAACTGCGAAGCCGTATTATAGGTCCGCACCACCGATACCAGTTTGAAACGAATGCGGGTATCCACCGCCAGTGAATCGGTATAAAAGCCTTTGTAGCCCGACGTGTTGCCATAGTCCTCATTCAGGACGTCGATCTGGCTCTGGATCTGCGCTTCGCTGATATTCCCGTTGGAGGCTCCGCCGATTACATTGTCGGAACGGTTATGCACTACATGCACCACCACGGGTATGGTTACGATCTCGTCCGCGTGCGTACGCGCAGCTTTCTGCTCACGCAGGTAGTTCTGGATCGCTCCTTCCGAGCGCATGCGCAGGTTGCGCAATACAGGGTTTTTCAGCAAACGCACCGAATCGCGTTCGGTGCTCGCACAGCGCGTCACAGGCACCTCCTGCGCCTGCCCGAGCAGCGACAGGGCCAACAAGCCAGCCAGCAGCAAGCTATTTCTCCGATTTTTCATAGGCAGCAAGAATGTCCTTCACCAAACGGTGCCTTACAACATCCGACCCGTCGAGTTCCACGAAGCTGATCCCTTTAATGCCCTTCAAAACCGTCAGCGAGTCAATCAGACCCGATTTGAGGTTTTTGGGAAGGTCAATCTGCGATTTGTCCCCGGTGATGATCGCTTTCGAGCTGGGGCCCATACGCGTCAGGAACATCTTCATCTGCATCGGCGTAGTGTTTTGCGCCTCGTCGAGCAGAATGAATGCGTTGTTCAGCGTTCGCCCGCGCATGTAGGCCAGCGGGGCGATTTCGATCACCCGGCTTTCCAGGTACAATTTCAGTTTTTCGGGCGCGATCATGTCGTCGAGCGCGTCGTAGATCGGGCGCAGGTACGGGTCGATCTTCTCTTTCAGATCGCCGGGCAGAAATCCGAGGTTTTCACCAGCTTCCACCGCCGGGCGGGTAATGATAATCTTCCTTACTTCTTTGTTTTTCAATGCCTTCACCGCAATGGCCACCGCGGTATAGGTTTTACCGGTACCCGCCGGACCGATCGCGAACACGAGGTCGTATTTGGCGGCCTGCTCCACGAGCAGCTTCTGGTTGGGCGTTTTGGCCTTCACCACCAGGCCCTTGTTGCCGTAGAGGATCACGTCGTCGTCGTCCTCACCGGTGGCCACCGGCATTTTCGCAATGCCGTTCAGATAGCCCTTGACATTGTCGTTCGTTATTTTTCCATACTTCTGGTAATGCGCCAGAAGGGAGTCGATTACATCTGTGATTCGGATAATTTCGGGGGCAGTCCCCTGGATGCGGATCTCGTTTCCGCGTGAAATAATTTTACTTTCGGGGAAAGCTGCGGCGACTTCCTTGATATTCGAGTTATGAATCCCGAGAAAATCTACCATGGATACGTCTTCGAGCGTGATGATTTTTTCCAGCAAATGAATCAGAGTTTAATGTTTGTCTTAATCGTTGTAAAATTTAGTAATAATAACCAACATTTGTAAAACATAATTGCCGAAAAAACAATTGCGCCGCTAAATGTGCGGCCAAAAAATAAGTGTTTTCCGACCAAGTCTTTCATTATCAGACTGCCACAAATCGGCGCTTTCGGAGAAAAAAATTTAATGCTTCAAACAGCCCCGCCGTCCTTTTCTCAGAGGTGTCCAATCATTAACTTTGTCTTAATATGGAAAACGATAAGGCACCAAACAACTACCCCAGGGGCGGGTCCAAGGCCGGCAACGGCACCAAGCGGTCATCCCCCCCTAAGACGCCATCCAACGATCAGATATTCAGCAAATTACCACCACAGGCGATTGACCTGGAAGAGGCGGTTCTGGGCGCTTTGATGATCGAAAAGGATGCGCTTACGGCGGTGGCGGATATCCTCCGTCCGGATAGTTTTTACAAGGAGTCGCACGTGCGCATTTACAGCGCCATCGTTACGCTTTTCGCCGACTCCGAGCCGATTGATATGCTCACCGTTACTTCCAAGTTGCGGAGCACCGGCGAGCTCGAACTCGTCGGCGGCGCGTCATACATTATGGAGCTGACCAGCAAGGTCAACTCCGCCGCCAACATCGAATTCCACGCCCGCATCATTTCGCAGGCTTACATTAAAAGAGAGCTGATTAAAGTAGCTTCCGAAATCCAGCGCGACGCTTACGAGGACACGACCGACGTGTTCCGCCTGCTCGACAAAACTGAGCAATCGCTGTTCGAAATTTCGGAATCCAATATCAAGAAAAACTACGCCGACATGGGCGCGCTCATGCGCCAGGCGCTGGCCGAGCTCGACCAGAAAAAGAACAACAAAGACGGCCTCACCGGTGTACCATCCGGTTTCAGCGCGCTCGACAGGCTTACTTCGGGTTGGCAGAAAACGGAATTGATGATCCTTGCGGCACGTCCGGGTATGGGAAAAACGGCATTCGTCGTTTCCTCGTTGCGGAATGCGGCGGTGGACTTTAACATTCCGGTGGCTATCTTTTCTTTGGAGATGTCGTCGGTACAGCTGGTAAATCGTTTGATTTCCGCTGAGGCTGAGATCGATAGTGAGAAAATCCGTAAAGGAAGCCTTGCCCCGCACGAATGGGAGCAGCTGCACCACCGCATTCACCGTCTCACCAATGCACCCATTTACATTGACGACACCCCTGCCCTCTCCGTGCTCGAACTGCGCGCGAAATGCCGCCGTTTGAAAGCCCAGCATGACATTCAGATGATCGTAATCGACTACCTGCAGCTTATGACGGGCGACACAGGCGGCAAGAGCCCGGGTAACCGCGAGCAGGAAATTGCGATGATCTCCCGGTCGTTGAAAAACCTTGCAAAAGAGCTCGATGTGCCGGTAATCGCCCTTTCTCAGCTCAGCCGGGCCGTGGAAACGCGCGGAGGCGAAAAGCGCCCGCAGCTCTCCGATTTGAGGGAATCCGGGTCGATCGAGCAGGATGCGGATATGGTAATCTTCTTGTATCGTCCTGAATATTACGGCATTACAGAGGACGAAGCAGGTAATTCGGTAGCCGGTGTGGGTGAAGTGATTTTGGCTAAAAACCGTGCAGGTTCGCTGGATACCATTCAGCTGCGCTTTATTGGTAAATACACGAAGTTCGCCGACCTCGATTCCGGCTTCACGCCAGCGCCATTCTCTATCGACCGCCCGATCCAAACCTCGAATCCAATATCATCATTCGAAAACCAGGCCAAACCGACAGCCCCGCCGATGGGCGGAACGCTCCGCAGCCGCGCGAATGACCTGAGTAATTTCGATTACAAAGGCCCTGACTCGGAACCGCCGTTCTGATCTGCACGGCATTAACATTTTGATCTGGCTGGGAACAAGTAAACCGTTCGGGAATTCATCGGTTGCCGCCTGATCATCCCATTAGGTTCTCCCCTGCCTATATATATTCATTTGGATAGTCATCCAATTAAATCGACTATCCAAATGAAAAACTTTATCAGCCAACTACTGGTTGCACTACTGGTAACTTTCCCGCTGCTTCAATGCCAGCATGACAGGCCTACTCCTTCTCCCGGAGAAAGTCCGCAATCCGTTTCAATGGTTATTACCGCCAAAGATGCGGAAAGACTTGTTCTTGCCGGACTTTCGGAAGCCACGAATGCTACTTCCAGAACTTCTGCTGCAAATGCCGGTGCCTCCAAACGAATCAAAAACGTTCGTACTTTGAACGACGACGAGGGCAGTCCCTTAATGCACATCATTCATTTTGAGTCGGATACAAGTCCTGATGCAGGTTTTGTGATCATTGCAGGTGATAGACGTGTCATCCCGATTCTGGCAAAAGGCGACAGCGGCACATTCGAACCGGACGGCGAGAATCCCGGGCCCCGCATCTGGATCGAGCATGTAAAGGTTGAAGTGGCGGAGGGTAAAAAGCACGTCAACGAGCCCGGCAAGGGTATCGAATTAATGTGGCGGAAGCTGGAAGACGGAAATGCGTTGACATGGGGAAAAAGGAATAGTGAACCACCCATTGACCCTACTAACTGCCCGGCGGATACGTATTACAGTAGCGGGCTGCTCATCACGTCGCAATGGATGTCAAAAAAGGCGTACAGCATGTACTGTCCATCCAAAAGTTGCGATGGTTGCCCTACGGCAAATGCAGGTTGTGGCGCAGTTGCTATCGCCCAGGTTTGGAATGCCTCGTGCAATCAAAAGCCCGCGACATATTCAATTGCACCGGGGCCGGTTACGAATTACAATTTCCCCTTAAACGATAAGATTTTACGACTAACTGTTCATCAGCGAATCTTGCCGATCAGCAGATTGCGAACATGATACGCGTGGCTGGAATGTTCGCCGGCTCCAATTACAACCTGCTCGGGTGCAACACATTCACTTTGCGTGAGAACATTAAGTTGGCATTCCAGGCAGCCGGCTATTCCAATTCGGGAAAAAGGTCGGCGTTCAACAATGTATTGAATGAAGTTAGGTCAGAACTTATGAGTGGTCACCCCGTTATCATGGACGGTACGAACCAGTTTCTTGGATTTAACAATTGGCACATTTGGGTGATTGCCGGTATACAGGAAACGATTCTGCACGGAGTGGTTGAATTAAACGGGGCGGCAACTTGCATGGCCTGGACTTACAACTTGTACTACCTCAATTGGGGCTGGGAAGGAAGTTCAGACGGGTGGTATGCCGGCGGAAATTTCATGGGTGGCAACCAAAATTATGATACGGCGCTGAATGTAACTTACGGCATGCGGAAATAATTATGAATAACAAAAACTGTACAACATGGCTGATTTTCACCGCACTATTATGCGGTTGTGAATACAAGTATGGCCCGCAAATATCGTCAATGACTAACCGATCCACCTACGAGGCGGATCGGACTTACCATCGAAAGTCTGACAGAAACTTCTACTACGACAGCACACACACCCGGCGAATCATATTCAAAGGGTTTGATACGATAATGGTGGAAGACAACGGCAAAATCAGTGCGGTCATTTTTAAGATTACCAGGAAGATGATGCCTGGAACCGGGGAAGAAGAATCTCCTCATAGGATTTACCAGGGACGAGACTCGGTACATAATAGAAAATGCCTCCGGCTAACGCTTGAAGACGTCGACATAAACAAGCCCAGAATTGTAACCAGTGAGGTAATGGACGGCGAGTATAATCCCGCCGCCGATTCAATATGGACTTACTACAAATATCTAAATTTGAACAAGTAATGTGCACTAACAATTACTAAGAAACGTCCGGTAAGGGATGTTCATTTATTGCGTATAGCGATCTGCAAATGAACATCCCTGTCCAAAACCTATTTCCTAACCAGCAACGCCACGTTCTCCACATGGTGCGTGTTCGGGAACATATCTACCGGTTGCACGCGGGTGACTTCGTAGTCTTCCGACATTAGCGCCAGATCCCGTGCCTGGGTAGCCGTATTGCAGCTAACGTACACGACGCGGTCGGGGGCGGCTTTGAGGATCGTTTCGATCACGGGCACGTCCATGCCCGCGCGCGGCGGGTCGGTGATGATCACGTCGGGGCGGCCATGCGTGTGCAGGAAGCTCTCGTTCATAATCGCGCGCATGTCGCCGGCAAAGAATGCAGTGTTGGTAATGCCGTTCAGTTGGGAGTTAATGCGGGCGTCCTGGACCGCTGCTTCCACATATTCCACGCCTACCACTTTTTTGGCGCTGCGCGCGACGAAGTTGGCAATTGTGCCCGTTCCCGTGTAAAGATCGTAAACCGATTCGTTGCCCGTCAGCTGTGCGTAGTCGCGGGCGACGCTGAACAGTTTGTAGGCCTGCTCGGAGTTCGTTTGGTAAAACGATTTCGGCCCGACCAGGAACGTCAGGTCCTCCATTGTCTCACGGATCACCTTATCTCCCGCGTAATGGATCACTTCCTGATCCTGGTAGGAATCATTCCCCTTTAAGTTCACGATGTAATTCAGCGAGGTGATTTCCGGGTGGTTCTCATGCAGGAACGCCATCACTTCTGCAATAATATCGTCGTTCTGCTCGCCGAATTGCACGATCACCATCACGTCGCCGGAGTTGGCTGTGCGGATGATCACATTGCGCATAACACCCACATTGAAACGGACATCATAATAAGGATAGCCCTTTTCCTCCGAGAAACGGTGCAGCGAATTGCGGATCGCATTCGACGGGTCGGGTTGCAGGTGGCAGTGGTCTACGGTGAAGATTTTGTCAAAACGTTTTGGCACGTGGAATCCCAGCGCGGTTTTAGCAAAAGGCTGTCCCGAATCGAGCTGCTCCTTGGTCAGCCAGCGCCAGTTCGAGAAAGTGAATTCCAACTTATTGCGGTAATATTCAGTCTTAGGGGCAGCGAGAATCTCGTTGATCTCAACATTCCTGATCTTTCCTATCCTTTCAAAATGATCCACAACCTGCTGCCTTTTGAACCTGAGCTGGTGGTCGTAGCCGATATGCTGCCACTTACAGCCCCCGCAAAACCCGAAATGTTCGCAATAGGGTTCCGTACGTAGCGGGGATTGCGAATGGATTTTGGTGACGATCGCTTCCTTCAATTTCTTCTTCGTGCGGACCACCTGAAGATCGACGATGTCACCGGGAGCCACATTTCCTTCTACAAAGATTACGCCGTCTTCCGATTTAAATATACATTTGCCTTCTGCCGCAAAATCGGTAATTTCAACGTACTCGTACTTGTTACTCTTAGACATTATTTCCTGTTTTAATTACTAAATCCCAATATCCTATCGGATCAATTTTACTGCCGCATCATTCCATGAAAAAACGGTTCATCTTATTCATTCTGATGCTGTTTGCCATTTGCGAAGCCCGTGCGACGCACATCGTCGGCGGACAGCTCTTCATCACGCACAACCAGGACAGCTATTACAACTATAACATGGGCCTTACGATGTACTTCGACGCCCTGAATGGCAATCCCGGCGCGGAAGATCCGTTTGTTACGATTTATGTCTTCAGAAAGCGCGACAACCAGGCCGTAGGGTATCTTGAAGCCCCAAAAATAGAACGAAAATCGGTCAACTACGCAAACCCGCTCTGCGGAATCTCAACACTGCAAACTTACCAGATCACATATAGCGCCACCGTGCACCTCACACCGACCGAATTCAGCGATCCGCAGGGCTATTACATGGTGTGGGACCGGTGCTGCCGGAACGGGACGATCACGAACATACAGGCGCCCGGCGACGCAGGCAGTTTGTTTTACCTCGAATTCCCGCCGCTTTTCAAAAACAATGCAAATTTCAAAAACTCCTCCCCCGTTTTTCCTGAAATCAAAGGAGATTATGCGTGTGTGAATTCGCCATTCTTGTTCGATTTTGGCGGCACCGATGCCGATGGCGACAGCCTGGTATATTCGCTGATCACGCCCATGCAGGGCTATGCCGACAAATCCAACCCCAGCGCACCTGCCCGCGGCTCATCAAACTACCCGCGCCTGACTTGGGTCAACGGCATTACGGTCGATAACATGATCCCCGGCCCCGCGCCATTGAAGGTGAACCGCACCAATGGCATGCTGTCCGTCACCGCCGGGTCTATCGGATTGTACGTGTTTGCCGTGCAGGTGGATGAATACCGCAATGGCCAGAAAATCGGTACGCTCACGCGGGATTTCCAGCTCAAAGTCGTCGACTGCCCCAAAATGGACCCGCCCAAACTGTTATTCAAACCAAAAGGGAAGAACACTTATTACACGGAAAATGAAATAATTACCGTCAAAAAAGATGATCCCAATTGCTTCGAAGTAATGGTGACCGACCCGACGGTAAACCAGATCGTAAGCGTTGAGGGCGCGACGGTCAACAACTCCAAGAACTACTTTACCGTGCTTCCGGCCCAGTTTACCACGAAAGTCCCCAACGACACGCTGAAATTCCAGGTCTGCCTGGAAGACTGCTTCGTCACCTACGACAACCGCCCGATCCGTATCAGGCTGGTGGCGCAGGACGGCAGCTGCCCCTTTCCGCTTACCGACACCCTCAACATCTACATTCGCCGCGAAAACAGCAGCAACAATGCTCCGAGCGTGTCAACGTCGCTCGGGGGCGACTACGTGCACGTGAAGGCGGGCGTGCCTGTGACGTTCGATGTATTCGGCAAGGACCCCGACAAAGACAAGCTCGCGCTTTCGGGCCGCGGCCAGGATTTCAATATGACCGATATGGGAATGGAGTTCAAACCCGTGAGCGGCCAGGCCAGCGTACAGCAGAAATTCACCTGGGTGCCGCCCTGCAATGCCAAACAGGGGGACACGCTCGCCGTCGATTTCAAGGTGGAGGACATGCGGTGCGAAGGCAACCCGATGCCGGTTTCGAAGCCCGTGTATTTTATCGTCGACGAATCGCCGAATCGCCCCCCTGCCGTGCGCACCTCTCTGCCGATCCAGGAGATCACTTATCAGATTGGCAGTCCGCAGGGAATCACGTTCGATGTGCTGGCGACCGATCCCGACACCAATACGATCGTTCTGACGGCCGCAGGCCGCGGCTTCGACATGAAGAATGCCGGAATGATTTTCGAGGCCAAATCGGGCGTCAATTCCATCACTTCGCCGTATGCCTGGAACCCCGAATGCATATTGCTCGACGGCCAGCCCGAGCAGGCCTTCCTGGTCGACTTCATCACGCAGGACAAGAGCTGCGCCGCGGCCACCGACACGACCACCGTGAAGGTCATTTTAAAAGACAGCGGCACCACCCCTTTCCCCGAATTCCCGAACGTAATCACGCCCAACGGAGATGGAAAAAACGACTGCTTCGTATTCCAGGAACTCCCGGCCGACAACTGCCAGGATTATTTCAAGGACGTCACGATCTTCAACCGCTGGGGAAAACAGGTCTACTATTCCAAAGTACGCCCAAACGACTGGTGCCCCGACAAAATATCCGGCGGCTACTATTATTATGTGATCCAGTATACCAAACGCTCGTATAAAGGCGGGCTCACAATTCTTAAATAGCTGATAATCAATTCTATAATCCTGCCACATTTAATATTTTTGTAGCGATATATATTTTTCATATGTATTTAACATTCAATACTTTTAAAACATATTTCTTTACCTAAATGTATTTTGCATACTATACTTTTGTTTGCAATCACTTAGTAAGGCCGATTTCGATGGCGACGCAATCCTTTAATTACATTTTTTACAGTATAGAAATATGTTAAATATTAAACATACATTACTTTTTATACTTAATAAACATATAAAAAGTATTTTACGTTAAAAATGTATTTTGATCCGGCAACTACTGTCAGGCCTATGTTTCGATCTAACATTTCCCACTCGGAAGCTTGCATCAAATCAGCTAACAATCCCTCACTTCTTGCATTTCTAAAAAATTCCTGCACCTTCATACTGTAATAATAAACATTACAGTATGAACAGCGGCCGCTTTGCCATTTCGGTACACATTCTCACTTTACTGGCTTTCTCGGAAGACGAATGGACGTCGTCGGAATATCTGGCGGGGAGCATTAACATTAACCCCGTGCTGGTGCGGAAAGAACTGGGCAATCTTCGTGAGCGCGGGTTGGTGGCGAGCAAGGAGGGGAAGTCTGGCGGCAGCCGTCTTGCGAAACCCGCCGGCCAGATATTTATGTCGGAAGTGTACGAGGCGGTGAGGCAAAAAGACCTGCTCGGAAAGGGTATCAACTCCCCCAACCCCGACTGCCCTGTCGGCCGGAAGATCAACGATCATTTGGACGGTCTTTATGACGCCGCTGAGCAGACTTTGCTGGCTAGCCTGGGTAAAGTATCGCTCGCGGAGTTTTGCGCCAAATTCGGGTAGTTTATTTAACCAAAACTGTCACATTTTTTATTTCAGTAATATTTAATCTTAAAATCAACACTTATGAAAATTGCATTGATCGGCGCTACGGGATTCGTGGGCAGCCATGTTTTGACGGAACTCGTGTCACGCGGCCACCAGGTGACGGCCATTGCCCGTAATATCGACAAGATCGACGCCAGCAGCGGCCTGGTGACGGCGCAGGCGGCAGACGTAACCAATGCCGATGAAGTTGCCGCTGTCGTTGCGGGGCATGATGCGGTCATCAGCACGTTCAATTCGGGCTGGACGAACCCGAATATCTACAACGACTTCCTGAATGGAGCAAAGGCGATCCAGGCCGGCGTGAAGCAGGCAGGTGTAAAACGCTTCCTCACAGTGGGCGGTGCGGGGAGTCTGGAAATCAAGCCCGGCGTGCAGCTGGTGGACACGCCCACTTTCCCCGAATCTTATAAAGCGGGGGCGACAGCAGCACGCGACTATCTGAATTACCTCAAAACCGAAACAGATCTCGATTGGACTTTTCTAAGTCCGGCTATCGAGATGTCTCCCGCACATCCGGGTGAGCGTACCGGCAAATACCGCACCGCTCTTGACACCCCGGTGCTCGATGAACACCAGCGCAGCCGCCTGTCCGTAGGCGACACGGCCGTCGCGATCGTGGACGAGATAGAGCAAGGATACTTCATTAAGAAGCGCTTCACCGCTGCCTATTAGGTGATTACATTTGATACATTCATAATGTATTAAATAGTGAGATACGTATCAAATGTACGTGGCTTTCTGAACATTCTTTCAATATCAAACTTTCAGTTAGTCCCTTACATTTGAACTGAGTGGTTGGTGCAAATAAGCTGTATACTTTTCTAGTGCATGAAAAGTATACAGCTTATTTTACTTTTCATACATTTTATTCATTTAAAACGTGACGTTCATATCCGTAATTTTGACTCAAATGGTTCATATGTTACTTTTTATCCTTTAATTACTTTTGATGCTTTTATCACATTATATACATTACATACTTTTACTACTATTATTCATTTAGATACTTATATTTAGTATTAAACATTTGCTGTTCTTCCCTGTTAACACTTTTAATACATTAACTGCATCTAATAATACAATCAATACTATAAATATTATAAGTATTAAATATATAGATGCTTACATCCTTCTGGCAGTCAATTATTTAAACCACAAAATAACTCACACCTGCCGTTCAGCATCCTACAAACTCACATGCAACCTGCTTTGCTCACGCTGGCATTCCTGGCGGTTTAGCGTGCGTTGCGGGGTTGTTTTTTGGCTAACTTTGTGCTCTTAAAATCCCCAAAACATGGAAACAAGTGAGAAAAAATCTTCGAAAGAACAGCTGGCCAGGCTCTCGGCGGCGGCATTAAAGAACAAAACAGGCCGTGGATGGAAAGAATGGATCCAGTGGCTGGACGACCTTGGCGCTGATAAAAAGACTCCGAGGGAGGTGCAAGCTGCGCTGGCCGAACATGTGGACAATGTGTGGTACCGGCAGAAAATCGCGCTCGGCTACCGCGAAGCCAGGGGCCTGCGCGGCGTGGGGGAGCTCGAATCTGGTTATGAAATCGGCGTTACAAGGACTTTTCCGATCCATTCGAGCAAGGCATGGGAGGTGCTGACGTCCGAAGAAGGACTGGCTGCATGGGTCGGCGATCTGGAAAACGGCACCATCGGCCCGGCCGAATCATTCACTACCAAAGAAGGCATTACCGGCACGATCACCGTCCTCCAACCCGGCTCGCATTTCCGCATCGCATGGCAACCGCTGCATTGGCGCCAAAGCTCGATATTGCAGGTGCGCGTAATAGGCAGCAAAAGCAAAAATGCAGGCAAAAGCGTGATCAGCTTCCATCACGAAAAGCTTCCGGGCGCCGGCGACCGCTCCGCCATGAAGCAGCGTTGGGAAGAAAAACTATCGCATCTGGCTGAAATAATTAAGGGAAAATAAGGTTCTTTGTACCCCGATTTCATAGCCACCAATTATATACCAATGACGTTCCGTGTTGCCAGCCTAATTTTACTTTTTATACTTTTAAGCCATTCAAACCTTTTTGCCCAGCGCTTCCTAATGGACCTTGTGGACACTACAAACCAGATGGGAAAAGGAATGCTATCGATCTACGAACGTTATAACCGGGTGAGAATCAGCGGTTATATTCAGCCGCAGTTCCAGGTTATTTCCAAAGAGGGCGCAGAAACATACGCAGGAGGGAATTTCTCGGGGCTTTCCAATAACCGCTTCATGCTCCGGCGCGGGCGCCTTCGCGTGGACTATGCCCACCTGAACAAAAACAATGATCCGACTTCCTATTTCGTATTTCAGTTTGACGGCACCGAACGCGGCGTGGCCATCCGCGACTTCTGGGGAAGGTTTTATGAAAACAAGTTCAAGATTTTTGCATTGACTACCGGGATGTTCGCTCGGCCATTCGGACATGAAGTGAACCTGTCGTCGGCCAACCGCGAAACGCCCGAACGCGGGCGCATGTCGCAGATCCTGATGCGAACCGAGCGCGACATTGGTGCGATGCTTACCGTAGCCAGCCGCAAATCGGACCTGTGGCACCAGAAGCTCAAATTCGACATCGGGGTGTTTAACGGACAGGGAATGTCCGGACCGATGGATTACGACAGCCACAAGGACGTGGTCAGCCGCCTGAGTATGAAACCGACCAAGATCCGCGCGCTGGGTAATGCCACGCTCTCCGCGGCCATGTCGGGCTACGCGGGCGGCATTGTGAGCCAGGGCAACATATTATATAAAACCGAAAGACTGGGCAGCGAATACCAGGTCGTGCGGGACTCGTCGGCTTCTAACCTGCACAAAGTAAGGCCTCGCAACTATGCCGGTGCCGATTTCCAGCTCGCTTTCCCGAACCGGAAGGGCGAAACGGAGTTCCGTGCGGAATACATTAAAGGACAACAAACGGCGACGTTCGGCACGAGCGAAACGCCCGGCACGTACCCGACCACCAACGGCGTGAAAGATCCGCTCTACACCCGCAGCTTCGATGGTGCCTATTTCTATTATCTCCAGCACCTCGGCAGCCTGGACCATCAGTTCATCATGAAATACGACTGGTATGATCCCAACACCAAGGTTTCGGGCCGGGAAATTTCGGCAGACAATGGGTTCGGAAAGGCTGATCTGAAATATAACACGCTGGGAATGGGCTATGTATACATGGCCAACGAGTCGCTGAAATTCGTTTTTTACTACGAGTTTGTGCGTAATGAAAAGTCGTCGCTTGCCGGTTACGAAAGCGACGTTTCCGACGACGTATTCACTGCGCGCGTCCAATACAACTTCTAGGAGCCGAATCTTTCGGACAATACCTTTTTCCGGTAGACAAAAATCGCATTCACTTCCCGGTTCACGATCATCCGGTCTACCAGATTTCCCAACACGCCGAAAGGCACTTTATAATGCAGGATATCTTCCATCAGCACGCCGCCGTTTTGCTCTGTGAACCGGTGCTGGTGGTGCCAGAATGCATAGGGACCAAAGCGCTGTTCATCCACAAAATACTGTTTATCAACCACATGCGTGATTTCCGTACACCATTTGAGCGGAATACCCATGAGGGGCTTAACGATGTAGCGGATGATCTGGCCGGCGTACATGCGGTCGCCGTGCGCCGATGAGGTCACCACAAAACCCATGTGAGGCGGCGTGATGTCTTTGAGATTCGAGGGGTTGGAAAAAAAGTCCCAGGCCTCGTCGAGGCTGATCGGGAACCATTGCTTGAAATACAGCTCGCGCATGTCAACTTGTTTACCTTAATATACGTTAAATGAATGATCCGGATTAAAAATCCGGGCCGAAACTTTCTGGCACAGTTTTCTCACATTCAAAACAGTACTTAACTCCCAAGGACATGAACAGAAAACAGCTTGCAACCACAACCATTTCTATCCATGCAAGCCCTTCTGCGGTGTGGAAGGCATTGGTAGATCCCGAACTCGTCAAAAAGTATTTTCACGGCACCGAAATGCGTTCCGACTTCGAAATTGGCAGCCCTATTACCTTCGAAGGTGTCTGGCAGGGCCAGCATTATGTCGATAAGGGGGAAATCCTGCGGATTACGCCCGAGCGCGAACTCAGCTATTCGTTCTGGAGCCCGCTATCCGGTACCGAGGATTTTGAGGATAATTATACTCATGTAACCTTCCATTTGTCGGAATATCACGACAACACGACGCTGGTAGTAACCCAGGATAACCTGGACGACGACGAGGCCGTGGTGAAGGCCGAAGGGAACTGGATGAAAGTGCTGCACGATCTGAAAAGGGTTGTGGAGGAAGAACGGCTGCACGTGCTTTGACCGCCCGGAGATATGCAAAACCCGTCGGCAGCGAGCCGGCGGGTTTTGTATTTTTCAAAGTTTCATCGACAATGCGATCCGCTTCCTGGCGAGGTCTACCTCGGTGACTTTCACGGTCACGTGCTGCTGCAACTTCACGACTTCGTTCGGATCTTTCACAAACTTCTCGGCCATTTGTGACACGTGCACCAGGCCGTCCTGCTTCACGCCCACATCGACAAACGCGCCGAAGGCTGTGATGTTGGTGACGATGCCCGGGAGCACCATTCCGACTTTCAGGTCCTCGGGCTTCCGGACGGAACTGTCGAACTCAAACTTCTTGATTTCCGCGCGCGGGTCACGCGACGGTTTTTCCAACTCGGCCAGGATGTCCTTTAACGTAGGCAACCCCACCGACTCCGAAACATACTTTTCGATCCTGACCTGCCGCCTCAGCTCGGCTTTCTGCATCAGATCCTTCACAGTACTGCCTGCATCCTTCGCCATTTGCTCTACGAGGGCATATCGCTCCGGGTGTACTGCGCTGTTATCCAATGGATTAGCTCCATTTTCAATACGCAGGAAGCCTGCGGCCTGCTCGAAAGCCTTGGCCCCGAGGCGCGGCACTTTCAATAATTGCTGGCGTGATTTGAAATTTCCGTTTTTAGCCCGAAAATCCACGATATTCTGCGCCAAAGCGGGCCCAAGGCCCGAAACATAGCGCAGCAAATGCTTGCTCGACGTGTTGAGATTTACGCCTACGGAATTCACGCAGCTTTCTACGACTATATCCAAAGCATTTCGCAATGAATTCTGATCAACATCGTGCTGGTACTGGCCTACACCAATGGATTTCGGATCGATCTTCACGAGCTCCGCAAGCGGGTCCATAAGCCTGCGCCCGATCGACACAGAGCCGCGAACGGTAACATCCTTATCGGGGAATTCCTCCCGCGCCACTTCCGACGCCGAGTAGATGGACGCGCCCTGCTCGCTCACCATGAAAAGCCCGATTTCCGAAGATTTTTCCGAACCGTCGAGCAGCTTCTTTACAAAATCCTCCGTCTCGCGCCCAGCCGTTCCATTACCGACGGCGATGGCCTCCACCTTGTGCTTACGGATGAGCTCGCTGATACGTGCGGCGGCATCAGCCGGCTTGTCGAAAGGATAAATGACGTGGTCGGCCATGAGGTTGCCTTGGCCATCGAGCACCACTACTTTGCAGCCCGTGCGGTAGCCCGGGTCGATCGCCAGCACGGTTTTCTGGCCTAATGGCGATGCGAGCAGCAGCTGCCGCAGGTTTTCCGAGAAGACCTGGATCGCGGCCACGTCGGCTTTTTCCTTGGACAAATTGGCAAACTCCGTTTCAATGGACGGTTTCAGCAACCGCTTGTAACTATCGCCAATCGCGAGTTCGAGCTGGTCTTTACAGGCCTCCGTCCCAAACATAAATAGCCGGTCCAGCGCTTCGAGCGCCGAGTCCTCGTCCGGCGAAATATCCACGCTCAGGATTCCCTCTTCCTCGCCCCGGCGCAATGCCAGCAGCCTGTGGGAAGGTATTTTGGCCAAAGGCTCCGAAAACTCGAAATAATCGCGGTATTTGGCCCCTTCCTCCTCTTTTTTCTTTTTGACTTTCGACGTGATGACCGCCCCCTTCTGAAAAGTATACCGGATCTTCGTCCGCGCTTCCTGATTCTCGTTGATCCATTCGGCGATAATATCCCTCGCGCCCTGCAATGCATCGGCCGCATTGGCCACCTGATCATTCAGGAACGATGCTGCCTTGCCTTCCGGATCGCGCTCTTTTCCTTCAAAAATCAGCTTTGCAAGCGGTTCCAGACCCTTTTCAATGGCAATGGTTGCGCGGGTCTTTCTTTTCTGTTTATAGGGCAAGTAAAGGTCTTCGAGCTCAGTCAGTGAAAAAACGGCTTCAATCTTCTTTTTCAGATCGGGAGTGAGTTTCCCCTGCTCCCCGATACTCTTCAAAATAGCCTCACGCCGTTTCTCGACTTCCTGCTGCTTCTGCCAGGCGTCCCGGACGTTGCCGATCTGTACCTCGTCGAGCCCGCCGGTCGCTTCCTTCCGATACCGGGCGATAAACGGCACCGTGGCGCCTTCTTCGAACAGCGCAATGGTATTCCGCGCTTGCTTGTCGCTCACGCCGGCCTGTTGTGCAATTAGGGTGTAGTTCATGCTTACTAATGAAATTGGAACCGGCAAATAAAGCGGATATTCACGGTTTTCAAAACTAAAATTACCGGACGAACGACCAACGCACTTAACCGATTATATTTGGCTGGATTTAATGCGCTTCCCTAACCCTTACTGACATGAAATACCTTTCCGGAAAACCGCTGGCGATCGCATTCTTTGTGCTGTGCGTCCTGCTCGGTTCGCACTCTTCTTTCGCCCAAAACAATCCCAAAATCAATGTAATCGCCTTTTTCACGGGCAAGAACGATCGGGCACACGTCAGTTTTGTGCATGAGGCAAACCGGCGATTGCCCGAACTGGGCGCGCAAAATGGTTTTACTTATGATTCTACTTCCAATTGGGACAATCTGAATGCGGCATTCCTTTCCAAATACCAGGTCGTGCTCTTCCTGGATACAAGGCCGGAGACACCCGGCCAACGTGCTGCATTTCGGCAATATATGGAAAATGGTGGCGGGTGGATCGGCTTCCATTTCGCTGCATTCGCATTGACACCCTCGGCATACCCGCAGAACTGGGATTGGTACCACGAGCATTTCCTCGGCTCGGGGCAATACCAAAGCAACACCTGGCGCCCGACTTCGGCCATTTTGAAGGTGGAAGATTCGACAAGCCCGGCCACCAGGGGCTTAGGAAACACTTTTAAAGCATCGGCCAATGAATGGTACCGCTGGGAGAAAGACCTCTCCAAAAATCCTGATATTCAGATACTTTTATCCATTGATTCATCCAGCTTCCCGCTGGGCACCGGGCCGAAGCAGCACGAGATCTGGCACAGCGGCTATTATCCCGTGGCGTGGACCAATAAGAAGTACAAGATGCTTTATATCAATATGGGGCACAATGACATTGACTATGAAAACAAGACCAACAAGGAGCTTTCTTTGACATTCGATAACGATGTGCAAAACAGGTTTCTTGTGAATGCTATCCTGTGGCTGGGCACTAAAAAGCGGGGCCACCGGTAATCGGCAACCCCGTGTTAGTTTAAGGATTTTGAGATTCGATCTCGCCTACTTCATCTTCATCCGTTTCCTGCGCAGGCTCGTCGTCATCGATCCTTGAACCGGTGCTGACCTCCGGCGCGTCGGTGCCGGGCACGTCCGGGGTTGGGTTCAATGGGCCCGTATCACGCGGCTTTTCGGGATAACTGGGTGATGGCGGCTGGTGGCTCGGCCTCACCGCGGTTGGTGTGGTCGTATCGTTTTTGGTTTGGAAGTCCATGATCTTGTTTGTTAATGTAAATCCACCCCATCCTCAAAAACCATGCCTTAGCAGCCCGCTAATGCGCATTTAAATGCATTTGAAAGCGAAATCACGCACCTTTGCGTTCCAGCAAGGCCATATAGAAGCCGTCGAAACCGTCGCGCGCAGGCGATGACCGGTGTTCGGACACGAAGTTCCAGTCGGCCTGATGCCGCTTCATGAACGACCTTACTTGCTCTTCTGATTCGGAAGGCAGAATGCTGCACGTGGCATACACCATCTTACCTCCCTTTTTAACCATTTTCGAATAATTTTCCAGAATCTGGGCCTGTACCTTGCGGATTTTGTCCAGAAATTCGGGTTTTAGCTTCCATTTGCTGTCCGGATTCCGCCTCAGCACACCAAGCCCCGAGCAAGGGACGTCGAGTAGAAGCCGGTCGGTCGTTTCTGCAAGGTTTTCAATGATTTTATCGGAATTGATCAGCATTGTCGAAAGGTTGGTGACGCCGTTTCGGGCTGCGCGGCGTTCCAGTTCCTGTAATTTATGGTGTTCGATGTCCATTGCGAGAATGGAGCCGGTATTGCCCAGCAAAGCCGCCAAATGCAGGGATTTCCCGCCCGCCCCGGCGCACGCATCGATTACCGACATGCCCTCACGAATATCCAGATAGGGAGCGATCCATTGTGAACCAGCGTCCTGGACCTCAAAAAAGCCACTCTTAAAGCTGTCGAGCCCGGAAACGTTCAGGCGCTTTTTCAGAACAAGCGCTTCGGGTACGCTAGGAACAGGCTCGGCAATGTCCGCTCCAAGCAATTCTCTGACTGTTGACACATCGGTTTTCAGGGTATTCACCCGCAGGACAACCGGCGCGGTATGGTTCAGCGCCGCGAGTTCGGCGTCCCAAGCGGCTCCTAGTTCGGCCGCGCCTGTTTCATCGATCCAGTCGGGAATGGATTGGGCGATCTTGCGGGTGTTCAATCCCTCGCGGTATCGCTCGAAGACTATTTCAGCATTGATAGGGACGAACTCCGGCCATTCTGGGAGGCTGTCGGGTGCTTCAAGGCCATCCAGATGCACCGGCCGGATGAGCTGCCACACGCCCATAATCCGCCAAAAATCATCGCTTTCGACAGCTTTGTCTATCTGCGCAGCATATTTCACCAGCCGCCACCAGCGGACGATGCCGTACACATTCTCGGCAATGAAGGCACGATCGCGGGCACCCCACTTTTTGTTGGATTTCAATAGCTGTTCAACCACGCGGTCCGCTTGCCGGTTTTTGATAAAAATATCCTGCAATGCCTCGACACTAGCCGCAACAAGTCCTTTATGTAGTTTCAAAATTCAATTTTCCAGGTGAAACAAGACCACAAAATTGGCAATAGATCGCCTGGAAAGCAAAAGCATTTTGATTAGTAAATACTTTGGGGAAGGTCAATTGCGAAGGTAGTGCCGACACCGGGCTCGGACGTGATCTGGATCGTGCCACCGAGGCTATCGACCAGATGCCGCACCAGCGCCAGCCCGAAGCCAAAGCCCTGCTCGCCGCCCGTACCGCCGGTAGACGACGCCGTGCCGGACAGGATCGCCTCGATGTTTTCCCCCGAAATGCCTACGCCCGAATCGCCCACAGCAATGCGTAAAACGGGCTTTGCCTGGTCGATCAGTAATTGCAGGTCCACCACCACACGGCCACCCACAGGCGTGAATTTGATCGCGTTGGAGATCAGGTTACCGGTGATTTGCAGGAGTTTATTCTTAGAAAAATGGATATTTTCCGTCAACAGGCTCGTATTTACCTCGAATGCGATGCGCTTGTGCTTCGCCTGCGGTCCATACAGCTTTTCCAGCTTATCCTTGAAAATCGCTAATGTAAATCCCTGTCCATTAGCGACTTGTGGAGTACTCGCCGGTTTCGCCTTATCCTTATGCGATTCCAGGATTTCCTCGGCCAGGTCCAGGATGGAGTTTCCGCTTTTATGGATGAGGTTTATGAATTCCAGCACTTCGTCCATCCGGTTTTCTTCGCCCTGGTCGCGGATAATCTGCGCCAGACCTACGATCCCGCCCAATGGGCCACGGATGTCGTGCGCGACCTTTTTCTGCGTCTGCCGTGCTTCGAGCAGCCTGGATTTGAGGTTTTCCAAAACCTTGTGTGTTTTAAGGCGCGAAACAATCTCGTCGGCAATGATTTTCAGCAGCTCTATTTTCTCCGGTTCCAACGTTTTGCGCTCCTGGTCCAGCACGCACAATGCGCCGATATGCAACCCTTCGGTCGTTTTGAGCGGGATTCCATAATAGTACCGGACATTAGGGTCGCCGGTAACATAGAATTTGTCCTTGAAACGTTCGTCCACACTCAGGTCACCTACCTCGAAATGATCCGTTTCCATGATGGTGTACTGACAAACGGAATCCTCACGGAGCATTTGTTCAATGTCCAGACCATAATTTGAGATTGTCCATTGGGTAAGCGAGTCGATCAGATTGACCAGCGAAATGCGGGTTCCGGTAACTTTGGCGGCCAGTTTGGCCAGGTCCTGAAAAGTTACCTGGTAGTCCGAATAATCGATATCCAATTCGGCAAGGCTGAGCAAACGATCCATTTCATTGGCAGGAACCGGTGCATTAGAAGTACTCATATAGCATGCATTTTCGCTGATTCTACAATCGATCTTTAAAAATAGAGAACTACTTCGATAAAAAACAATTCCAGCTGGCCGGGTCATCAGAATTTGGGAAAGAAATCTCACGGGGAAATCCTCTGTAAAATGTAAACAAATGCGGGAATAACTTTTGCTATTTATGAACGGCAGCCTCAAGCCGACAGGCCCTGCACCAGGTCGCCATCGTAAGCCTTCTTGGAATAATTCTGTTTTGGAATTAGCTGAACAGTTGTATATTGTCACACCAACTAAATGCAGCGATTGGATTTTAACGAGCGCACGAAGACCTCAGAATCAACTTAACAACGTTAAGTACCAAATCTATCATTGTTAAATATAAAACCGTTGTTAAAATTAGCCGAATGAGCCACATATTGACAGTTTTGATTTTTACAACAGTTACCACTGTTAAATTTCAATTAATTTAATCTTGCATATTTTTAAGACCCAAAAATATCACGAAGTTCCTCCGACACGGATTATAAGAATGATAAAAATACTTTTTACTATATTTTTTTTAGCGGGATTTGCGCCGGCAGGGTCGCAGATTATCGTAGCTGACAGGATCATTGGTGAGTGGATCAATGAAGAGAAAGATACCCGGATCGAGATCTATAAGGAAGGCGAAGAATATTTCGGACGGCTGCTCTGGTCGGAGGACCTGTATGAAGCCGATGGAAAAACTTCCCGCAAGGATGTCCGTAACACAAATGAAAAACTGCGGGGCAGAAACCTGCTTCATGTGAACCTGCTAAACAACTTCGTTTTTAGCGAAGACCTTTGGGACGACGGCAAAATGTACGACCCGAAGAGTGGCAAGACTTACCATTGCCTCATTCGATTGCGGCAGGAAAAAATGGAAGTCCGCAGCTACGTCGGCTTTCCATTGCTCGGCAGGAGCACCTATTGGGACCGCGCCCGCTAAGCTCCCCTACCCCGTCCGCGAACGTTACTATACCCGCAGAAAGGACATTTTTGGCCAAAGAAATGAATACAATTGGCCTCAGCCGTGTTATGCTTCAAATCACGTATTGATCTTATGAAGCATTTCAAACTCGGCATTCTCGACCAGTCCGTCGTACGACGCGGCGCCAGCGTCGGGGAAGCCATTCAGGAAACCATTGCCACGGCCAGGCTGGCCGAAGAACTTGGTTACAGCCGTTTCTGGGTTTCCGAACACCATAATTCCACATTTATCGCCGGTTCCGCACCGGAAATGCTGATGGTAAAACTGGCCGATGTAACGCGCCAGATCCGCATCGGTTCGGGCGGGATAATGCTGCCCAACCACAGCGCGTTGAAGGTAGCGGAGAATTTCAGGATGCTCGAAACGCTCTATCCCGGCCGCATTGACCTCGGCATGGGCCGTGCGCCGGGCACCGACCGGCTCACATCATCGCTTCTCAACCCGTCCAACGATTTCAGCGAAAGCAGCTACCTCCGCCAGCTCGAACATTTGCAGCACTTTTTCAGGGACACGGCCGGCACCGAACGCGGGTTCATTTACGCCACACCCCAGTCGCCGACCATTCCCGAGCAATGGATTTTGAGTTCCAGCGGGGGCAGCAGCGCCATCGCCGCCCGTTTCGGCATGGGCCTCGCGGTGGCGAAGTTCATCAACGGGTTTGTGAAGCCGGACGTGGTGGAGGAATACAAGCGAAATTTCAGGCCATCGGACCAGCTCGAAAAGCCCAAAGTGATCATCTCCGCATTCACATTGTGTGGCGAAACGGAGGAAAAAGCGGCCGAAATGCGCAAGATGATGGACTACGTGCTCGTGGAATTCGAACGCGGCAAATTCGGGCCGTTCCCCGACCCCGAAACGGTGCGCAAATACCAGTTCAGCTTCGGTGAGCTCGACCGCATCCGCTACAACAGCGGGCGGATCGTTTCGGGCACCCCGGAATCGGTGAAAGAGCAGCTTACCAAACTCGCCGTCGATTTCGAAGCCGACGAGGTGATGGTCTCGACCATGGCCGATACATTTGAAAACCGCATCAAATCCTTCGAACTGATTTCGGAAGCATTTAATTTGAGAGAACCGGTTCTTTAACCTTAATTTGTGCGGACATTCCTTAGCCGACACTCATGAACCGTTTCGACCGCATTACAGCCATCCTGATCCAACTTCAATCCCGCAAAATTGTCAAGGCCCAGGACCTGGCGGAACGTTTCGAGATCAGTCTGAGGACGGTGTACCGCGACATCAATTCGCTTGCGGAAGCGGGCGTACCCATTATCGGCGAGGCAGGCGTGGGCTATTCCATTATGGATGGCTACCGCCTGCCTCCCGTCATGTTTACCAAGGAAGAAGCGCGTACATTCATCACCGCCGAAAAGCTGATGGAGAAATTCACTGATCTTTCGACGCAATCGCATTACCAATCGGCGATGTACAAAATCAAGGCGGTATTGCGGAGCACGGAAAAATCGATGGTAGAGAACTTGGAAAACCACATTGAAGTGCGCAGCCGACCGAGGGCATTCCACCAGCCCGACAGCAACACGCTCGATGTGCTGCTCAGAAGCATTTCCGAACGCAAAATCGCCAAGATCCTCTACGTCGCATTGAGCGCCTCCGAGCCGGTGGAGCGGGTAATCGAGCCGGTGGGCGTTTACCACGAAAACAATTACTGGTACACGATCGCATTCTGCCATCTCCGGAACGACTACCGCAACTTCCGCTCCGACCGCATACTGCAATGCGACATCACCGAGCGCCCGTTTGTGCACAAGCACGGCCCGCTGAAAGACTTCATGCACGATAGCTGGGAGAATGAAAACATCCGCCTCGTACGCGTGCGGGTGAACAAGCGCGCGGCGCGTTACATCCGCGAGCAGCGGACCGCCTACGGCTTCGCATCCGAAACCGAAACGGACGAATACGTTGAAATGACATTCCTCAGTCCATCGCTGGAATGGTTTGCGCGCTGGTACATGATGATCGCGCCGGAGGCCTGCATTATGGAGCCGGAATCGCTTAAAACGATCGTCCGGCAGCTGAATGAAAAAATCCTGGAAAATTTAAGTCACTGATAATTGCTCCTGACAAAGGGTTGTCATAAACATATATTTTCTTTGTAATGTACTTAAACAAAGGAGATATGTCAGCCACAATTGAAAATCCGACCGCAGAAAACAGCCTGGCCTATGCGATGAAAAATTTCGCTGATTACAACCATTGGGCCAACTGCACATTGGTGAACTGGTTGCGTACCAAACCGACAGAAATCCTCGAAACCGAGCTGAAATCGAGCTTTGCGACCATTCGGCTGACGCTCATCCACATCCTTGAAACACAGCGCTACTGGCTCTCGATCCTCAATCCGAACGCCCCGTACAGCGGCCAGGATTTCGATGGAGACCTCAACTCGACGTTTGATACACTTATAGCGCAATCTCAGGAGCTTGCGGAATACATTGAAAGCCTTACCACCGCCCAAATCCAGAGCCCGACGCTGATTGAAAGCCAGTGGTTCCAATGCAATTTTCCGAACTTCGAGTACATCATGCACGTGGTGAACCACACCACTTACCACCGCGGACAGGTCATCACGATGGGCCGTAACCTGGGCTTTACCGACGCGCCTATGACCGACTACAATTTTTACAATGTGATGGCAAAATAACCTGCATTGTCAAAATCCAATTTATTATCCGGCAAACAAAAGACTATAATTTTCATAGAGTAATATCATTTAGTTTGATACATTTGGGCTTTATCCACTTTAACCGTTCAAACCAAATGAAATTTGAAACCTTGCAGCTCCATGCCGGACAACAGCCCGATCCCGTTACCAATTCACGGGCCGTGCCTTTGTACCAAACCACTTCTTATGTGTTCAATAACGCCGAGCACGCTGCTAACCTTTTCGCTTTAAAGGAATTCGGCAATATATATTCGCGCATTATGAACCCTACCAACGACGTTTTCGAGAAGCGCGTGGCGGCTTTGGAGGGTGGTGTGGCTGCTTTGGCGACAGCGTCGGGGCATTCGGCACAGTTTCTGGCGATCAACAACATTACTACCGTCGGCGACAATTTTGTTACGACCTCGTTCCTGTACGGCGGTTCTTATAACCAGTTCAAAAACTCATTCAAAAACATCGGCGTCGAAGCGCGCTTTGCCGACGGCGACGATGTGAGCAGCTTCGAAAAGCTGATCGACGACAAAACCAAGTTCATTTACCTGGAAACTATCGGTAACCCAAGCTATTCCGTACCCGATTTTGAGGCATTTGCCGCGCTCGCGAACAAGTACGACCTGCCGTTGATCGTCGATAACACATTCGGCGCTGCCGGGGCGATTTTTCAGCCTATCAAGCACGGTGCGCACGTGGTGGTGCAGTCGGCCACGAAATGGATCGGTGGGCACGGCACATCCATTGGCGGGGTGATCGTGGACGCCGGCACGTATAATTGGGGCAATGGCAAATTCCCCCAATTCACCGAACCTTCACCGAGCTACCACGGCCTCGTCCTGAACGACGTGTTCGGCATCGGCGGACCGTTCGGCAACATCCAGTTTATCATCCGCGCACGCGTGGAAGGCCTGCGCGACTGGGGCCCTTCCCTCTCGCCATTCAACTCGTTCCTGTTCCTGCAAGGTCTGGAAACGCTTTCGCTCCGGGTGGAGCGCATCGCCGAGAATGCCCTGAAACTGGCCCAATGGCTCGAAAAACACCCGAAAGTAGAAAGCGTAAACTACATCGGTCTGGAAGGCAACAAATACCATGAGCTCGCTAAAAAATACCTCACACGCGGCTTCGGAGGCGTATTATCATTCTCATTGAAGGGCGATAAAAAGACCGCCGAACAGTTTGTCGACAACCTGAAACTAATCAGCAACCTCGCCAACGTAGGCGACGCTAAAACGCTGATCATCCACCCGGCATCCACCACGCATTCGCAACTATCTGAGGAAGAACAACTTTCCGCAGGCGTACTACCCACCCAGCTACGCATCTCGGCAGGTATCGAGCACATCGACGATATCATTGCGGATATTGAGCAGGCGATTGCTGTGCTTTAATGAGTGAATTTTGAATGAGTGACCGGGTCGCCGGAGCGATGAGGGACCGGGTCGCCGGAGCGATGGTTGATCGGGTCGCAGGAGCAATGAGGTCGCAGGAGTACTGGTGGCGCGAGGAATGCCATTAGGCATGTAATATTGGTAGCAAAGAGCGGAATTGTTTTGCCAGGAATGCCCTTGGGCATGCAACAACAGCGCACAGCTAGCTACGTCGTCAGAAGGGTTGTTACATCCCTACCGGGATTCTGGCTATCCTTCTTCCACCTGTTTTTTCTACCAATATTACATCGCTACGCGATTTATTCAATCATCGCTCCGGCTACCCGGTCACTCGTTCAAAATTCATTCCCCAACGCCTTCCAGCGCGAACATAAATGCGAACTGCAAGGCGATTTCCTTCAAGTAATCGAACCGGCCGGAGGCGCCGCCGTGGCCGGCTTCCATGTTTGTTTTCAGGAGCAGCACATTGTTGTCGGTTTTGTGCGTTCGCAGGCGGGCTACCCATTTGGCGGGCTCGAAATATTGCACCTGGCTGTCGTGTAGGCCCGTGGTGATGAGCATGTTGGGATATGCCTTTCTTTCTACATTATCGTACGGCGAATAGGACTTCATGTAGTCGTAGGATTCTTTGCTCTTCGGGTTACCCCATTCATCGAACTCATTGGTTGTCAATGGAATGCTTTCATCCAGCATGGTGGTCACCACGTCCACAAACGGCACGTCCGCGATGATGCCGTGCCAAAGTTCCGGCCGCATGTTGCTGATCGCGCCCATGAGGAGCCCTCCGGCGCTGCCGCCTTCGGCATACAAATGTGCCGGAGAAGTGTATTTTTCACGGATAAGGAACTCGGCGCAGTCGATGAAATCGTTGAAGGTATTCTTCTTTTTAAACATCTTACCGTCTTCATACCACTTGCGCCCCATTTCCTGGCCGCCGCGTATATGCACGAGGGCGTATATAAATCCACGATTGAGCAGGCTCAGTCGCGTGCTGCTGAACGAAGCATCCATGCTGTTGCCATACGAGCCGTAGGCGTACATGAGCAGCGGCGTTTCAGGGCTCTTGGGCGTATCCTTTTTGTACACCACCGAAATGGGCACTTTCACGCCGTCGCGCACGGTGGCATACAAACGTTCCGTCACATATTCGCCCGGATCGTACCCTCCTACCACTTCCTGCCGCTTTTTCAGGTCTTTTTCACGGCTTTGCATGTCATAATCATACACCGAGCCCGGCGTTGTGAGGGACGTGTAAACGTAGCGAAGTTTCGAACTGTTATATTCCGGATTTGAGCCGGCATAGGCGGTGTAGGCGGGTTCGCCGAAATCCACGTAATGCTCTGCCTGGCTGGCCACATCGCGGATACGAAGCTGCAACAGGCCATTTTTGCGCTCGGTGATCACGAGGTAATCCTTAAAAACGTCTATTCCTTCCAGCAGCACATCCGCGCGGTTCGGGATCACTTCTTTCCAGTTTTCAACGCCGGTTTTGTTTAATGGCGTTTCCATCAGCCTGAAATTCAGCGCGTCCTTGTTCGTTACGATGAGGAACTTGTCGCCCTGGTGGTCCACATCGTACAGCACATCCTTCATGCGTGGCTGAAACACTTCAAACTGGCCCTCGGGCTTGTCCGCGTCGAGGATCAGGTACTCGGACGACATCGTGGCCGACGATGTGATCACAATGTATTTCTCCGACTTCGTCTTCCCAACGCCGATATAGTTGCTTTTATCCTTCTCGTTATAAACCACTACGTCCTTCTTGGCGTCCGTGCCGAGTGTATGGCGTTTGATTTTCTCGCTGAGCAGCGTCTTCGGATTGGTGGCCGTGTAGAATAGCGTTTTGTTATCATTTCCCCATTCGGAACCGCCGCTGGCCGGGTAAATTTTGTCGTCAAAATGCTCCCCCGTTTCCAGGTTCTTAATGTAAATGGTGTACTGCCGCCGTGAAACGGTGTCGACACCGTAGGCCAGTAGCTTGTTATCCGGACTCACATTGAAACCGACGGCCGAGTAATACGGATGCCCTTCCGCCATTTCATCGATGTCGAGCAGGATTTCTTCGGGCGCTTCGAGCGAGCCCCTTTTGCGGCAATATTTGAAATACTGTTCTCCCTCCTCGCTGCGGGTGTAGTACCAATATCCATTGCTGAACACCGGCACCGATTCGTCCTTCTCCTTGATCCGGCCTTTCATTTCCGCGAAAAGCTGCTCCTGAAATTTTGCCGTGCCGGCCATCATCGTGTCGGTGTAAGCGTTCTCTGCATTCAGGTATTCGACGACCTGCTCGCTGTCGGGGCCTTCGCGGAAGAAGTCGCCCATCCAGTAATATTCATCGTTGCGCTTGTCGCCATGCATTCCGGTTTCATGGTCTTTCTTAGCTGCTACGGGAGGTGTGGCTCCCGGCCATTGATATGCTTGTTTCACGGGTTTGTTTTGATTACAGGAAAAAATGATAACAGCTAAAAATAAGCAAATAATTCTCATGACATAGCCTGGTTAGGTATATAATTGATTATCAATAATATGCTAAATTTAAAAGTATTCTTCTAATCATACATAAAGTACTTTTGAAACTAAAAATGTACAGTACTTACTATACTTTTAAACCAATTTCAAGTACTATACTTTTTATACATTTAATACAATTATATCGATTTGAATGTATTGAAAGTTTTCTGCTTTTGATACTTTAACACATTCCTAATGTATGATCCTTGCCATACATTAAAGCCATTCAACACATACCTTATGTATTATCCTTTCAAAAAGTTTAGAATTATATAAAATTATTAAAAGTATTATAAGTATAAAAAAACCATATACTTTTTGTAAGTACTAAAAGATACTCCCGGTCAATACATCTTATTTAAATCTTCAAAAAACAATCCGGTAATCCTTCCCCGTCGTGGGAGTTGCATTATATTTGAGTTTCGATCATAAACTTACCTCATGGAAAAACCCATTCATAAGCTGTTCCTGCTGGACGCTATGGCCTTGATTTACAGGGCACATTTCGCGTTCATCAAGGCGCCGCGCATCACTTCAAAGGGACTGAATACCAGCGCCGTTTTCGGCTTTACCAACACACTGCTGGAAGTACTGCAAAAAGAGAAACCTACCCATATCGGCGTTGCATTCGATACCGCCGCGCCGACATTCCGCCATGTGCAGTTTGAAGCCTACAAGGCGCAGCGCGAGGCGCAGCCGGAGGATATTACCGTAGCGATCCCACTCGTGAAGCGGCTTTTGCGCGGTATGTGCATTCCCATTCTCGAACTCGACGGCTACGAGGCAGATGACATCATCGGCACCATTGCCAAGGAGGCTTCGCGGGAAGGTTTCGAGGTTTACATGATGACGCCCGACAAGGATTACGGGCAATTGGTCGAACAATACATTCACATTTACAAACCCGCATTCCTCGGCAAAGGCGCCGAAGTGCTGGGCGTGCAGCAAATACTCGACCGCTGGCAGATCCAGCGCATCGACCAGGTGATCGACATTCTCGGATTGATGGGCGACGCGGTCGACAACATTCCGGGCATTCCGGGCGTTGGCGAAAAAACGGCACAGAAACTCATCCAGGAATACGACACGATCGAAAACCTGATCACACATGCCGGCGAAATCAAAGGGAAACTCGGTGAAAAAATCCGTGAAAACTTCGATAAAGCGGTGCTTAGCAAGCAGCTTGCAACGATCGATTGCAAAGTGCCGGTGCCATTTGATGCCGAAGATCTCACCATTTGCTCACCCAATGCGGAACTGATCGCAGAGCTTTTCGATGAACTCGAATTCAAAACACTCAAAACCCGCATCCTGGGCGGCCAGCCAGGCGGTTCCGCAGGAGCACTAAGTCCGCGCCCAGCAAGCGCGCAGGCTCCCGCACGCAAAAACGCCAAAGGCCAACTCGACATTTTCGGTAATCCAACGGAAGAAATCGGCCAGCAACCGGCGGCTGTGAGCGGCGACCTTGCAGATGGTGAACTCACCGAAGACACGTCCGAAATCCGCATTCCGACATCCAAAAGGACGATCGACAATACTTTCCACCGCTACCACACGGTGGACACCCCGGAACTGATGACGAGCCTGGCGCATTACCTGAGCTTGCAGGACGCATTCTGCTTCGACACCGAAACCACCTCGCTCGATACGACGGACGCCGAGCTTGTAGGGCTGTCGTTTTCGTACCTGGCCGGCGAGGCTTTCTACATTCCCGTGCCCGCCGACCGTCAGCAAGCCGAGGAGATTGTAGGGTATTTCAGGGCGGTTTTTGAGAATGAAAACATTGAAAAAATCGGGCAGAACATCAAGTACGACATGCTCGTGCTGAAAAACTACGGCATCGAAGTGCACGGCAAGCTGAGCGATACCATGCTCGCCCATTACCTGCTCGAACCGGATAAGCGCCACGGCATGGACATTCTTGCCGCTTCCTACCTGAACTACGAACCGGTGTCGATCACGTCGCTGATCGGCAAAAAAGGCGGGAAACAGGGCAATATGCGCGACGTCGCTATTCCCGAAATCACGCAGTATGCCGGAGAGGATGCCGATATTACGTTCCAGCTGCATTCGATTTTCAGTCGGGAATTACCCAAAGTGAATGCGGCGAAGCTGTTCAACGAAGTGGAAATGCCGCTCACGAAAGTGCTGGCTTCTATGGAAAATACCGGCGTGCGGCTGGACATCAATGCATTGAAGGAAATGTCGGCCGTGCTCGAATCCGACCTTCGGCAAACCGAGTCGGAGATTTACGAAGCGGCCGGTCAATCGTTCAACATCAGCTCGCCCAAGCAGCTCGGAGAAGTTCTCTTCGAGAAAATGAAGCTGATTGAAAAGCCTAAAAAAACCAAAACAGGGCAATACGCGACAGGCGAAGAAATCCTCTCCGATCTGGAAGCCAACCACCTGATCGCACGCAAAATACTCGACTACCGCGAGTTACAGAAACTCAAATCCACTTACGTAGATGCATTACCGACGATGGTAAGCAGCCGCACCGGCCGCATTCACACGTCTTACAACCAGGCCGTTGCAGCCACGGGGCGGCTCAGTTCCACCAACCCAAACCTGCAAAACATCCCGATACGCACGCCGCGCGGCCGAGAGATCCGCAAGGCATTTGTGCCTGATTCCGCAGATTTCCAGATCCTTTCCGCGGATTACTCGCAGATCGAATTGCGCATTATGGCGGCATTCAGCGGCGACGCGAGTATGACGGAAGCGTTCAACCAGGGCCGCGACATCCACGCTACCACGGCCAGCAAGGTGTTCCAGGTGCCATTGGAAGAAGTGACTTCGGACATGCGCCGGAAATCTAAAATGGTCAATTTCGGTATCATTTACGGCATTTCGGCATTCGGCCTTGCACAGCGCCTGGGCATCCCGCGCGGGGAAGCGAGCGAGATCATCCGCGCCTATTTCGAAGAATTCCCGGCCGTGAAAGGTTACATGGACAAAGTCGTGAACGACGCCCGCGAGCGCGAATATGTAGAAACGATCCTGGGCCGCCGCCGCTATCTGCCGGATATCAACTCCCGCAACCAGACCAACCGCGGCTACGCCGAACGAAACGCCATCAACGCCCCGATCCAGGGCTCGGCCGCCGACATGATCAAAGTCGCGATGATCAACATCCACGACTTCATGGCAAAAGAAAAGCTCAAATCGCGGATGATCCTGCAAGTGCATGACGAACTCGTCTTCGACGCGCATTACAGCGAAATCGACCTCCTGAAAGAACGGGTGGACGAACTGATGCGAAACGCAATCCCGATGGCCGTTCGCATGGAAACCGGCATCGGCGTCGGTGCGAACTGGTTAGAGGCGCATTGATTTGCGCTAAACTAAGAGAGAAACGGGCATGCAGTATGTCATGCTGAGCGGAGTCGAAGCACTTGCACGACGGCACAATCACCGTACGGACTGTCTTCGACTTCGCTCAGACTGACATCTAACTTATTTCGCCACCCAGGTCCGGGTGTTCAAATCATCGGTTCCCTGGCGTTTTACGGCCTCTTCGCGGTTGGGGCCGTTGAGGGATTGTTCGGAGAGCGGATAAATGAAGCGTACCGGCACGCGGTTCTGGTTCAGGTTGTCGGGGCCGGGTTTGATCTCCGGCAGGCCGGTGCGGCGCCAGTCGAACCATGCTTCCAGACCGTTGAAATAGTACGCGATCCACTTTTGCAGCGCAATTTTGCCGAGTTTTTCGGCGCTTGTACCGGTGTAGGCAACGGCCGGCTGCGTGTAGTACGATGCGTCGGGTGTTACATCAATGCCGTACGACGAAGGCACGACGCTTTTCCAGTATTCGAAATTGCTCTGAACGCCTTTGGTATAATAACCTTCTGCTGTTCCGGTGGTGATCAGGCCTTTCTCGCGCGCTTCGGCGAGGGTGAACTGCAATTCGGAATAGTTCATCAGGATACCGCGCGGCGCAGCAGGGTCCGGCGGTGCCTGGCCGGGATCGTTGCAAACCAGGCACGCAAACGTGTAACCTATGCGCGACACGCCCTGCGGACCGCCGTTGTAGTTCAATGCAGGCACATCTCCAAGGCCATTGGGCACACCTTCGATCACCGGCTTACCGGCCGTCACCGACGATTGTGAAGGACGACCAAAAACCGTCAAACGCGGATCTTTCAATGCCGTGAGGCGGTCGCTGAGGGTTTTGCTCACGCGGAATTCGTCGAACGAGCCCACGCGTGCGCCGTATAGCGCCCATTGGTTAGGGGCTGCCGCCAGGTATTTCAATTCGGCATTGTCCTGATTACCTTCGAAAATGGGGTTTTTAGCGGGATCGGCAAGGATAGCCTGCATTTCTGCTTTCACATCCTTTTGCTTTGAAATACGCATTAAATAACGCAACCGCAGCGAGTTGGCCAGTTTGCGCCATTTGATCAGCGAGCCTGTGCCGCCACCGAAAAGGATGTCGCCGGAAACCGCTGTCGAGCTTGCAGCGAGGATGTTGTTAGCCGTGCTAAGGTCGGCTAAAATGCCTGCGTACACGCTTTCCTGGGTGTCGTATTTGGGCAGGTAAACGCCGTCGGTTTTGCCTTTGGTCGCTTCGGTGTATGGAATGTCGCCATAAGCGTCGGTCGCCAGTGCAAACATCCATGATTTGAGGATCAGCGCGATGCCTTTGTAGCCGTTGGCATCGTCGGTGCCCACCTGGTCGAGGATGTTTTTGACATTACGCATATTGCCGTACACATTGTCCCAAATGCCGTTCTGCTGTCCCCAGAGGTAGCGGTCCTCGTTCACGAACTGGATTTTGGCATGGTGCTGCACCACAATGTTGCCAATGCCCCAGGCGTCGTTCACCTGGCTATTGACCATGTTTCGGATAACGCCGGCAAGCAGCAGGTCGGGCGTCACATTGTTCGGTACGTTGTCGTTGGTATTGACTTCCTCAAAGTCGTTGGTACATGAACCTGCCGACAACGTCAGCGCAGCAATGAGATATATCGGAATTAGCTTTTTCATTGTTTGAAATATTACAGTTTGAAACTCACATTGAAACCATAGCTGCGGCTGGAAGGGATCGACATGTATTCGATACCCGGCAATGCAGTTCCGCCGTTGTAAGCCATTGTTTCTGGGTCCACGTGCGGCACTTTCGACCACAATGCAAGGTTACGTCCCACGAACGAAACAGTGATGTTCTTGATCGGCGAGCGGCCCAGCAGGCGGTTCGGGATCGAGTAGCCCAGCTGTACTTCGCGGAGTTTCACGAAAGACGCGTCGTACATCACCCCTTCGGCAATGTTACGGCCGCCGGTGTAGGCGGTATGCCATGCGCGGGCGGTCAGTTTCACTTCATTTTTGCTGTAAGAACCGTCTGCATTCTGCACCACGCCGTCGCCGATCACCCCATTGCCCGGTTTGCTCAGGTCGTAGCCGTCTGCACGTCCTTCGAGGGTTTCTTTGATGATACCACCTTCACGACCAACGGTTTGTGTATGAGAATACAGCTTTCCTCCATGACGCACATCAAACAAAAAGCTCAGTTTCAAATTCTTGTAATTGAACTGATTGGAAATACCTGCCAGCCAGTCGGGATTGTAGTTACCCATTTTCTGAACATTGGTGGTAGGCACCGGACGACCGTCTTTGTAAACGATCTGGCCCACATTCTGGCCCGTAGCATCGTAATATGGCGCCGAAGGGTTTGTGTTCTGCACACGTGCGAACGCGATCCCATACATATCGCCCATCCGCTCGCCTACGCGCGCCTCTATGCTGACACCCTTGCTGGCCATTACGAAGTTGGTGATGCCGTCGGACAGTTCGAGCACCTTGCTGCGGTTGGCCGAGAAGTTTACGCCGATATTCCATTTGAAATCATTGATTTCCACCGGGGTTACATTCAGCATGGTTTCAAATCCCCAGTTTTTGATCTCACCTGCATTGAAGAAACGGCCATTATACCCTGTCGTCTGCGAAAGCGGGATTTGAAGGATCTGATTTTTGGTTTTGCTTTGATAGAATGTAAAATCCAATCCCACGCGGTTTTTGAAAAAACGCAGGTCGGCGCCCAGTTCGTAAGCCGTACTGATCTCCGGTTTCAGGTTCAGGTTAGCCAAACGGTCTGTTTCGCCGTAGATCTGCGAGCTGCCGTAAGGCGTGCTGGGATTGTAGGCCTGGGTGAACGTGAAAGGATCGGTATCATTACCCACCTGGGCGAAGCTGGCGCGCAGCTTGGCAAAGGACATTACCTCCGGAAGTTTCACCATATCGCTCACTACGGCGCTTAATGCTACCGATGGATAGAAGTAAGAGTTGTTTTCGGTACCGAACGCTTTCAGGGCTGTGGGGAGCGTCAATGCGCTGCTCCAGTCGTTGCGTGCGGTAACGTCGAGGAACAAATAATTGCGGAAAGAAACCGATGCCGATCCATACAAGCTGTTGATGCGCTTGCCGACTTTGCTCTGTGACGCTACCAGCTGAATGCGCGAGTTGGTAAGGTTATAAATGCCCGGCAGGTTGAGCTGGCCCGCATTTTCTTCGTCGTAAATCGAGCTTTGACGGTTCTGGTTACCACCGAATGTAGCCGAAATATTGATGTCCTTGCTCACATCCTTGTTGAACGACAGCAGGAAATCGGAGTTGCGCTCTTCGGTGTTGATCTTCACCTCGCGGTACTGCCCGAACGGGAAGCGCTGGGTGCTGAACCCACGGCGATATTCGCGGCGCTCGTTGCCCCAGTCGGTGGCCGTGCGCACTTGCAGGCTCAGCCAGTCGGTAAAATCGTATTTCAGGATCACATTGCCGATGATGCGGTTCACGTCCTGACTGTTGGTGTTTTCAAAAACCGTCAGATAAGGGTTATCGTGGTAGTTGTAGTTCCAGCTGAACTGGCGCTGGTCTTCCAGTCCGTTCATCCATAAACGTTTCATATCCGAAACCTTCACCGACCGCGGCAGCCAGCAGTTGAAGAGGTACATAATGCTCTCGGTACCATAGCTGATGGACGGCCGGTTACCGCTCGCGCCCTTCACGTAACTCACGAAAGTCTTGGCCGAAAACTTCTTGGTAAGGTTGTAACCCGCACTCAATGAGACGGTATTGCGTTTCAGATCGGTGTTCGGCACGATCCCTGTCTGGTCCAGATTTGTATACGACAGGCGGAAATTACCCTGGCCGTTGTTGCCGATCAATGCGATGTTATTCGTGAGCGTGCGGCCGGTTTGGAGGAAGTCTTTCAATCCGTCGACATCCGCTTCCCACGGCGTAGCGGTAATCACGCTGCCTGCGGGGGCATTGAGGTCGCCGCCGAGGTATGGGATCGGCTGTCCGTTCAGTGTGCGTGGTGAGTTGTATTGCGGGTAGCTTTGTCCTTTAAATTCCGGCCCCCAGCCTTCGTCGGTACCGTCAGTTAGGCCACCGCCTCCGCCATTCACGAATGCGAAATCGCCGCCGTTACCGTTGCCCTGGCCGTATTTGTTTTGATATTCAGGGAGTTTTAATGCGCGTTCGAAGGTTGTATTGCTGTTAACCTCCACGCCGATGCCCTTGTTGCCCTTGCCGGATTTGGTGGTGATGAGGATCACCCCGTTGGCCGCTCTCGAACCATACAAAGCCGCTGCGGCAGGTCCTTTGAGCACACTCATTGTTTCCACATCGTCGGGGTTGATGAAGCTAGCGCCATTCCCGAAATCGACTTCCAGGTTGCCCTGGCCCGACCCGCCGGTGATCGAGTTGCTGATCGGCACCCCGTCGATCACGTACAATGGCTGGTTTTTGTTCAAATCCACCGAACGCTCGCCGCGGATCGTCACCCGCGCCGAACCGCCGATCCCCGACGGGCTGCCCACAACCGTCACCCCGGCCACTTTTCCGGCCAGCTGGTTCACAATGTTCGTCTCGCGCGCCGTTACAATGCTCTCGCCTTTCAGCTCCTGCACCGCGTAGCCGAGCTTACGGACGTCCTTTTTAATACCCAGCGCGGTTACGACCACTTCCGAGAGCTGTTTCGAATCCGCAAACAGCGTCACATCGGCCACCGCCCGGCCGCCTACCGTCACTTCGTGTGAAACGTAACCCAGGAATGAGAACGTCAGCACCGCGCTGGCGCCTTTCACCGAGATCTGGTACTTTCCGTTCGAATCGGTTACGGTACCGTTGTTGGTGCCTTTTTCGATAACGCTCACGCCTGCGAGGGGCGCTTTGTCATCGTCGGAGATCACCTGCCCGGTAACCACCGACTGCGCCACACCCGCGTGGCAGTAGAGCAGCCCCGTGAGCATGAGCCCCGTGTACGCGCTTCTTCTGAAAATACTCAGCCGGAAGCATAAGTAAAATTTTTTGATCATGAGCACTTAGGTTATTAAGGTGAGAAAAGAATGGAACTGGCAAAATATGCCTTGCAAGGCGCAAAAATCCGGTTAAAAACAGTCTGTTCTGTTAAGTATTTATTAACATACTATAAACAAATCTTCCGCTGCGCGACACCAGCCGGAAGACCGGCAACGACTACTGATCAATGCTTCAAAATCTCACTAACGCAGGCTCCCGCAGCGCCGGTTATACACGCGCTGCTGCCGCTTACTCACTTGGGCTGTCTTTAAATATACAAATACTTTCCGTAAAGAAATGCAACCGCATGTTGCTCTATTCAACTGTATTTAAACATTTTATTCATCACAGTTATCCCAAACGCTACAAAATCACATAGCCATTTTGAAATAGTACATTAAAATCTTTGAAGAGGACTATCATAGGGTCGGCAACTGAGCTCATCAACTTCAATGGTCCCCTGTTCTTTTGCAATCGGTTCCAAACCCTTGCGGTTATACGCCGGCCGGAAGAAATTCATCATTGGTAAACTTTTAATAGCGCTGCCCGGGCCTTCAAAAAATTCATACTATTTCCGGATATAATGGTAAAAAATTACCGAACTTCGCTTTTTAAATGTAAACAATACACTTAATCGATTCCAATGCATCAATTGTTTCAGAAAGTCTCCCTGCTGTTGCTGGCCTGCCCGGTGATGGTAATGGGCCAGACAGCGAAGGGAAATTATTCTCCGCTTCCCCTCAAAGACCTCAGCGCATTTGAAAGCGCTGCCCCCAACTGGTCGATACAAGGTGGCATTTCCATACACCCCTCAGGGGCGGCAAAGCCCAAAACACTTGCCGGCGACGGCGTTCTCATCGGAAATGCGGGCACGGTGCTCACTACCAAACTGAAAGCAAGCGATCTGCGGCTTTATGTGGAATTTAACGTGGCGCCGGGGGCCGAGGGTAATATCATTCTCCCGGGCGGACAAAAAATCAAAATCTCCGATAGCAGCAAGCAAAAAGTAGCCAACGCTTCCACATCCGGGTACATTGGCCAGTTTCCCAGCCAGAATGCCGCCAAGTCTCCGGGCCTCTGGCAAACGCTTGAAATCTCCTATGATGCATCTGTACAACATATTCCTAACTCCGCGCGCCTGAACACGCTTTCGCTCAACGGCGTCACAGTACTTGAAACGGTTTACCTCCCCAACACCAAAGCAGCCGTAGACGGCCAGCCGATTGCATTGGAGGTTACCAAAGGCAGCATTGCTTTCCGGAACGTTGGCTACCAGCTTCTTGCTAATCGTAAGCCATTGTCAATCAACAATCTGCAATACAAAGTTTACTCTGATAAATGGGATGCCAAAGAATATAGCAAGCTCGATCATGAAGGGCAGTCGCCCGTGCTAACGCAGGAAGTGACCAACGGCATGCGCGAATTCCACCTGGTGTACGAAGGCGACATCGACGTGACCGAGGCGGGCGATTACATTTTCACGACCATTTATTCGGGTCCCGTTCTTTCGGTTGACATCGACGGCAAAAGTGTGGTATCGTCCGGCGAAGCCACTTCGCAGGAAACGCACACCGGTTCCATTAACCTCACACAAGGCAAGCACAAATTCAAAATCCATTACTCGCGCTTTCCCTGGCGCCAGCCTGCATTGGGGCTGCGCGTAGAGAAATCGGGCGTGCGCCCTTACGACCTGCACACGCTGTCGTCGCTTCCCGAGCCCGAGCCGAAGCCGTACATCAGCGTGACGCCCGAAATGCGCCCTGAAATGGTGCGGTCGTTCATCCAGGTGGAAGGCGAGAAATCAAAACGCACGCATTGTATTTCGGTGGGAAGCCCCGACGGCTGGAACTACACCGTGGACCTGAACCGCGGCGCGCTGGTTCAGGCATGGCGAGGACAATTCGCCGACGTGACCGAAATGTGGTACGAGCGCGGTGAACCGCAGCTCCTTTTCCCGGCAGGACTGAAAGTGCACGTGTCAGGCCGCAGTAGCGTGGCAATGCTCGATAATGCCAATGCAGCATGGCCAGATTCTTCCAATATCAACTTCCTCGGTTATAAAATCGATCAGAAAGGCTATCCCGTGTTCCGCTACGCAGTCGGATCGGCCACGGTGAGCGATGAGCTCGTTTCCGGCGGCAACACGCTCTCGCGCACATTCCGCGTGGAAGGCCGCCTGGAAGGCTCCCCTACCGGTTCGCTATATTCCCTGCTGGCCAGCGGCAAGCAGATCACCGAAATTGAAAAAGGACTTTACCAGATCGACGACCGCTTTTATGTACAGGTTGATAAAAAGGCCAAAGCGATTGTCCGCCCGGCTGGCGAAATGAAGGAGCTGATCCTTCCGGTTTCCAATGCCACCAGCTATTCCATGTTTTGGTAAAACCTCATTATCTGAATGCTATCAATGAAAAATATTCTCTTAACTACCCTGATTACCGCCGGCTGCATGAACGCATTTGCGCAGAGCAAACCGAGCAAAATCGACGATTACTACCGCATCATCACCATACCCATTCCCGAAAACATTAAGATGGAAGTCGGCGGGATGCAGGTGCTGCCTGACGGCCGCCTTGCTACTTCCACGCGTCGCGGCGAAGTATGGCTGATCGGCAATCCCTATCTGAAAGGGGACGGCAAACCTTCATTCCACCGTTTTGCATCGGGCCTGCACGAGCCCCTGGGCTTGTACTACCGCGGCAAAGACTTCCTCGTGTCGCAGCGCGGAGAGGTTACCCGCCTCGAAGACACGAACAACGACGGCGTAGCGGACGTGTACGACTCGTTTTCGCGCTGGCCGCTTTCGGGCAACTACCACCAATACTCGTACGGCCCCGTACCGATGCCGAACGGCGAAATGCTCGTAACCCTCAACCTCGACTGGGTGGGCCGCGGCGCGAGCCAGTCGAAATGGCGCGGATGGATGCTGAAACTCGGCCAGGACGGCAAACTCACGCCCTGGGCAACCGGCCTGCGCTCCCCTTCCGGCTTCGGCTCGTACAAGGGTGATATTTTTTATACTGAAAACCAGGGCGACTGGGTAGGTTCCGGCCGGATGACGCACCTTGAAAAAGGCGATTTTGCAGGTAACCCTGCCGGTTTGCGGTGGAGCAAAGAGGAAGGCTCTCCCGTGAAACTGACCCCGGAAGACGTTCCCAACACCGGCGAACCGCTTTACGACGTTGCCAAGAAGGTGCCAGGCCTGAAAGCCCCGGCCGTGTGGTTCCCGCATACATTGGTGGGGATTTCCACATCGGATTTCAAGGAGGACGTCACCAATGGCGCATTCGGGCCATTTACGGGCCAAATGTTCGTGGGCGACCAGGGGCACAGCATCATCACCCGCGTAGACCTCGAAAAAGTGAACGGCGTGTGGCAGGGAGCGGTTTTCCCTTTCCGCGAAGGCTTTATGTCGGGTATCCTGCGGATGGAATGGGGCCTGGACGGCTCGATGTTTGTGGGCCAGACCAGCCGTGGATGGTCGGCAACGGGTAAGGCTGAATTTGGTATTCAAAGACTCGTTTGGACAGGTAAAATGCCGTTCGAGATGAAGACTGTGCGCTCGATGCCGGATGGTTTCGAGATTACATTCACCAGCCCTGTCGACAAAAAGGCCGCTGCTGAGCAGGACGCCTATAAACTGAACAACTTCACCTACCGCTACCACCGCACTTACGGCAGCCCGATCATTAACACGCAGGAAGTGCCGCTGAAAGGCATTATCGTGTCGGAAGACGGCATGCGCGTGCGACTGGTGGTAGACCCGGCGGCATTGCGCAAGGGATATATCCACGAGATCAAAACGGAAGGCGTGAAATCGCCGGACGGCAACAACCTGCTGCACAGCACGGCTTACTACACGCTCAACGAAATCGCGAACGGGCAAGCCGCCAACGCATCACAGTTCACCACCACCGTGAAAGCGACCGCCAGCACTGGCACTGCCGACCACAGCGCGCATGCGATGCCCGCCAGCAGCGAAACCGCCACTAATACAGCCGCATCGGCCAAACGCGTAACGGAAATGCCCGCCAGCTGGACCAAAGGTCCCGACCAGGTAGTGACGATCGGCACGGTGCCGGGCCTGAAATTCGACGTTTCGGAAATACAGGTGAAAGCAGGCAGCAAGATCAAGATCGTGTTCAACAACAACGACGATATGCTGCACAACCTCGTCATCACAAAGCCGGGCACGGCCAATGCGGTAGGCGAAGCAGGCCTGAACCTGGGCTTGAAAGGAACAGAACTGAACTACGTACCACGTACGAACGACGTGCTTTTCCATACCAACATCGTAGAACCGGAGAAAACCGAGGCGATCTACTTCGTGGCGCCCAAGCAGCCCGGCACATACCAGTACGTATGCACATTCCCCGGCCATTATTCGCTGATGCAGGGGAAACTGAAAGTCGTCAGATAGCGCGCAGCGCGATTGACCTTGCGGCGGGGCGGCGAAATACCGCCCCGCTTTATTTTCCATCCCAGGCTGAATAATTACCGGATTTTCCAAGGAGAATGCCACTATCAGCCGCTTTGATTGGTATAATTCATTGATTTAATAAAACATTGCCGTTGCATTAAGGATTTGAATCAGGAAGAAAACATATCTAGCGCCAGTGAGCTGAATATCAGGCTCTGGCAGCGGTTCAAGGCCGGCGATTCGGAGGCGCTCGGGCAGCTCGCCCAAACGCACTACCGGGCGTTGTACAACTACGCCACCAAATTCTCCTCCGATCCCGATTTCATCCGCGACTCCATTCAGGAGCTTTACCTCGAACTCTGGGAGCGCCGCAATTTCCTCTCCGAAACGGCATTCGTCAAATCCTACCTGCTCAAAGCGCTCCGTCACAAACTCATCAAAGAGAGCATCCGCCTGAAACGTTTCCACGAGCCGCAGGCAGCGCTTTTCGACACCGACCCATCCGACCCGTCCATCGAAACGAATATCATCGAAGACGAGCAAATCCGTTTTCAGAACGGCCACCTCAAACACATCATCTCGCTCCTTTCCAAAAGGCAGCAGGAAATCATTTACCTGCGCTTCTACCAAAACCTCGACAACGAAGACATCGCCAGCGTCATGGGCCTCGGCCGCCAGAGCGTCTCTAACCTGCTTTACCGGACATTGAAAGAGATCAAGGAAATCTGGGCACCTGCGGAGTTTTTTTGGGTGTTGCTGGTAATGTTATCATAGGCTCCGACAGAGCCGCCCCATCTCGCTTTCCCACCATTTGTATAAAGAGGAAGACGCTCCACGTCCGCGGCACACCCCTACCCGATCACCCTCACAACTACTTACCCCAATGCCGTCAGGCATGAAATATCGGTAGCAAGAGTCCACATCAATTCCCGGAATGCCCCTGGGCATGTAACAACAACCCACTGCAACCGAAGTGTCGTTGCCCATGACAGCGTCTGTTAGATAGCTACACCCTGATTTCTAACAATATTACATGGCTAAACAATCGCAAACGCTAAATACTTTTTGTATTATTAATAACTACTATCTTATTATACATTTATAACTTTAAATACATTTACACCATATTAAACATTTGGTATTAATAGCCCAAAGTCGCTCCTTTCTTAACGTTGTTCTAAATTTCCCATCCATCCAAAACACCACTCCTCCATCCTCCTTTCCTCCCACCATATAACTTTTCAAAATTTTTTTTGACTTTTTTGGTTATCCCGGCCGCTAAAACTGACATAAGTATTCAAAGGACCTTCCAATGTCCTGTACGCCATGCTTTTGATTGACCAATGAGCTCATACCGAATTTTTACCGTGGAGGAACTGGCGACGGATGAATCGTTTCGCTGCTGGGTGATGGCGCCCACACCGGAACTCGACCGTCACTGGCAGCAGTGGCTGCTCAAAAATCCCGACCATGCCGGCGTGGTGACGCGGGCGCGGGAGCTTGTGCTTGCAGTGCATGACATTTACAAGGATGAGCTTTCCGATGATATGGTGCGCCATGAGATCGCGGAGATTACCCGTATGGCCGAGGAGCGCAAGGCGGAAGGTCCGGTGCCATTTTACCAGCGCGCTGCGTGGCGCGCCGCCGCGGTGTTGCTGCTGACAGGCGGACTGAGCTGGCTGTATTACACCAATCACAGCACGGTGAAGAGCACCGTGAATGCGCAGCAGATTGCTTTGGAAATGCTGACCCAAACCAACCGGACCGAACTGGAAACGACCGTGCTCCTGAGCGACAACAGCGTGGCGACGCTCGCCAAAGGCAGCAGCATCCGGTACCCGCGCCAGTTCGCCGGGCGCGAGCGCCGTGTGTACCTCACCGGTGAGGCGTTTTTTGACGTCGCCAGGAACCCGCAGCAGCCTTTCCTGGTGTACACCAATGAAACGGTGACGAAAGTCCTCGGGACGAGCTTCCGCGTGAAGGCGTTCGAAGGGGATAATACCGAAATGGTGGCCGTGAAAACAGGGCGCGTGTCGGTGTTTCCGAAGAAAGACTATGAGACGCACCACGGCGGTAATACGGTGGCGGGCGTGATCCTGAACCCAAACCAGCAGGTGATTTATAACCGCAAGGATAACAAACTCGAAAAAGCGGCGAAAGCCAACCCGGTGCTCCTGGCCGAATCGGCGGTGCTGAAAGACCAGGTTTTTGACGATAAACCGGTGTCCGACGCCTTCGAAGCACTGGCGAAAGCTTACGGGATCACGATTGTGTATCACGCCGAAACGCTTTCCAACTGCATGATTAGCGCGCAGTTTGGGGAAGAAAACCTGAAACAACGATTGAATGCGATATGCCAGGCCATCGGCGCCGGCTATGATATGGAGAATGGTCGCGTTGTGATCAGTTCCAAAGGTTGTAATTGAGTGGCTCTAACACAGCTTTTTACAAAAAATCTAAACCCTTTTCAGGACTAAAATCAGCTACCATCAATCCCAAATTTGCCTATGACATACCCGTAACTCTGCTTACACTTTGAATGATAAAGAGCCAGTGATGATTGCGCCATCACCGGCCCTGCGACTCCCCCCGCCAAGACTGGAATCTGAGGCGGTACAGGAGCATTTTGTCCCTTCATTTCAATTCTGAACAAAACTTTCAAAAGTATGAAAAAACACCGACATCTATCCCGGCTACTTTACAGGGCTATGAGAATATCACTTTACCAATTATTAATTGCCTTAATCTTTGCCACTGTATCCGCAGCAGGCACCGTTGGGGCACAGGATATTCTGAATCAGAAGATCACAATCCAGGTTAGCAACCTGGAAATGAAGACGGTACTGACCAAACTGAACAAGCTCACACAGCTCCGTTTCACATACAGTTCGTCGCTGATCAAAACGCAGCGCAAGGTGTCGCTCAATGCGGTGGACAAGCCGCTGGGCGATATTCTCGACGATCTTTTTAAACCGGCCAACATTACGTATAAGATTGACGGCAGGCAGGTTGTGCTCATCAAAAACCCCGGCGAACCTGGCAGCGCACTACCCGAAACGATCCGGAACCAAAGCAGCATCGACCGCAATATCACCGGAAAAGTGACCGACGAAAAAGGCATTCCCCTACCCGGCGTGAGCATTGTTGTGAAAGATACCAAAGCAGGCACGGCTACCGACTCCGAAGGAGCGTTCCAGCTGAGCGTTCCCGATGCGGGCGGCACACTGGTGTTCTCGTACGTAGGCTACACGCCACAGGAAATACCGCTCGGAAATCAGACGAACTACGACATTTCGATGACGCCCGACGTGCGCAACCTGGAAATGGTGGTAGTTACCGCGCTGGGTATCAAGCGCGATGCCAAAAAACTCGGCTACTCAACCGCCACCGTGAATACCGAAGAACTGACGACCAACCGGACTACCAACCTCGGTAACAGCTTGCAGGGAAAAGTGGCAGGTTTGAATGTGACACCGCCGGCGAGCGGTCCGGGTGGTTCTACCAAAATCCGTATCCGCGGCCAGTCGTCTTTTGGTGGTAATAACTCCCCTTTGATCATTGTAAACGGCATTCCGATCAACAACAGCAGCGTTTCGGCAGGTGGTTCGCAGGGAAATGGCACGGGTAACCCCACCGGCGGCTCATCCGATGCGGGCGATGGCTTGCAAAGCATTAACCAGGACGATATCGAGTCGATGACCGTGCTGAAAGGCGCTGCGGCGGCCGCATTGTATGGCTTCCGGGCGAAGGATGGTGCGATTATCATTACCACCAAAAGCGGCAGCAAAACCACCGGCATCGGCGTGGAGCTGAACTCGAATTTCCAGGCACAGGAAGCATTGGATTATACGGATTTTCAATACGAGTACGGTCAGGGGGAATTTGGAAAACGCCCTACCAGCGTGGCCGAAGCGCAAAGCTCCGGAGTTTTCGCATTTGGCGAGCGGCTGGACGGCCAGCCTACGCCGCAGTTCGACGGCAGCACGCAGCCTTACGTTGCCCACAAGGACCGTATCAAGAAGTTTTACCGCACCGGAACGAGTTTTACCAATTCAGTTGCATTATCAGGCGGCAATGAAAAAGGCAATTTCCGCCTCTCATTTGCCAATACCGACGCCAATGCGATCATGCCCAACTCGGCTTACCACAAAAGGATTTTTAACCTTGGCCTGAACTATAAGTTTACGAAAAAGCTGTCTGCGCAGCTGAACGCGAACTATTCCAACGAGTACAACAAGAACCCGCCGCAAATCGGTATCCAGGATATGAATGCGAACACGACCATTTACACCCTGGCGACGAGCATTGATACCGACTGGCTCAAAAACCGCAAGGATGCCAACGGCAACGAAATGCCCCTGGCGCGTTTCACCAACCGGAATAACCCCTACTGGGTAGCTTACGACCGCTTCGAAAACGTGCGCCGCGACCGGATTTTCGGTAACACTTCCGTGCGCTACGATTTTACCGACTGGCTGTTCGTGCAAGGCCGCATCGGGCAGGATTACTACACGCGTCCGTACAACTACAACCGCCCGACAGGAACGCGCTCGATCGGCGCCGTCGCGACGGGTTTCAATGGTTACTACTACCAGGATGTGGCCACGTTCCGCGAGCGTAACATCGACATTCTCATCGGCGCGAATAAGTCGTTCGGCGATTTCGGCATTGACCTTACATTGGGCGGCAACCAGATGTTGCAGGTGAACGACAACGTGTCCACCGCCGTCACCAATTTCTACGTGCGCGACCTCTACACGATCGCCAACGGCCAGATCAAGAACCCGAATTACAGCTATGGCAAGAAAAAGGTCAATTCCATTTACGGATCGGCGGAGTTTTCCTGGAAAAACTTCCTCTTCCTGAATGTAACCGGCCGCAACGACTGGTTCTCGACATTGAACCCGCAGTCTAACAGCTACTTGTATCCATCCGTAAGCGGTAGCTTCGTGTTCAGCCAGGCATTCAACAATACGCCTGAATGGCTTACTTACGGCAAGCTGCGCGCTGCCTATGCGGAAGTGGGTGGTGATACCGATCCTTATTCGAACAACCTCTATTATGGAATCAATGCCAACCCGTTCAACGGAACTGCATTGGGTAACCTGCCTTCTACCGTGGCTCCTAATGCAAACCTGCGGCCATTGAAAGTGAAGGAAACGGAATTGGGTCTGGAATTGAAGACTTTCGACAGCCGCCTGAACCTCGACCTTTCGGTTTACCGCAAAAACACCGTCGACGAAATCCTGAATGTCGATATTTCAAACACCTCGGGTTTCAGCCAGACTAAAGTGAACGTGGGCAAGCTGCGTAACCAGGGTATCGAATTCTTGCTGACCATCGTGCCAGTGCGCAACGATAATTTCACCTGGGAAACGAGCTTCAACGGAAGCTACAACAAGAGCAAGGTAATCGAGCTGGCTGAGCGCCAGGATCGCTTCGACGTGGGCCAGGGTGAGTTTTTCGGTATCGTTTCACATGAAGTGGGCAAGCCGCTGGCCTCCCTCCGCGGATTTGATTACAGAAGAGACGCACAAGGCCGCATTGTCACTTCGGGCGGGTTGTTCCAGCAGGGTAATCTCACCACATTCGGCAGCGCAATCCCTACCTGGGTGGGCGCGTGGGTGAACACGATCAATGTAAAAGGCATCCGCATCGGCACGCAAATCGACTTTAAGGCGGGCAACAAAATCCTCTCGAACTCGAACCTGAACTTCCTGCGCGAGGGTATTTCCAAACCATCGCTCGTAGGCCGCGAAGGCGGTGTGCTGCTGGACGGCGTTACGGCGGAAGGAACACCAAACACGACCCGCGTAGAAGCACAGCAGTTTTACACCCAATACCGCAGCACCAACCTTGCAGCGCCATTTGTGTACAACGGTGCATTCGTAAGATGGAGAAACCTGTCGGTAAGCTACGACCTCTCGCGTTTTGTACGTGACAACACCTTCATCAAAGGCCTGAGCGTATCCCTGATGTGCAACAACGTGCTGATGATCAAGAAATACCTCGACAACCTCGACCCCGAAGCAGCCGTATCCGCCTCCGACAACCTCCAAGGCATCGAAACGCACACGCTCCCAACAACGAGAAGTTACGGTATCAATTTGAACGTGAAATTATGACGAAGGAGGAAAGGAGGATTGGAGGAAACAATCACTCATCGCTCCGGCGACCCCATTCACTCATTCACTCATTCACTCATTCACTCATTCACTCATTCACTCATTCAATCATTCAATCATTGAAAATTTGAACATGAAACGAATATTCATATACGCCGCCGCTCTTACCATGCTCATGGGCGCCAACGCCTGCGACAGCGGCTTCGAGGAAGTAAACAAAAACCCGGTGCTCGCGACGAGCGTCGATCCGATCTACCTGTTTTCGAATGCCGAATTCACTTCGGCCATTGCGACGCAGAACTACCAGTTGCAGATCGTGCAGCAGATCAACACGCCTTACACCGGTGTACTCGAAGGCGGGAACCACAATGCGGTTTCTGACCCCAATTCGAATGCGAATTTCAACTCGCTGTACCTGCAAAACGGTCCTGTGAACCTGCTGACCACGGTTATTTCCCAGACCAAAGACAATCCGGCGCGCAGTAACCTGTACAACATGTCGCGCATCTGGAAAGCCTATGTATTTATGGTTTTGGTAGATACCTATGGCGATGTGCCGTATTTCGAAGCAGGAAAGGCGTTTCTGGAAGGCATTAACCTGCCTAAATACGACGACCAGAAGCTCATTTACGACGACATCCTGAAAGAATTGCAGGAAGGCACCAAGGCGCTGGACGCCTCCAAGTCGATAGAAGCGGGTGATTTGTTTTTCAAAGGGAATATTGCGCAATGGAAAAAGCTGGGCAACTCGCTGCTGCTCCGCGCTGCCATGCGTTATTCCAAAATCGACGAGGCCAAAGCGAAGCAATATGTAGCCATCGCGGTGGACCCCGCGAACGGCGGCCTGCAAAGCTCCAATGCCGACAATGCCCTGATCGCCTTTAACAGCACGTTCAACCATCCGCTGGCCAACTATTTCCAGGGCACCGAGCGCGGTAATGTGTACCTCGGCAAAGCATTCGTGGATTTCCTGAAAACGACTGCCGACCCGCGTTTGCGCGTGATCGCGGTGAAGTATGAAACACCCGGCAACCCTATCGCGACTGCCGGCGCGGAAAATACGACCCCGGCCGACCAGGAAGGCATGCCGTACGGCTACAACGAGTCGACGATCGCCAATGCGCCGGGCTTCCCGGGTAAAATCGGTTCTGCATTCAAATATTCGCAGATCAACCGCCGCACGCTGGGTAAAATCGACGCGCCGGAGTTTTTCATCACCTATTCGCAAACCAGCCTGCTGCTCGCGGAAGCCGTACAACGCGGCTGGGCAACGGGTAACGTGAAGGAATTGTACGAAGCCGGCGTGCGTGCACACATGAACCAGATGGCGACCTACGACGTGCTTGCAACCATTCCGGCCGCCAGCCAGGACGCGTTTCTGACGGCCAACCCGTTTGTGCCTGCCAAAGCATTGCAGCAGATCAACGAGCAGTACTGGGTTTCATCCTTCCTGAACGGCTCCGAGGCCTGGGCAAACTTCCGCAGAAGCGGCTTTCCAACACTGCCCGTAAATACCTATCCCGGCAAAGACCCGTCGGTGAAAGACTTCATCAGAAGATTGGTGTACCCCGTCCGCGAACGCTCCGTGAACGAGGCCAACTACCTCGCGGCCATCGCACGCATGGGCCCCGACGAGCTGGGAACACCCGTTTTCTGGGACAAATAATAACTATTACCAACCCTTAATTGTTCTTTTATGCTTAAACAAACCTTGCTTGCGGGAGCGTTTGTGCTGGGAAGCGTCGCTTCCCACGCACAGGCGATCTCCCCCACTCCTGACCAGATCAAAGCCTACACCTCGGCCTGGAAAGGCGAACGGATGCCCGACGGCCGTCCGAAGGTGTCCGACGCGATCCTGGCCCGCCTGAAAAACATTTCGATGGAAGAGGCATGGGGCGTGCTGCGCAACAAAGGCTACCACAACCAGTACGAAGGCGAATGGCAGCTCATCCACAACGACAGCACCATGACCGGCCGCGTGGTAACGGCGCAATACATGCCCTCCCGCCCCGATTTGCAGGATCTCGTGAAGGAGACCGGTAAGAAAGAAGGCCGCGTGCAAACCGGCGGCACCAACTCCTGGCCCATCGACGTGCTCAAAGAAGGCGATGTGTACGTGGCCGACGGCTACGGCAAAATCGCGGACGGCACGCTCATCGGCGACAACCTGGGCAACTCCATTTACGCCAAATCCAAGCGAGGGGTGATCTTTTACGGCTCCGTGCGCGATGTGGAAGGCCTGAGCGAGATCAAGGGCTTCAATGCCTGGATGAAAGGCCAGGACCCGTCGTACATCCAGCAAATGATGCTCACGAACATCAACACGCCGATCCGCATTGGCCGGGCGGTGGTGCTCCCGGGCGATATCGTGCTGGCCAAAAAGTACGGTACGATCTTCATTCCGGCACATCTGGTGGAAGAACTGGTGCTCACGTCGGAAGTAACCGCCCTGCGCGACGAATTCGGCCATCTGCGCCTCCGCGAAGGCAAATACACGCCCGGCGAAGTGGACACCAAATGGTCCGAAGCAATCCAGAAGGACTTTTTGAACTGGGTCAACAACTACCCCGGCAAACTGCCGATGACGAAGAAGGAGTTGGATGATTATTTGAAGGAAAGAAATTATTGATGGCCGTCGGCTGTCGGCAGTCGGCTATCGGCTTTTGTCTGCAACAGAAAGAAAAGCCGAAGTACGACAGCCGAAAGCCGAAGTAAAACTAAGAACTATGAAAAACATCTTAAAACAAATCATCGATTCAAACAAACAAGTAGAAACAGCCGAAAAAGCGGCGGCAGCAGCGGAAATCGCGAACCCATCCACCAAAGACAGCCGCCGGAACTTCCTGCGCAAAACGGCCGTGGGCGGTATTGCGTTAGGCGGTTTTATGTCGATGTCAACCGAGGATACCATTGCGCAGGCAACGTCCAAGGTGAGCCGTGCTTCGAAGCCTTCGGAATTGAAAATCACCGATTTGCGGTATTGCATCGTCCAGAATGTAGGTCGTACGCCCATTATCCGCATCGACACCAACCAGGGCATTTACGGCCTGGGCGAGGTGCGCGACGGTGCCGACGAGCGGTATGCATTGTTTTTGAAAAGCCATTTGCTGGGACAAAATCCATGCAATGTGGAGCAGCTGTTCAAATCGATCAAGCAGTTTGGCTACCACGGTCGCCAGGCTGGGGGCGTTTGCGGGGTAGAAATGGCGCTTTGGGACCTTTGCGGCAAAGCCTACGGCGTGCCCTGCTGGCAGCTGCTCGGCGGTCGCTACCGCGATAAAGTGCGTTTGTACGCGGATACGCCGGAGTCGAACGACATCAATGAGTTTAAGCAAAAAATCAAATTCCGTACGCAGGATCAGGGCTATACCTGGCTCAAAATGGATATTTCGATCGGTATGCTGCGTAATAGCGAAGGCGGTGTCGTGAACAACAAGTTCTGGGGCGGCGGCTTCTCGCAATGGGCGGGCGATTACCATTCCTATGCCAACACCAAACACCCTTTCACCGCAATCCAGATCACGCCGAAAGGCCTCGATGAAATGGCGAAAGTTGTAGAAGACGTGCGCAGCGTGATCGGCTACGAAATTCCGCTTTCTTCCGACCACTACGGCCACTTTGACCTCAACAACGGTATCCGCCTCGGAAAAGCGCTCGACAAATATCGCCTGGCGTGGTTCGAGGACATGGTGCCCTGGGAATATACCGACCAATGGAAAACCATTTCGGACGCATTGGAAACACCTACCCTCACCGGCGAGGACATTTACCTCAAAGAGGGTTTCAAGGCATTGATCGAGCAGCGCGCGGTGGACATTGTGCACCCTGACCTGGCATCGTCGGGCGGCTTGCTGGAAACGAAACGCATTGGCGACTACGCCGAGGACCACGGCATTGCGATGGCGATGCACTTCGCGGGCACGCCGGTGAGCTTCATGGCCAATGTGCATTGCGCAGCAGCCACGCAGAACTTCCTCGCATTGGAACACCATTCGGTGGACGTGCCGTGGTGGGAAAGCCTGGTGAAAACCACCGACGGCCGCAAGCTCATCGACAAGGGCTATGCCGTGGTGCCGCTGGAAGCGCCGGGCCTGGGCATCGAGCTGAACGAGGAGGAGGTGAAAAAGCACCTGCATCCGAAAGACAAATCGTTCTTCGCGCCGACGCCCGACTGGAACGATAAACGCTCGCACGACCGCCTGTGGAGCTAAGTAACCGGAAGATGGTAGGGCGTAATGTCCTACCATCTTTCCGCTTATTTCAGTATTTTGCGCGCTTCACTCTCAATTGTACTGATGAAGAACATTCGCAACGTACTCTTTTACTGCATTACCATCGGTATTTTCGCGGCCCTGCTTTACTTCTTTATCCGACAGGGCACATTCCTCGAAAAAGCCGGCCAAATCACTCAAAAAGCACCAAACACTTCTTCCTGGGAGCAATTTACTGACACCTTCGGGCACAACCTCACCCACCCGCTCGCCACGCTCCTCGCCCAAATCGTTACCATCATCATCGTGGCCCGCATCTTCGGCTGGATCTGCAAGCTTATCGGCCAGCCTACCGTTATCGGCGAAATCGCAGCAGGGATTTTTCTCGGGCCGTCGGTGCTCGGCATGTTCTACCCGGAGCTCTCGGCATTCATATTTCCGCAAATCTCGCTCAGTAACTTACAGTTTCTCAGTCAGGTAGGGCTTATTCTGTTCATGTTCATCATCGGCATGGAGCTGGATTTGAAAGTACTGAAAACGAAAGCGCAGGAAGCGATCGTGATCAGCCACGCCAGCATTATCCTCCCGTTTGCGCTGGGCGTAGGCCTCGCATTATACATGTACACCGATTTTGCCCCGGAAGGCATCAACTTCCTTTCGTTTGCTCTTTTCACCGGTATCGCATTGAGTATCACGGCATTTCCCGTTCTTGCACGCATTGTGCAGGAGCGCGGGCTCTCCCGCACGCGCCTGGGCATGATGGTGATCACCTGCGCCGCCACCGACGACGTTACCGCCTGGTGTATCCTCGCAGCGGTGATCGCGATCGTGAAAGCGGGCGAATTTGTGAGCGCTATCTACACGATCATCCTCTCCGCGGCTTATGTATTATTGATGTTGCAGGTGGTGAAACCCATGCTGAAACGCATCGGCGACCATTATGCCTACCGTGAGGGCCTCACGAAACCGGTTGTGGCGCTGTTTTTCGTCGTCCTGCTCGTATCGTCCTACCTCACCGAGATAATCGGCATTCACGCACTGTTCGGGGCGTTTATGGCGGGCGTGATCATGCCGGCCAACCAGCGTTTCCGGAATATTTTTATCGAAAAAGTGGAGGACGTTTCACTGGTACTGCTATTGCCCCTATTCTTCGTGTTCACCGGTTTAAGGACCCAGATCGGCCTGCTCAACGACCCGCATTTGTGGTACGTCACCGGGCTGATCATTGCGGCGGCGGTGGTAGGCAAGTTCTTCGGGAGCGCCATTGCGGCATTGTTTGTGAAACAATCCTGGCGCGACAGTCTCATCATCGGATCGCTCATGAACACCCGCGGCCTGGTGGAGCTGGTGGTGCTCAATATCGGCTACGACATCGGCGTACTTTCACCCGAAATCTTCACCATGATGGTGATCATGGCACTCGCAACTACCTGTATGACAGGCCCCGCGCTCGACCTGATCGACAAATTCCTGCCCGCCCCGAAGGAAGATCTGCATCCGGTACACGAGCCGTCGCGCTTTTCCATCCTCATCGCCTTCGCAAGCCCGCAGGGCGGCCGCAAAATGCTGCGCCTGGCCGAAAAGCTCGCCCCCAGGCAGCCCGATGAACAGAGCATTACCGCACTGCATTTGTCGCCGAGCAGCTACCTCAACCAGGTCAATACCGAAGAATACCAGTACGAAACCTTCCGGCCGATCAACGAAGAGGCGCATGCGCTCAACACCCGTTTCACGTCGCTTTTCAAGCCCTCCCAAAGCATTGAACACGACATCATCGAAACCGCAAACGAAGGCGAGTTCGATATGCTCATGATCGGTATCGGCAGGTCGGTATTTGAGGGTACATTTTTGGGTAAAATATTAGGTTTTACCTCCAAATTCGTCAGCCGCGAGCGGCTTTTCGATACCATTACCGGCAAGGAAAAGCTCTTCCACGCCGATGTGTTCGATGAGCGCACGACGCACATTATCCGGTCGGTAAAAGTGCCCGTGGGCATTCTGATCGAGAAGAACCTGGAACAGGTAAGGCACGTTTTCATGCCGCTTTTCACACCGGAGGATCGCCGGCTGCTGCCGTTCGCCGAGCGGCTCACCGACGTGAGCGGGTTGCAGATGACGATCATGGACCCGTCGCAAACGGTAAGCCAGCACGTCGAAACCGGCGAAGCATTGCATGCATTGCAAACAAAATCGCCCGAAAATGTGACGCTGCTTTATGAAAACGTGCTCGAAAAGGACTTTTTACAAAGCCAGGACCTGATGGTGATCTCCCTTGAAAGCTGGATCAAAGCGGTGGAATCGCACAGCGTGTGGCTTTCCAACTCTCCTTCCGTGCTGATCATACGCGGCTGAGGGTCCGTAACTTACGGCCAAACGCACCTTCGCTGTCATGTTGAGCGGAGTCGAAACATCATCTGCAAAGCGCATTTGGCCTTCGACTTCGCTCAGGCAGACAACTAAGTGCCACTTTAATGCTATTTGACGCATCATCGACCCCCATGGGTTTTTAAAAGGAATAATAAGTGTTTATTTTACAGTAGCGACGCTAGCATTCCAACTCTATGATCCCATTTCTAAGCCAAAACCGCTTCACGAAGTCCATTAACCCGCAAACGATCCTTTTTTTCTTTCATAACTTCTTCACGAATGTCGGTACCACGCTGGTGTACGTCTCCGCCAATGTACTGCTCCTCGAAAACCACCCTGAATACTCGCTCCCGCTTGCCTACATCGCCGCCGCGCTGGCCGTGATGGTTTCGGGCAAGATTTACGAGCATTTCGAACATCACCTTTTATTGAAAAAGCTGAGCCTCGGGACGATGCTTTCGGCGTTGTTCATGGTAGTGGTGGTCATGGGCCTGCTGCTGGTGGGCCACGGCGTGGCTACGGCCATTGCCGTGATGGTGGGTTACCGCGTCATCTACCTGCTCATCAACCTGGAATTCTGGGGGTTATCTGCATTGGTTTTTGATGTACGCCAAAGCAAAAGGCTGTTCAGCGTGATCGGCTCGGGCGATATGCCTGCCAAAGCGCTGGGTGCTGTGCTCACGGTGCTGATCCATTCGCCGTCGGTGCTGACTATTTTGCTGGCTATCTCGCTGGTCTTCTTTGCATTGGCATTCTACACACAAATCCTCACCTTCCGCCATACCGACATTCCCAACCCGCACCACGCCCGCACGCGGACAACGGAATCGGATTCGCGCATTATTCAGAAATATTTCGGCGGCAATAAGCTGCTCACGTCGCTTTGCATTGGAATGGTGGCCATTGCCGCGACGGCGACGTGGATCGAGTACCATTTCTTTGTGAATGTCAAATACAAATTCCATAGTCAGCACGATGTGATCGTATTCGTGGGTTCGCTGCTCACGCTCACCTATGTGATTTCGACGTTTGTTAAAATGCTGTTTTCGAGCAAAACTGTGGAGCGGTTCGGCATTAAACTTACCTTATACCTGCTGCCGCTCACGACGATCGCGATCTCGCTCGGCTTGCTGGTATCGTCGTATTTCCGGAAAGACGAGCCTTCGCTGCTGGCCTATTACTGCATTGCCTATTTGCTTTTCGAGCTCGTGAGAAGGACCATTTTCGACCCGGTTTTCCTAGTGTTGTTCCAACCGCTTTCCACCAAAACGCGTTTAAAGGGCCACACGCTGGCGAAAGGACTTTTTGAGCCGCTGGGTATGCTCATTGCCGGCGCGATGCTCTGGGTCATTTACACGCAGCAATGGAGCGACATTAGCCTCACATTCGACCTATCCCTGCTTTTTGCGCTCGGCGCATTGGTTGTATTCCGCAAAACCTACCGCCATTATATGCAGGAGCTCAAATCGGCGATCAGCAAGCGATTCATCCGCAGCGGCGAAATGGCATCCCCTGCCGAAGCATTGCCGATCATCACCGAAAACCTCCAAAGCGACCGCAAGGAAGAAGTGCTGAATGCGATCGACTGGCTCGCGCGGAACAAAGTTTCGCTCTTCCGTAAGCACGCCGACGAGCTGCTGGAAAGCCCGTTCGTGCAGGTAAGGTTAAAGACGTTGCAGACGCTCTCGACCCTCGAAAAGCCCGAGCTTTCGGATGCATTCATCCAGTACATCGAGGAAGAACCCGACGCGGCCTGCCAGGTACTCGCCGTGCGCCTGGCCTGTGCGAACGGACGCCTGAACGACGAGCAAACGGCCCATTTCCTGGCCCACAGCGACCTCGACATTGTGAAAGGCACGATCATCGGCTGCTGGGAAGCCGGGAAAGCATTGCCGCTGATCCACGGTACTTTGCAACGCCTTTTCGGCTCCGAGCAGGAAAGCCACCAGCTCGCCGCGCTCGACTGCCTGAAAGTAACGGGTGTCAATTCCTACGAAAATCTGCTCAAAAGCTGCATTCAAAACGGCTCGCAGCGTGTACGCAACTACGCCATCGAAGTAGCCGCCACGGTGGGTTCCCCTGCCCTGCTGCGCGACCTGCGCCTGGTCCTCACCGGCACATTAACCCCCTCGACGATCCAGGCGCTCATCCATTCAGGCGACCTCGGCATCCGCATTATCGAGGGTTGGTTACAGGAAGATTCCACCGGCGAGCGCATCCGAACATTCATTAAAAGTGCTGAAAAGGGCAAACATGAATTTGTATTGCAAATACTTTTTAACCTTATTAAAAATATCTACCATAATAAACTATCAATTAATACAGAAAATATTGATAGTTACACCCATATTGCGGCGCTAAAGGTGCTGAGTCAATACACATTAATAACTGACTATCAAACGCTTATTCCCGAGTTTGTGGAAAAAGAGCTTATCCATGCAGGCCAGTTGCTCAACGGAATGGACGCCAGCGAAACCGATATCAGCTGGAACAATGCATTGGAATATGAGCTGCAACTGACGGCGCAACGGCTGTTTTACCTGTTCATGATGCAGTATGACAAGGAAGCTGTGCAGAGCGCGTGGAAGGGAATCCGGCAGGCGAGCAAGGAGAAACGGGCCAATTCCCTCGAACTGATCGAAAGCCTTTTGCCGCGGATGCTGTACCCGTCGCTGCATGCATTGTTTGAAAACATCTCCATTCAGAAAAAGCGCGACGCGCTGCGCCAGTACATGGGCAATGTGGAACCGGGGCTCTCGCTGATCACGATGATCCTTTCCCAGGAAGAACGGGCATTCACGACGTGGACCATCGCGCTCGCCGTGGGCAGATGCGACGCGGCCGAGGCCGACCTCGTGCATCTCGAGAAACTGGCGAACCACTCGTCCCGCCTGGTTCGTGAGGCAGTATCTCAAAAATATGCAGCCCTGGCCCAGCGGCCCGATCTTAAATTTACGCTTCGAATCCCTATGAAACACGCCGAACCTACCCAGCAGATTTCCGAAATGGAAAGGGTGATTGTCCTTAAAAACACCCAGCTTTTCGCACAGACGCCCGAGAACGTGCTCAGCTCCATCGCCCCGATTATGAAGGAAATTACGTACACCGACGGGCAGGAAATATTTGCAAAAGGCGACCTCGGCGACTCGATGTACATCATTTACACCGGCCAGGTAGGCATTTACGACGGCCCGAAACAGCTTGCATTATTCGACAAGGGCGAGATTTTCGGGGAGCTCTCATTGCTCGATACCGAGCCGCGTTCCGCCACGACCGTCGCCGAAACCGACTCGCTTGTGTTCCGCATCGACCAGGAAGATTTCTTTGAACTGATGGAAGAACGCGACGAAATCCTGCGCAATGTGCTCCGCATTCTGTGCCAGCGCATCCGCGTGCAGAATGAGAAAATGCGCCAGCTATAAGGCCCTGGGGCTGTTTTTGAGGTGTTGGAGATGTCGCTGCTTAGCGGCATCCCGGCGCTTTTGCTGCGAAGCCGTCCAGTAGGAATGCGCTTCCAGGAACTTCACCTGCACCGCGTCCCACGCAGGAATGTCCTCCACCATATCCCGCACTTTCAATTCCTCAAATAAAGTGGCGGCAATGGCTTCAAAATCGGCACGCCCGAGGTAATCCAGGTCGGCGTCGCAAATGATCTTTTCCAGCGTGTTTTGGGGGCTTTGCGGGATTTTTGTAGCCATAATCATCCCGCAGATGGTTTCAATTTGCCTGGCATTGTAGCCAAAATCCGCCAGCACCTCGCGTGCAAGCGCGCATCCGGCCTCCTCGTGGCCCTGGTAGGCGGTCAGAAAGCCGCTATCGTGGTACAATGCAGCCGTACGCAGCAATGCGAGCGATTCACTGTCGGTTATCCCTTCCAACGCCGCGATTTCCGCCGATGCCGCTACGACATCGAGCGTGTGATGGATGCCGTGGTAAAAAAGCGTGCGGTCCAGCCGGCTTTCGAGCTGCCCGAGCACATATTGTTCAGCCTTTTCGATTCGCATGGCTATTCGATCACTTCGTAGATCAGCACCGGGTTGGATTTGTTTTTGAGGTTCACTTCGCCTACCTGGGTGCATTTAAATGCCTCTTTCAGCTTTTCGTAGGCAGAATCCGGCACCACTACCTGCCCCGGTTTGGCAATGGATTGCAGTCGCTGCGCCACATTCACCACATCGCCGATCACCGTGTAATCCAGCCGTTTCAGCGCCGCCGAACCAATATTCCCCGACACCATTTCTCCGGAATTAATGCCGATCGAAACCTTGGGATGGTAGCCCGAATTATCCGAAAGTTCTTCTTTAAATCCATTGATATGGTTGCGAACGGCCAGCGAACATTCCACCGCGCGGTCGAGGTGGTATTCGCCGCGGAAAACCGCCATGACGGCGTCGCCCATAAACTTATCCACGTGCCCGCCCTGCGCGATGATTTCCTTCACCATCACATCGAAATACTTGTTGATCAGCTTCACCACACGGTCCGGCTGTTCCTTCTCCGAAATGGCCGTAAAACCGCACATATCCATAAAAACGACCGTTCCTTCAATGGTTTCGCTCGTCATCAGCGACTTTTCGAACGTTTCCTGCGTCATAAATTGCAGCACCGAAGCATCCACATACATGCGCAGAATATCGTTTTCCCGCACCGCCTTCAATGTGTCTTTCAGCTGCGCCACGTATTGGAGCGTTTTCTCCATCGTGACCTCCAAATCGCGGAAATCAATGGGTTTGGTCAGAAAATCGAAGGCGCCCCGGTTCATGGCGGTGCGGATATTGTCCATATCGCCATATGCCGATACGATAACGGATTTCAGCAGCGGGCTCATTTCGCCGAGCCGCACAAGGAGCGTCAGCCCATCCATTTCGGGCATATTAATGTCGCTCAAAACCATATCCACATCGGGATGCTCCGCCAGCACTTCCAGCGCTTGCAGGCCGTTCTCAGCAAACACAAATTCGTATTGCTGCTCGCGGATTTGCCGCCTGAACTTCTGCTTAATGAGCAGTTGCAGGTCGGCCTCGTCGTCCACTACGAGAATTTTGGCTTTCATAACAGGAGCAGTTTCTCTTTCAGTTCGTTAAAATTGACCGGTTTGGTCAGGAAATCGTCCGCGCCGAGCTGCATGGCCTGGTCGTGGTTGGCGGCATCGCCGTAAGCGGTGATCATCATCACTTGCGGGGGCGCCGAGGGGTGGTCGGTGCGGATGCGTTTGAGCAGCTCGATCCCGCTCATGCCGGGCATATTAATGTCCGAAAGGATCATCACCACTTCGGAAGGGTGATTTTGCATGTATTCCAATGCTTCCTCGCCGGAAAAAGCGAAGGAAAATTCGAACTGCCCGCCGCGGATCTCCCGGCGGAATTTTTGTTCAAAAAGCGACTTGACGTCTTCCTCGTCATCTACAACCAGTATTTTCATATTCGGGTAGGGTTAAAATCAGGCAGCGGGAATTGTGATGCGGAATTCGGTCTTTTCCCCTTCCACCGTGTCCACTTCGAGCACGCCGCCGTGGCCGTTGGTGATGATGTCGTAGCTCATCGAGAGGCCCAGACCGGTGCCCTGGCCCGTCGGCTTGGTGGTGAAAAACGGCTGAAAAATCTTCGCTTTCACATGCTCCGGCATGCCCGTTCCGTTATCCGACACCCTGATATAGAGCTTATTATCAAATTTTTTGGTACTAATTCTTACCTCCGGCTTGTAATCTCCCAGCTGGCCGGCCTCGCTAAGCCGCCGTTTTTTCTCGGAAACCGCGTAGAAAGCATTGGTAAAAAGGTTGAGAAAAACGCGGCCCAGATCCTGCGGGAGCACATTTACCGTTCCGATCGTCGGGTCAAAATCGGTCACGAGCGCGGCATTGAACTCCTTGTCCTTCGCGCGCAGGCCGTGGTAAGCGAGGCGCATGTACTCGTCCGCGAGCGCATTCACCTCCACCGGCTCCTTCTCGCCCGACGACACCCGCGAATGTTGCAGCATTCCTTTCACGATCGAATCGGCGCGTTTGCCGTGGTGCGTGATTTTCTGCTGATTTTGGCTCAAATCGGCGATAATGCCCTTGATATAGTCCTTATCGTCGTCTGCAATGCCCGTTTTTTCAATCTCCTCCTCCAACTCCTGGCAAAGCTCCACGGACACTTCGGAGAAATTATTAACAAAGTTCAAAGGATTCTGGATTTCGTGCGCGATGCCGGCGGTAAGCTCGCCGAGCGAAGCCATTTTTTCACTCTGGATCAGCTGGTTTTGAGTGGCTTTCAGTTCTTCGATGGCCTTTTGCAATTCTTCTTTCTGCTGCGTCAGTTCGTGGGTACGCTCGGCTACGAGGTATTCCAATGATTGCCGCTGCTCCCGGGCGATTTCTTCGTCACGAATCCTGTCGCGGCGTTCCTGTGCCAGCACTTTCTGCTGCTTTTTGGCATAAATCCATATCACAAAGCAGAAAAGCCAGGCGAAGAGAATGGCCATGCCGAAAAAATCGTCGTACTCGTCATGAAACTTGGGCAACACGAGCTTGAAGAAATCACTGAGCATCGACACGCCCACAAACGGCACGATCGACTGCACCAATGTGCGGATCGACCTGAAATCTTCCTCCTTGTAAAATATCGCCAGCAGTCCGATCAACGAAAGATTCCATACCCAAGTGAACATTTCCGGTTGCCTGGCCACGTAATACACCCCCAGCAGGATAAACACGTAGTAGCGTGCATATTTGAAGAAGTTCTCCCATTTGGGCCGCTGATCGGTATGCTGCATCGCCTGCTGGGCGAATTGGACGAGAAAGAAGGCTACGATAAAATGCATGTATATTATCCGGCGTTCGTTTTGCTGAAAAAAGTATCTCTATCCGGCAAAATAGTTATTTTCTCCCGGAAATTAATTCCACTACCGCAATCACGGAACCTGGCTGTTCCGACAGAATGTATGCATTGACCCGCATTAATTCCACCAACAGGCTCGCGCTCACAATCCCAGATCCCGCCAGCGCCGCGATGCAACAGATTTCCGAAAGATGTATTTTTGTTTTAACCAAAACCTAAACACATCACTATGACAGACAAAAACCCGATTTCGGAAGCAAAGCGCTATCTGGACAATGCGCGGACTATTTTGAAAGAGAAAGGAAACAAGGAAAACCGGTTTTATCGCGACCCTAAGTACGTCAAAATGGCGGGCCACACCGCATATGCAGGCGTGCTTCTTGCCCTGGACGCATGTTTCGGAGACAAGACCAAGGGCAGAAAGGACGTAGGATGGTATAAGGAGCAGCTGTCGGGCATGGACAAAACTGCCCTGAAAAACTTCATCAGCGCCTACGATCTGCTGCATGTGGCGATGAGCTACGATGGCAATACCGATTCGGATATCGCCAAACTGGGACTAACGCGCGCAGATGAAATCATCCTGTGGGTCGAGCAGCGGACTGTTACTTGCTAATTGAGCGCTTGCCGGCAGATAATCCGTGCCCTGCCAAAATGATTGGCAGGGCACGGATTGTTTTTAATAGGCTCATTATTTTGACCTTAAAATAATTTGTCGGAGCGTAAAACGGTCGATTTTAGCTAAATTTCCTAAGTACTATGCCCATCGCGGAAGCTGGCTTAGCCGACTATACACTTTTAACGATCGTTCCTGATGCAAAAGCGCTACCTCCTTTCTCTACTGCTCCTTTCGTGCCGTATGGCCTACGCCCAAACCACCGATTCCATTCCGGGCGAATACCATTTGCAGGGCGTCATGGAAACCGCCTCCGCAATCCTGCTCAAACCCGACAGTACTTTCGAAATCTACTTTTCCTACGGTGCTATGGATCGCCAGGGGAACGGGAAATGGACGTTTAAGGATGGCAACATTGTCCTTAACAGCCGCCCCAGACCTGAACGCGATTTCGCGCTGGTTACCAGCAAAACGGTATCCGACGACTTTGTCACCGTCAGAATCGTGGATAGCAATGAGCAGGTACTCCCCTTTTTTGAAACCGTCGTGAAGACTGCCGACGGCGAAAAATATGGCAAGATCAGCCACGAAGGCGTTTTTAGGACACCCAAAACCAAGACCACCGGCATCGACCTCTTCTTCACACTCGCACCGGAACGTTATACTTCATTTCCGCTGCAGTCCGATGATAATTATTTTGAATTCCGCATTGAGCCGTGGATCATGGAGATTTTCGTTGAGCATATAGTCCTCAAAATCGACCAGGACGGCCTCAGAGGTGAACATCCGCTGCTGAAAGGCGACGCGTTTTCGTACGAAAAGATGAAATGATCGCACGAAAAGCGTCGGGACAGGGATGCTCGCAGGCCGCTAGGCGTCAAAGTTGGTAGACAACGAAACTGACTTCCAATTTTCCAGCTCCGTCGAAAGTGCATTGATCTTCGCTTGTGCCAACCCGAAAGCATCTTCGCCCAGCAGCAAATGCACCGGCGGATTTTGCTCCGAAGCAACGCGGATGATGGCCTCGGCCGCTTTCACGGGATCACCGGGCTGAGCACCGTTGATCTGCTGCTGGTGTGCATCCTGCGATTCCCGCACCTTTTGATAATCCGCAATCTGATTTTTGGGAGTTGCGAATGATCCGGCGGTAAGGAAATCGGTGCGGAAATAGCCAGGCTCAACAACCGTGACTTTAATGCCGAATTCTGCCACCTCGGTCGCAAGGGATTCTGAAAGTCCCGAAACCGCGAATTTGGTAGCGCAATAAATCCCGAAACCCGGGAAAGCGCCATTAAGCCCGCCGATCGACGACACATTCATAATGTGGCCCGACTGCTGCGCACGCAGGTAAGGCATCGCAGCACGGATCACATTGAGCGTTCCGAACACATTCACGTCGAAATTCCCGCGCGATTCGGCATCGGAAAGCTCTTCGATACTTCCCGCAAGGCCGTAGCCTGCATTGTTGACGATCACATCTATACGGCCAAATGCGGCCACGGTATCGGCGATCGCCTGCCTTACGCTTGCCTCGTCGGTAAGCGACACGCCCAGGGGCAAAAACTCAGGCCCAGTATGCCCTACGGCATCTCTAAGGTCGGCTACGTTGCGTGATGTGGCGGCTACTGAGAAGCCACCTGCGAGTAATTTTTGTACGAGGGCCAGTCCCAGTCCTTTGGAGGCGCCGGTAACAAACCAAACTTTTCTGTTTTCCATCGTTCTTTGTGGATTTGATTGAACATCACAAAGGTAAAATGGACTTGCGGGGCCGGACTTGCGCGGTTCAAACAGATAATTGCGAAATTCAAACAATCCGGAATGCGGAGGGTGTTTGGCTCGTCTGCTTTTTGAAAAAATTGTTGAAATGCGCCGGCTCCTCGAACCCCAGGCAATAACTGATCTCCGAAATGTTCCAGTTGGTATGCCGCAGCAATGCTTTTGCTTCCGAAGTAAGGCGCTCGGCGATGTGCGTCGTGGTGGTTTTGCCCGTCGTTTCGCGAATGGCCCTGTTGAGGTGGTTCACGTGGACCGACAGTTGCTGCGCAAAATCGTTGGCAGAGCGCAATGCAAACCGCTGCGAAGGCGATTCGATGGGAAACTGCCGTTCCAGCAGCTCCGTAAAAACGGAGGTAATGCGCGAATTGGCATTAGGATGCTGATATAGCGCCTCGCTCGGCTGCATTTTGAGCGCATAATGAACGAGTTCGGTCACGTAGTTGCGCAGCAGGTCATATTTAAAAGGATAATCCGAGCTAATTTCTTCCAGCATTTTCTCGAAAATCTGGCTTACGTGCGCATCCTGGGCGTCGGTGAGCAGGTAGGAAGGCTTTCCGCCGATCGCGAACATCGGGAGGTCGGCCACATTGCCGCGCAGCTTTTCCGAGAAAAAACCTTCTTTGAAAATACAGAAATAGCCCGTAACTGTGTCACAGGCCGCTTCCCACGTGTAGGGCACCAGCGGGTTGAAGAACATCAGCGATGTCCCGTCGAGCTCGATGCTCTTATCGGCATAGTGGTATACATTCTTCCCGCGGATGAGCACAATTTTGTAAAAATCCCGCCGGCTATACCGCGCGGTGACGGGATTGGTCACATAATTCTCCCCCATCGAAAACACATTGAAATGCCCGATATCCTGTTGCAGGTTGTCGGGCAGCCAATTGAATTTGTACTGATAAAACTCTTCGAGTGATTCCGGCTTTTCCATGCGATAAAGTTACGAAAATCAAATAGGATAAGTGTGCACTATAAGTCCGATTATTAACTCTATGTAACCAATCGCACATTTTTATCAAATATCTATTGACATACACAGATCGAATTGTATCTTTCACACATTCAAAAGTTTCCCGAGTCGGTCAGAAATCACCTAATCCCTTCGTCGAATATGAATGCGCTTTCCCCATTGCTTTCTGAATACCTGCAAAATAATACGCTCGTGTGCCCGGTGTGCCATTCCCGGCTGACGGTCGCGACCGATCGCATTATATGCTCCTCCGGCGACTGCCGGCATTCAGCCGATCCTATTCCGATGATCCAGGGCAAAATCCCGGTTCTGGTGAACTTCGAGGAAAGCATTTTAAACAGGGAAGCGCTCATAGCCACCGCCGGTGAAAGCCTTATTCCAAGGAGCGGTAATAAGTATGACGCCATTAAGAGGATTTTCTGGGGCCGTGGCAAGAAGACGAAGATTAACCTTCAAAAATTCCTCGCGGCCGTTCCCAAATATCCCGGCAAAAAATCGTCGGTGCTGATCATCGGAGGCGGGGCGATCGGAAACGGGGCCTCGGAAATGTACAATGCGAAAGACATCGACGTGCTTTCATTCGATATTTACGCTTCTCCGAATACCGATTTCGTCGCAGACGGCCATTCGCTGCCCGTGGCCGATAATAGCATCGACGCCGTCTGGATCCAGGCGGTGCTGGAACACGTGATGTATCCGCCGCGGGTTGTGGCCGAAATCCATCGGGTATTAAAACAAGGCGGCGTCGTGTACGCCGAAACACCATTCCAGCAGCATGTGCACGAGGGTCCTTACGACTTCACGCGCTTCACCGAAAGCGGGCACCGGCTGCTGTTCAAGGACTTCCGCCTGCTCGATTCGGGATTCCTTACCGGCCTGGGCACGGTTCTGCAATGGAACGTGCGCTACGCCGCCTGGGGCCTTACCCGAAGCAGAAAAGTGGCGATCGTTGTGGCCATGGCTTTCGCGTGGGTCCGGCTGTTCGACCATCTTGTGCCGGAGTCGTTTAACGTGGATACTGCCAGCGGCGTGTATTTTCTGGGCCGCAAAGATGCGGGCCATCGATTCAGCGACAAGGACATTATCGCTCATTACAAAGGGTTTCAGCGGAAATAATGCGTTCGTAAGCCCTTACCGCTCACCCACCGGCGCCCTGTTCCGGTCGGTGATGTGGGCGAGTGAGAGCAGGATGGCCTGTAACACTACGAACGAGGCCAGCAATGCAGGTATCGAATCTTCCGGCGGCGGACCGAACATATTGAACAGCTCGGCGACGACAAAGAATGCGACCAATGCGACGAGGCCCCATTTGCCTTTCGCGGGGATAGCGCGGGTGTTTTTTACATAAATCCAGACACCGGCTATGAAAATGGCACTTTCGACCAATATCGTGGCAGGCAGCGAATTCCACAATCCCATTCCGACCTTTTGATCACCGAAAATGGTCAATGGCAAATCCGGGACATGCACGACGACATCGAGAAACCAATGGCTCAGCACAGCCAGACCTACGACCACCGCACTGCGGACGTCCTTTTGAAATAACCAATACACTCCCCCGCAGACGAGCCCCCACACGATGCCCATCATCAGGCTGTGCGTATAGGGATAATGCAAAAATTCGAAATGCGTGACCTCGGTAAAACCCGGGTGGATCTTTACCTTCTCCACATCCAGCAGCAGCAGGAAAGGCCAGAGAATGTCCACAAATTCAACTGCGACGAAGAGCGTCAGCAGCGAAACGCGGGGAGCGACCTTCTTTGCTCCGAACGCTAAACCATAGTGACCTAAAAACATATGACAAGTGGTTGATTAATGACCCTGCAAAGGTATCGGGGCCATTTCCAAACGCACTTGACCTAGATCAAGAAATCAGCTGAGCTGCTTCCGGCGGATGCGGCTGATGGTTTCGGGCGTCATGCCGAGCATGGATGCGATGTATTGCAGCGGCACTTGGGTGAATATGTCGCGATGGCTTTCGAACAGCAGGTTATAGCGCTGCTCGGCGGTCATGGAAAGGAATGAGAACACGCGGTCTTCGAGCGTGGTGAAGCAATGGGCAATGAACAATTTCTCGGTCACCGGCCATTTTGGGATGTAGTCACCGATCCTGTCATAATCCTCTTTATCAATGGTATACAAAAACGTATCGGTCAGTGCCTGGATGTTCCAGCGCGCGGGCTTCGCGAAAACCAGGCTCGAAAGGTCCGTAACAAAATAGCCCTGTGTGCAGATCCACTGGGTAACTTCGCGATCTTCGAGGTCCACGTAAATCCGCAGCAGACCGGATTTGATGAAACTCAGTTTGTTGCAGGGTTTCCCTGTTTTAAGATAATAGTCGCCCTTTCTGAGCATTTCCGGTTTGAAAAAAGAGGCTACCTTCGCCAGATCGCTCTGATCGAATTCAAAATAGGTCTGCAAATAGTTTTCGAGGTCTGTCATACATATCAGAATGGCCTTAAAGTTAGTAAACATCACCAAGCCGGGATGGTCATAATCGTACAAAAGTGTCCGAATGCGGACGCCGGATCTTAGCCAAAACCATTTACATCATTGAAAAACAGATATTTACAAAATTGGCATGTATTTTATACAATGTACTATGCAATACAATGTACCGTTTATTAGCCATGAAAATTGATTTATTGAAAGTTACCCGATCCGTCCTGGTCCTATGCTGAAAAACTATTTCACTATCGCGTGGCGAAACCTGGCCCGGAACCGGGTGTTTTCGGCCATCAACATTACCGGGCTGGCCATTGGGCTGGCCTCGTGTATGCTGATCAGCCTGTACGTTATCGATGAGCTGAGTTTTGACCGCTTCCATGAGAAGTCCGGCCGGATTGTCCGGACCACTTTTAAGGGCACGATGGCGGGCGGGATTATCAACGAGTCGCACGCTATGCCGCCCACCGCGGGCGCATTGAAGGCCGATTACCCCGAAGTGCTCGAAGCGACAAGGCTCCGGCAGAGCGGCAAACCGCTGGTTTTACACAACAACCGCATTTACAATGACGAGAAACTGGCATTTGTGGATTCCAATTTCTTTTCGGTTTTTACATTGCCTTTCATTCAGGGAAATCCTAAAACTGCTCTGCTCGAACCCAACACCATTGTTTTGTCGGAAACTGCCGCGCGGAAATACTTTGGTAAAACGGATGTAACGGGGCAGATTATCACTTTTAAAGATTGGAACAAAACCCTGCGCGTGACCGGCGTGATGAAGGATATTCCGTCCAATTCGCATTTCCGGTTCGATCTCCTCGGTTCGATGGCCACGCTCGACGAAGCCAGGTCGACTTCCTGGCTCACTTCTGAGTTTTTCACTTACCTCGTGCTGCCGGAGGGTTATGATTACAAAAAGCTGGAAGCCAAACTCCCCGCCACCGTCGATAAATACATTAGTCCTCAATTGAAACAGTCGATGGGTGTAACAATCGCCGAATTCCGCAAGCAGGGCAACAACCTCGAACTACGGCTTCAACCATTGACCGACATTCACCTGCATTCCGATTTTCAGTACGACCTCGACGTGAACGGCGACATTACCTACGTGTATATATTTGGTGCTGTGGCGGTTATGATGCTACTGATCGCCTGCATCAACTTCATGAACCTGTCCACGGCAGGATCGTCCCGCCGGGCGCGGGAAGTGGGCGTACGAAAAGTAATGGGCTCGGAAAAATCCGAACTTGTGCGGCAATTCCTCATCGAGTCGATCCTGCTGACATCCATTGCGATGGTACTTGCCATTTTGTTCGCCGTGATCGGTTTGCCGGTTTTCAATGAATTATCGGGTAAAAATCTGTCGCTGCAATGGGACGCTGTGCCGGGACTGATTCCTGCGACGTTAGGCTTCGGGATTTTGGTGGGCATTCTTGCGGGCAGTTATCCTGCATTCTTCCTGTCGTCGTTCAAGCCCATTGCCGTGCTGAAAGGCGGGGCGGCGGCCATCCGGCTTTCATCGTCCGGGCGCAGTATCAACCTTCGCAGCGGGTTGGTTGTATTTCAGTTTGCGATGTCGATCGTCCTTATCGCGGGAACTACCGTAGTGTTTCAACAATTGCAGTTTATCCGGAATAAAAAATTGGGATACAACAAAGATCAGGTGATCGTGGTGCCGGTTTGGTCGCTGGGCAAAAACGTGGAAGCATTCCGGGAGGCGCTCACGAAGGACTCGCGCGTGGAACGCGTAAGCTTGTCGGGCTATGTGCCTGCGGGGCCTTCGGACAACAACAATTTCACCGTCAACCCGGACGGAAAAACGGACCGGATGGTAAAAACACTCCGCTATGACGTCGACTACGACTACATTCCTACGCTGGGCATGACCATCGCCCACGGCCGCAACTTTTCGAGGGAATACGGCACCGATTCCTCGGGCATTATCATCAATGAAACCGCCGTTAAAACCTTCGGCTGGACGCCCGAGAATGCGATGAACCGGCTCATTACCCGCAACGATAACGACGGCAAGAAAACCACATTCCGCGTGATCGGCATTGTGAAGGACTTCCATTTCAGGTCGATGCACGAACAAATCGGCCCGCTGGTGATGACGCTCAGCAGCGGCTGGGGCTGGATGATGGTTAAAACGCGCAGTAAGGATGTTTCACCGCTGCTTGCTGCGATGAAAAGCAATTGGAACAGCTTTCAATACGACATGCCGTTCAGTTACACTTTCCTGGATGAGCGTTTTAACGAAACTTACAAAGCGGAGCAAAAAACCGGTCAGATCCTCGCCACTTTCGCCGGGCTCACCATTTTTGTCGCCTGCCTCGGGCTATTCGGCCTCGCCACATTCACCGCCGAACAGCGCACGAAAGAAATCGGCGTGCGGAAGGTGCTCGGCGCATCGGTGGCAGGCATTATCGCATTGCTTTCCAGGGACTTCCTGAAACTGGTGATCATCGCATTGCTCATCGCTACGCCCGCCGCTTGGTGGCTGATGGACCGGTGGTTGCAGGAATTTGCCTATAAAGTCGACGTTTCCTGGTGGATATTTGCGCTGGCAGGCGTACTGGCCGTGGTAGTGGCGCTGTGCACGATTTCTTATCAGTCGGTGAAGGCTGCGCTGATGAACCCCGTGCAGTCCCTTCGATCAGAATAGCCGGTGGATCAAAATACGATATCCGACCGGTCGTGAGTTATTACATTTGAGTCCGGGCTGTGTGCGCTCCGCACCGGCCCGGGCTTTGTGTGAAAGGACTTAACCGATCTCCGTATGGAACCTGTGATCCGCTGCAAAATCATCCGGCACACGCATGTCTTCCAGCCCGGCAATGTAGTGGAAGTGAGGCGGCGCATTATCGAAAAATCTGAAAATCAACCCGTTTCAGGATATTATATTCCTGATATCGGCGACGGCACGCCGGGTATCATCCCGCTTGACGCTGCCGAACCGGTGGCCGACAATGCGATTCCGGGCGACTCCTACCACGGCAAATGTGTGCTCACATCCGTTTCCAACTACTACAAAAATCCCGGTGAAGCGGGAAGCAGCCTGCAAACCGGGACCATCAAACCTGAAAACGTACGGGTTATCCATTATGCCGACTGCCAGCAACTGGTGTTCCATATGCCCGCCTACGCCTGGGACGCGGGCACATTCCGCCTTACGAACACGTGTTCGGGCGAAGTGCTGGAAGAAAAACCCGTGCGCAACCGTCTCAACGGCGGCACCATGATTTTGACCAACACACTACCCTACCGGCCCGGCTTTTACGCCATGGAAGCCGACTGGCCCGACGGCCGCACCCACCGCATTTCGTTCATCAAGTTTTCAGAAGGTTTTCCCAAAGCACCATTCGAAAATGCGACAGCCGCAATGCTGCGCGCGATCCGTAATGAAGAAGTGCATCTGTACAGCGAGCCCGATCCCTCCTATTCGTCGCCGCCGTGCCTACTGCCGCTGGTCCAGAACAGCGATCAGCAGCGACTTCGCGATTACCAGGGCATTGACTCCACAACAACTCCAACGGAGAATGGCGAAAAAGTGTATCCAACCAGCGCGATCAGCGCAACGCATCCGACCGAAGAAAACCTTGCAGTACGTCCGGCCAGCGGCATTTTCCCGACATTGGAATACACACAAAGCGGCCGCGGCGGAAGCATTTACTACCACGAGGGGCCGATCCGCATTTCTTTCGGCTGGGAGTTTGGCGGAGGCAATGCGGTAGCCATTCTTTTTATGCCTGAAACAAAACATTGGGAAGCGCAAACGGGAACGCCGCTGGCGCGCCGGGACGAGATCCTGCGGTTTGTGTGCGAACAGGTGATCCGCGACCAGGCACCCGGCTGTCGGTACGAGATCTGCGAAAACAGCATCAGTATTGTCCGGTGAGGCTTTGGAATGGTTATTGATAGGAATGCGCCATCATCAAACGCAAACCAGCAATGGCACAGAATTCAGAAACCATCGAAATCCTGAACGACCTGATCCTGATCAACAACGACCGGATAGCAGGCTATGAAAAAGCCGAAGCCGAAACCCAGGAACTTGAAAACGACCTCCGGGCCATGTTCCGTAACCTGGCCGACCAAAGCCGCGCGCACGTCCTAGACCTGACGTCGCACGTGACGCACCTGGGCGGCGAGCCCGCCACGGGTACCATGCTCTCGGGCAAGCTGTACCGCATTTGGATGGATATCCGCGCCACATTCACGTCCGACAACCGCCGGGCCGTGCTCGAAAATGCCGAAATGGGCGAAGATGCCGCCAAAAAGGCCTATGACGAAGCCCTGCAATCCGAAGAGCTCCCGGCCGACGTGCGGCAGCTCATCCTGAGCCAGTACACCTCAATCCAGTCCGCCCACGACACGATCAAGACCGAGCGCGACCGGCAACGGGACGTCTCGAAATACCCGCTAACGACCTAGCAAAGCCCCGAACGGGGCTTTTTTATTATGCCGACGCGGCATTCGGTTGCCAGAACACACGGATCTTGCTCACATCTACCGTCTGCCTGGCCTTTGCGAGATCGTAGTTCTCCTGGGCATTCAGCCAAAATTCCGGTGTCGTGTTGGCGAATGCCGTGGCGAGGCGGATTGCCATTTCCGGCGTTACGCCCTGTTTCGCATTGAGAATCGCCGATAAGGTCTTTCGGGTTACTCCCAGCCCTTCGGCCACCTCTGCGATCGTCAGTCGCTGACCTGTTTCTTCCCTTAGTCCCTCTATCGTTTCCCTGATCAGTTCTCCTGGGTGTGCGGGATCAAAAATTGCCATAGTCGTCATATTTTAGTGGTAATCCACATAGTCTACATCAAATGCATTTCCTCCTTCAAACCTGAAAATGATCCGGTAATTGCCGGACACTCTCACGGAATGGTAACCCTTTAAGTCGCCGGTCAAAGCATGGAAATGGTAACCCGGCTGGTTCATTTCGATGGCATTTGCCGCCGCATCCAGTCGCGTTAAAATAAGCCGGACCCGTGCCAGATGCGCTTGCGGCAACTTTGAACGGTCTCCTTTGCGTGCGTATAGTTCCAGCCCTTTATGCCGGTAAGTTACAATCACAAACCAGGATGTAACGTGAAACGTGTCAAGTTACAGAAAATATTTTCAACTTTTTCCCTAAATTCCTGTAACCTTTCCTTCCCCGCGCAGTTACCACATCAAAATCACGAAAACAGAGAGCGACGCATTGAATACCCTGACCGACAATTCGCTGATGCTCCGGGTGAAATCCGGGGACCTGGATAAGATGGGCTTGCTCTTTGAGCGGTACAACCGGCCGCTGTTCGGATTCTTTTACCACATGACGCACAAAAGCGACCTCAGCGAGGACCTCGTGCAAAATGTGTTTTACAGAATGCTAAAATACCGGCATACGTTTACGGGCGACGGTGAATTCCGGACGTGGATGTACCACCTGGCGAGGAATGTCCTCAACGATTCAGTGAAACAAAACAGGTCGTTCAATTTCTATGATGTGAACGAAGTCGCCGACCGGCTGGGCGGCGGGATGCCGGCCGACGAAAACCTGGAACGCCAGCAGGATAAGGATTTTTTGCACGAAGCCATGGGCGCACTAAGTCCGGAATACCGGGAAGTGCTGATTTTGAGCCGGTTTCAGGAAATGAAATACGACGAGATCGCCAAAGTGCTCAACATTAACGAAGGAACCGTGAAAGTGAGGGTTCACCGGGCATTGGGAGAATTGAAGAAGAGGTTTTTTACAAATGAAAGACGATAAGCACATGAGCTGCGAACATACCAAAGGCAAACTGACCGAATGGCTCAACAATAACCTGGAACGGAACGCGCAAATGGAGATCAACCGGCACCTGGCCGAATGCCTGAGCTGCCAGGAGGAATTTGCCGCCGATAAGCAGATCTGGGACGGCATGGGGAAAATCAGGATACCCGAACCCCGGGGAGCCATGCGGGCGAATTTCTACACCATGCTCGACGAGTTCAAGGAAACGGAGAAAGCGGCGGCGCGGTTTTCGTTCCAAAGCATGATGGAAAGCATCCGCGATAGCATACCGGCCCAATGGACGGTACCGCAATGGACATTACAAGTCGGGTTCAGCCTCCTGCTCGTGGGCCTGGGATGGGTGATCGGCAGCCGCACAAACCGCAGCACGCCGAATGTGGCCGCCTACCAGCAGCAGATCGAAGCGCTGGCCGCCCAGGTGCAGGACATGAAAAGCTCGATGATGCTGTCGCTGCTAGAAAACCCTTCGGCCACCGAGCGCCTCCGGGCCGTGGGTTATACAAGTGAGATCGCGCAGGCAGACGATCGTGTCCTGGAAGCGCTTTTTACCACCTTAAACAACGACCCTAACGTAAATGTCCGGCTCGTAACGCTCGAAGCGCTCACGCAATACGCGGGCGAAGCGTCCGTGCGTGAAGGGCTGGTGAAGTCCCTTGCATTGCAGGACTCTCCGATGGTACAGGTGGCAATGGCCGACGTGATGGTGAAGTTGCAGGAAAAGCGGTCGGTGAAAGCATTGAAATCCCTGTTAAAAAAAGAAGACCTGAACGACCTCGTGAAAGTGAAGATCGAACAGACCATTAAGGACCTTTCATAAACCTAAATCAACTATTAGCCATGAAGTATTTTTCAATCCCCCTGCTGGCGGGAACAGTGCTCTGCTGTGCCCAGGCCGCGGCGCAAAAGCTGGAACACAAGGAGCGCGTCAGCAAGGAATTTACCATCAGCGCGGGCCAGGCTGCTAAAAATGTGCTGGCGATTTACAACATCAACGGGTCCATTAAAGTGGAGGGCTACAATGGCGACAAGGTCATGCTCGAAATCGACAAGAAGATCAGTGCCAAAACGCAGGCCGTGCTGGACGAGGGTAAGGCGGAGTTAAAACTGGAAATCGAGCAGCGCGCCGACAGTATTATCGCCTACATTGCCAACCCGTTCGATTCGCGCCCCAACCGCGGCCGCCGCAACTGGGACGGACCCAATATCCAATACGATTTCGAGCTCGATTTCACAGTTAAGGTTCCCTACTCGCTCAATCTGCACGTTTCGACGGTCAATGGCGGGGATATCAATGTGAACGACGTAACCGGTTCGCTGGGCGTCCGCAATGTGAACGGCGCGATAAAAGTCGCCAATGCCAAAGGAACGGCCAGTATGCACACGATCAACGGCAATGTGGAGGTGAACTTCGTGACAGTGCCGCCCGGCGAATCGGATTTCAAAACGCTGAACGGCGATGTGAAGGTAAGCTATCCAGCCGCGCTGGCCGTGGATTGTCAGTTCAAAACCTTCAACGGGGATTTCTTCACGGATTTTCCCAATGTGGAAAGACTTCCGGTACGCGTGGTGAAGAATGCGGAAAACCGCGAAAACAAAACGGTTTACAAGCTCAGCACCGAAACCTTCATCCGCATCGGCAGCGGCGGCCCTACGTATAAATTCGAGACATTCAATGGCAATATTTATCTTAAAAAACAATCATAGCAAAATGAAAACCCCGCGCATTATCGCCCTCGCAACACTCGCAGTGCTCAGTACCTTATCGGCACCCGTGTTCGCACAGGGAGATTTGAAAGAACAACTCACCATTCCCCTCACCGACCCCGCCAAGCCCGGCACACTGAAAGTCCACCTCATCAGCGGTTCCATCCGCGTGACGGGTTACAGCGGCAACCAGGTAGTGATCGAGGCATCGACGAAGCAGCCGGACAAGCCTGAAAAGCCCAGGGAGAATACCGAAGGCATGAAACGGATTTCGAAAAACGGCTCGCTCGATATTTCGGCCACGGAGGAAAAAAATGTAGTGAATGTAAGTTCGAGACTGATCAATGCCCGCATGGACCTGAACATCAAAGTACCGATGAAATTCTCGCTGAGTGTCGGCACGGTCAACCAGGGTGATGTGCTGATCGAAAACGTGGATGGTGAAATGGAAATCACGAATGTGAACGGCGACATCCGGCTGGTCAACATTTCGGGATCGGCCGTCGCCAATACCGTGAACGGCGTGCTGAAAGCGAACTTCAAAACGGTGGACGCCAAATCGCCGATGGCGTTTTCGACGCTGAACGGCAATGTGGATGTGACGCTGCCGGCCACCGCCAAATTCGACGTCAAAATCAAATCCGACCAGGGCGAGATTTACAGCGATTTCGATGTGGACGTCGATAAGTCCGCGCCGCAGGCCACGCGTAGCGCCAAGGACGGCATGTACAAGGTGACCATCGACGACTGGGTGAAAGGCAAAGTAAACGGCGGCGGCAGCGAGATCATGATGAAGAATATGAACGGAAATATTTACGTGAGGAAAGCCAAATAACGCACCCCGAACATGCCCCAACGCCTCTGGCAGATCGTCTGTCAGAGGCGTTTTCTTTGGCCTGTACGAAACCTTTCCCGGGAGCGCGCCGGCTATTCAATTGTCGCGCCCAGTTCCAGGAGCATTTTCTGGAGGTCGTCCAGCTTTTTGGTCTTCACGGCCGCCATAATCTGATCGGTCGTAGCCTCGGCAGTTGCGATCGCTTCGAGGTAAATTTTCTTCCCGGCATTCGCCAGCTTCACGTACGACACGCGCGCATCGCGGCTGTTCGCCTCCCTTTTTACATACCCGAGTTTCTCCAACGGCGACAGCATCCGGGTGATTCCCGAGGCCGTCAAACCCACTTTTTCGGCCACATCCGTACGCCGCAATTTCTCGTCCTGCGCATTCGCCAGGTGGTGCAAAATCATGAATTCGTTGAGGCTGATCCCGTGACTTCCCAGTTTGGCATCGAAGCGTTTGGCGGTCAGTGTTTGGATCATGGTAAGGTTTAAAAACAGTTTAAGTCCCTGAGAAATAGTTGACATAAAATTGAAATGTATTTGATTATTAGTTGATATATATTTGAGTTATCAAGTATTATGCAAATATAAAACTATTCTAACAAATTGAAAAGCAGCATTATGCTTTACTGCTCAGCACCCTACCCTGAATGCGAGCGGAGCAATTGCCGGTAACTGTTCAGTACGGAAGATTTGGAAATGAAACCCACGAACTCGCCGTCGCCTTTCACCACCGGCAAATTCCAGGCGCCGGTTTCATCGAATTTTTTGATGACGGTTAAGACATTTTCGAACTCCTGCACGACCGCCGGGGCCGGCTTAACGAGGTGGGAAATTGTGAGCATCGTATAGCCGTCCGCCGTGAAGAGCAGCGGCCGCACGTCGTCCATCGAAATGGTGCCGACGAATTTGTTGCCTTCTCCCAAAACCGAGATCACGTTGCGCTTGCCGGCGCGGATAAGACCGGCCAGTTCCTCACGCGAAGCATCCACATGCACCACCTGAATATCCTTGTCGATGAGGTCGGAAATGTGGAGCAGCGAGAGCAAATTCCGGTCGTGCTCGCGGGTGAAAATCTTGCCTTGCCGGGCGAGTTTTTCGAGGTCGGGCGAGACGGACGAAAACCATTTGGCCATCGAAAATGAGATGACCGAAACGATCATCAGCGGAATAAACAGGTCGTAGCCATACGTCGATTCGGCGATGAGGAAAATGGCGGTGAGCGGCGCATACAGCACCCCGCTCATCACCCCTGCCATACCCACGATCACGAGATTACTTTCGGGCACATGCTCTATCCCCAGCTGCGTACACACGAGCGCGAATGCATAGCCGACAAGCCCGCCGGCGAACAGCGAGGGCGCGAAGTTTCCGCCGTTGCCGCCGCTGAAAATTGTGATGGAAGCCGAGAATGCTTTGAGCAAACAAATGACCGCGACGAACACGATCACCACCCACTCGTGGTACCCGATAAAACGGAAAAAACTGTTGGCGATCACCTCCTGGATCTGGCCGTTCGTAATGGCCTTGATCGTGTCGTAGCCCTCGCCGAAAAGCGGCGGGTACAGCACGCAAAGCACGGACAGCACCGCCCCGCCGATCGCAGCTTTTTGAATGCGCCCCATTTTGAGGTTATGAAACCATTGATCGACATACTTGCCGATCAGCACGTAATAACGCCCGTAGAGGCCGCACAGAATGCCGAGAAGCAGGTAGAACGGGATGTTGTGGTAATCAAACGGCGCGCGGCTGCTGAACTGGAATAATACCGACTCTTTGAGCAGTACTTTGGACGTGAGACTGCCGCAAACCGCCGCCACCACAAGCGGGAAGAAATCGAAGAAAACGACGCCGGTCAGCAGGATTTCAAATGCGAACATCATCCCCGCAATGGGTGCATTGAAGGCCGATGCAATACCCGCCGTAGCGCCCGCGGCGAGCAGCAGCGTCCGCTCGCGGTAATCCAGCTTGTAAGTCTGCGCGAAATTGGACCCGATGGCCGCGCCCGTCACGGCAATGGGACTTTCCAGCCCCGCCGATCCGCCCAGCCCCACGGTGATCGCGCTCTGCACAATTTGCGAATACATTTTAACGGAAGACACAATGCTCGAATTCTGTGCGATTTCATACAGCACGGCCGCAATGCCTTTGCGGTCCTGCCCTTTGAAGAAGAACTGGACGACCACGGTGGTCAGCACAATGCCCAAAAAGGGGAACAATATGTAGAAAAACACTTGCCGCTCGAAATGAACGCGGTAAGTGATCACGTGGTGAATGTAATGCACGAGCGATTTCAGCACCACACCGGCCAGGCCGCAGGTAATGCCCACCAGGATACCGGAAAGGATCAGGAACTGGTTCCGGCTCAGGATACTTTTCAGCCAGAACAGGACGATTTCGTAGCTTTTAGCTTTTTGGAGGCTATAACGGGTAAAGTTTCGTCTGAACTTCAGGAAACTGTAAAACTTCTTAATGCTGCTTCTATTCACGATCAATCCCTTTACAAGGCGGGTAACGGCTTGTACTAAAACCTAAAAATAGCGTTCCTGCCCCGCCGGCAAGCATTAAATGGATGTTTGATTATTTGTTAAATTATTTAACATTGTTAAAACTTCCATTTGGGTGTTAATCTGGCACAAAAAAGCCCGCTGTCGGATAGCAGCGGGCTCGAATTGATTGAAAAATATGGGTTAGTTTGCCCGCGCCAATTGGACTTCCAGGCGGATGTCGACATTGCGGTCGTTGCCATTGTAGCGGGAATTGTACCCGCCGGTGCCAATACCTACTCCCATTCCACCGCCCATTCCGATGCCCCCGCCCAAGCCAATGCCGATACGCGGGCTAAAACCGGAGTTGGACGATGACTGCCCGTCGACTTTAATGCTCATACCCATCATGGCTGTTTCGCGTGCATTCACGTTCATGAGCGCAAACGGTATCGCGATCTGCTCGGTGAGTTCGCCGTTTTTGTCCATCGAAATGCGCGATTTGATGCTGCCGTCGGGCCGCACGAGGTCTATCAGGTGCTGGCCGTCGCGATCTTTCCAAACGGCCTCCTTGTTGTACGAATCGAGCAGCAGATCGAGCCCGAGGCTGTTCGGCATATCGGTTTCGATACGGCGCAGGGCTTTGCGGTCTTCCTTCATTACTACCGGGAAAGTTAACGCATATGCCTCTTTCTTCTGCCCATCCGGACTGAAAGCGATTTTAAGGCCGCTGGTCAAGATATTCTGGATCGTGTTTGGGTCCTTTGTTTTGAGCGTGATATACACATATTGCTCGTCGTTGATGATTCCATATCTGAGTCGCGACCGCTGATCCTGCTGGTCGGGTTTGATTTCATCCACATAGGAGAATGGCGCATTCCATTTCGACTCGTAGGGCATCGTTTTGGAAGAACTGCAAGCGCCGAGGGCTATTAACAGCAGCAATGACCAACTGTTTCTGATCGTTTTCATTTGTTGTTTATAAATTAGAATTACTCTTTCTACAACGAAATCCGGCAAATAATCATTACGAACACTTGCTGCAAATCGTTGCATTTCACCTTTGGGACACGTTTGCGGGCGCTAAGGTTGAAAGCAGTAAATCTATTTTCTGGTGCAACTTCTCCGGCTCAAACGGCTTCGATAGCGTATCGTTCATGCCGGCTTCAAGCGCCTGGGCCACTTCTTCGGGCAAAACAGTCGCCGAGAGCGACAATATGGGCGTTTTTACATGCAACTCCTCGCGCGCCATGCGGGCGGCCTGGAAGCCGTCCATTTCCGGCATGCGGGTGTCCATAATGATGAGGTCGAACGGCTCCTCTCGCAGCTGTTCCACCGCTTCTTTGCCATTGCCTACGATTACCGCATTCAGTTGCCACGCTTTCAGGTATTTTTTCAAAAGCAATGCATTAATGGGGTTGTCTTCGGCTACGAGCACTTTTTTCCCTTCAAACGGCGGGAGGTTCTGGAACGAAACCACCGGCTTCGCGTCACCGCTCTTTTCGTTGGCGTCTTGGAGAATGAGGGTAAAGAAAAACTGGCTGCCCTCCTGGAAACGGCTGTTTACTTCTAGCTCACTGCCCATGAGCCGCACGAGCTTTTGCGAGATCGTCAGCCCGAGGCCCGTGCCGCCGTACTGGTGAGAGATATTTTCAGAAGCCTGCCCGTATTCGGAGAAAATATTGGCCAGGTGATCGTCCGACATTCCGATGCCCGTATCCTCCACCGCAAAGCGGATCGTGTGCCCGGCCGCCGTTTGGGCCAGATGCTCCATTTTGAGCGTCACATTGCCCGTCCCTGTGAATTTCAATGCATTACCTACGAGATTGAGCAGGATCTGGTTCAGGCGCATGCCGTCCACGGTCACACAATCAGGAATATCTTTGCCGATTTCCAACCGCAGTTCGAGCTTCTTTTCGTCCGCTTTGAACTGCATGAGGTCGATAATCTGCTTGCCGAGCACCCGGAGGTCAGTAGACGTCGGGATGATCGAAAACTTGCCCTCATCGATTTTGGAAATATCTAAAATATCATTCAGAATATTCAGCAGCGAGCCGGACGATTGGCGGAGCATATCCACCAGCTCGGCCTGGGCCTCGCTGAGCTCCGTCGCTGCGAGCAGGTTACCCAGCCCGATAATGCCATTGAGCGGCGTGCGGATCTCGTGGCTCATATTCGCCAGAAACGATTCCTTCGTTTTCCGTGCTTTCTCGGCCTGCGCCTGCGCGTCGATCAGCGCCAGCTCGTGCGCTTTGCGTTTTTCGACATCGTGGAGGTTCACAAACAGCAGGCGGTTTTTGTACATAATCCGCAGTTCCAGCCAAACCGGCTGCCGCAGGCGGCCATAGAACTGGTCCTCCACCACGATCGTCTCCCCGCCTACAAAGCTCCTTTTCACGAGCACTTCGCGCAATGCGGAATTCAGCGGATCTACGAGCAGGTCCAGCACCGACGTTTTGATCAACGACTGCGGACTAATGCCTAGAATCGCCTCCACGGAAGGGTTAATGGACAAAATTGATCCGGTATCCGGCTCCACGGTGGCGATAATGTCCGGAGAATTGAGGACAATCGTCGCGTAATTTTCGAGCAGTTTGTTCTTATCCCGGATCTCACGCTGGCTGCGCGCGAGCTTGATCAGCGAGTCAACCTTAGCATTGGTAATGTAAGGATCCAGCGGCTTGTAGAGGTAATCGATCGCACCTGTTTTGAGCCCCCGCACGGCATAGGTCGTTTCTTTGGAAATGGCCGTCACGAAAACGATCAGGATTTCGCGGGTTTTGGGGTTGGAAAAAAGCGTCTCTGCAAACTCGAAACCATCCATTCCGGGCATTTGTACATCTACCAGGGCCACGGCGATATCGCTTTCCCAAACCATGCGCAGGGCTTCGTTCGGCGAGGTAGTGGCGTATATTTCGATATCGTCCCGGTTGAGGATCGCTTTGAGGGAGATCAGGTTTTCCTCCCGGTCATCCAGCAACAAAATCTTTGTATTTTCCATGGGTAATCGTTGAGTAGCTATTGTAGTATATCGTTGATGACCGAAAACAGGTTGCCGTCCGCCAGAATCTGATGCTTGTCGCAGGCCGCCAGCGCTTCGGCCGGCATGCGTGAAAACTCGGCCTCGGCAGGCTGCTGAACGTAGGTGGGAAAGCCCTTCTCAGCCAGCGTTTTCATCCCGAATGCACCATCGGCGCTGGAACCCGAGAACAGCATGGCTGCCTTCACGGGAATGCCGGACACGGCCGCCGACACAAACGTAGCGTCGATCGAAGGCCGGGAAAAGAAATCCTTGTCGGAGCAATCGTAGTAAAACCGCCGGTCTGACCCGATCAGCAGGTGGTAGTCCGGGTAGGCAAAATAGATAGAATTCGCCTCGATCGGATCCAGGTGAAACGGCTCATTCATAAATACATTTGTCTTTTTTTTAAACAATTCCGGCAAAGCGGCGGTACTCGATTTGCCACGGTGCAACACGAATATCAATGCGAAGGACAACGGGTTCTTGACGAGTTTAAGCATTTCCTCAAAGATTGTGAAGCTGCCCGACGAGCCGCCGACCAGTACCAAACTCAACGAACCATTCTCCTTTGCCGCCTTCATCGGATCTTCTGATAAATGTTCAACGCACTGTCGATCACTTTGAAATTTTCTTCCAGGCCCGAATAGCGCAAGGTTTCCCGCTTGCCCAGGCAAAGAAAGCCCAACATACTGAGACTGTCATACAAAAGCCTGAATACTTTTCGCCGCAGCTCCAATGTAAAATAGATCATCACGTTCCGGCAGCTGATAAACTGGAACTCGTTGAACACGCCGTCGCCGGTGAGGTCGTGCATGGAAAAAACGATGTTCCTGCGCAGCTCCGGCACGATTACGGCCTTATTATACGCAACATGGTAGTAGTCGGAAAGCGAATGCCGCCCGCCCGCTGCCAGGTAGTTTTCCGAAAATGTACGGGCATTACCCAGTGTAAAAACACCCTCCCGCCCGGCTGTGAGCGCTTTGTTGCTAAGGTCGGTCGCGTAAATCAGCGATCGGCCCAGAAACCCCGCCTCTTTCAGGAAAATTGCCAGCGAATAGGCCTCTTCACCCGATGCGCACCCTGCCACCCAGAAACGCAGCGTCGGGTACGATTCCAGGTAAGGGAATACCGCCGTGCGCACTTTCACGAAAAAATCCGCGTCGCGGAACATTTCGGAATAGTTGACCGTCAGGTCCTGAATGAGGTCGTACACCGCCCTGCCGTCTTTGCCGATGTGAACGAGCAATGCGTCGAGCGTCATTTTATGGTTCGTGAGATACCTGCTCGCCCGGCGCAGCAGCGACGGCCGCGCATAGCCGGAGAAATCGAACCCCGATATTTCCCTGATCCGCGTAATGAGTATTTCCAGTTCCGTATATTCCATGAGCACCATATCTACGCGGCATGTAACCAGACCTTGATCAGCGAAAGGAGCTTATCAACGTCCACGGGTTTAGAAATATAATCGTTCGCACCGGCTTCGAGGCATTGCTCGCGGTCGCCCTGCATGGCTTTGGCCGTCACGGCAATAATGGGGATGTTGGCCCAGCGAGGCACTTGCCGGATGCGCCGGGTAGCCTCTATCCCATCCATTTCGGGCATCATCACGTCCATCAGGATCAGCTCTATTTCGGGGTAATCTTCCAGTTTGTTGATCGCCTCTTTCCCGTTCGTCGCGATTTCAATGCTGAAACCGGCGTCTTCGAGGACGGCGCTCAGGGCAAAAATGTTACGCATATCGTCGTCGGCCAGCAACAGTTTTTTGCCTAAAAACAGTCGTTCCGCATTCACGACCGCATTACTAAACGACTCTTTACGCTCCTCCGGCTCCTGCACTTTCGGCTGGATCTTTTTCAGAAACAGTTTTACCTCGTCGAGCAGGCGTTCGTTGGATTTTTTAGTTTTGATCACTACCGGATGCGCATACTTCATCACCCTGCTCAAATCGGCCTGGCTCAGGTCCTCGGCCGTATTGACCACCACCGGTATCGCGCTCCATTGCGGGTTTTCCTTGATCGTATCCAGCAGGTCGAGCCCGTTCATATCGGCCAGCCTGATGTCCAGGATAATACCGTCCACGCGGTCGGTGCCGAGAAGGCTGAGCGCTTCCGCGGCCGAATAGGCGTACAGCACGAATATGTTGTTGCCAGCCAGAAAGTCGCCTAGGTATTTGCTTTGGTAAGCATCGTCCTCGATGAGCAAAATGCGCTGCTGGCCGAGGTCCTTGCCTTCGAGCTTCAACGCCGAGAATATGTGCTGGGCAGAGCGCTCGTCCACCGGCTTTTGCATGAAGCCTATCGCGCCGTTTTTAATCATTTCCTCATCGAAATAGTCGCCCGACGACACCGTGTGTACCGGGATGAGACGCGTGCGGCTGTCGTTTTTCAATGCCTTCAACACTTCCTCGCCGGACATATCCGGCAAATGCATATCCAGGATAATCGCCGTCGGATCAAACCCGGTCACCATCTCCAGTGCCTGGCGGCCAGAGGAGGCGATTACGACCTCGAAGCCGCTCCCTTGCGCTTTGGAAGCCATATCGGCGGCAAAAATGGTGTCGTCTTCGATCAGCAGCAGGCGGTGGGCCTTGCCATTCTCCGATGCCGGCGGTACGGCAACAGGCTGAGCGGGCGCAACGGCCACAGCCACAGGTTCCTGCCGCGCCGGCTGTTCGTCGGATTCGGTCAGGTAAGGGATTTTCAGGGTAAACACCGAGCCTTCGCCGGGCGTGCTTCTCAGGGAAATGGAGCCATTGAAAAGGCTAGCCAGCTCCCGGCTGATAGACAGTCCCAGACCGGTACCGCCGTATTTCCGGCTCGTTGAGCCATCGGCTTGCTGGAATGCCTCGAATATCGACGCCTGTTTTTCAAGCGGAATGCCAATGCCGGTATCCGCCACCTCGAAATGCAGGTAACCGTCCGCCTCCGAAATCGTGAGCGACACCCTGCCCGGCGCGGAGGTGAATTTCACTGCATTGGAAATGAGGTTGCGCAGGATCTGTAACAGGCGTGTGTGGTCGGTCAAAAGCATGTCCGGGCAGGAGCCGGTTTTTTCCACTGCCAGTTCCAGGCCCTTGTTCTCGGCAATCTTCTGGAAAGTGTTCCGCACTTCTACCAAAAGCGATTCCGTGCTGATGTGCTCATGTACGAGCTCGATTTTGCCCGCTTCCACTTTCGCCAGGTCGAGAATGTCGTTAATCAGCGTCAGCAGATCATTGCCCGAATTGTAAATCACCGAGGCGTACCGCTGCTCTTCCTCATTGAGCCGTGCACCTTTATTTTCACCCAAAATGCGCGACAGGATCAGAATGCTATTCAGCGGCGTGCGCAGTTCGTGGCTCATATTGGCCAGAAACTCGCTCTTGAAACGCCCGCTCCGTTCCAGTTCGTCGGCTTTGAGCTGGATCTGGTCGCGCGCTTCCTCGATCGTGCTCTTCTGTTCTTCGAGCATAAATGCCTTCTCTTCCAGCTCCGTGTTGATCTGCTTCAATTCCTCCTGCTGCACGCGAAGTTCCTCCTCCGAAACCTGCAAAAGGGATGTCTGGCGGGTGAGTTCCTCGTTGGTAACCCGCAGTTCCTCTTGCTGACTTTCCAGTTCCTCGGCTTGTAATTGGGTCTTTTCGAGCAATTCGGCTGCGATTTCGCGTGCGCGGGCTGCCATAATGGCTACCGCCACATTGTCGGACACCATCGAGAGCAGTTTCACGAGCTTTGAGCCGGGGTCCTGCAAATAACCGATCTCGATGAGCGCAGCCACCGAACCGTCGAAGCTGATATTTTTGATCAAAACCACGCCCGGCGCGGAATGTCCTGTGGCTGTTTTCACCTGCAAATAGCCCTGGGCCACTTCAAGCCGCCTGACGTCGCCCCGATCGGCGGCAAACTGCCCGAGCACGCCTTCGCCGAAAGAAATATACGCAGGTGCCGAATCCGCGGCCGGAAGTCCATACACCGCCGCGCGCTCGAGCACATTGCCCGAGCGCGTCACGAGGTACATCGCCGACACCTGGGCGCCCGTTACCTGGCCGAGTTTGTGGAGCAACCGCTCCGAAAGCTCCGTTAAAGTTGGTTCCCCGCGAACAGCGGCAGACAATTCCATTGCTGCATTCAGTATCCAATTTTTCTCGTGGTCTTCCAGGGCCAGCGCTTCCAGTTTCTGGTTAGCCAGCTGAATGGCCTTTTCGCTTGCCAGCTGGGCGAGGTAAGTTTTTCGTATAAAATAATACAGCAGGAGAATCACCAGAATGAACAGCAGCGACCCCATTACAATGCATTGCTTCGCACGCGCAGAGCTTTTCGACGCGAGTTGTTCGCGCTCCGTAAGCAGGCCTTCTTCCAGGTTTTCGATGCGGCGGAAACTGAATTCGATTTTCAAGGACACTTCCTTACCCTGCAAAACAATGCGCTGGATGGTGTCCATGCTGTATTTTCCTGCTTTCAGGATTTCGTATTGCCGGCTCATGAGTCCCACCCTGTCTTCGAGCAGGCCGGAAAGCGAATCCACGCGCGTGCTTTGTACTTTGTTGTCCCGCACAAGTATCCGCAGTGCTTCCAGGTCTTTCCAGATCTCGCTGGTAGCTTGCAGGTAATTCGTTTCAAACGCGCCGTTGCCCGTGATCGCGAAGCCGCGCACGTTGGCCTCGGCGCTGAGCAGGCGGTTTTTGACGGCTGTGGATACCCGCATTACCTCCCGGGTATGGTCTACCCAGCCATCGTTTTCCTGCTGCAAAAGGATGGCATCGTAGGACACATAGCCGACTACGAGCACGAGAAGAATTGAAAATGATATTCCCAGTAAAACCTGACGCTGAAATGTGAGTCGCATAAACGTTGAATAACCGTAGAAGTATTACTAAATGCCAGTTTGGGGTATTAACCGGTAAAGTAACGCTTTTTGGCCGCAACTTGGCCTTTTCTCCCAGTTTTTAACGTTATTATAATTTGAGAAATATTAAATACTTCTACGCGTCTACCCACTCAACCAGCTCATCTTCAAGCGTAATGAGCACGCCGCGCGACACTTTTCCGCCTTCCATAAAAGCCTTGATCAGCTTCTTCAAATGGCGCCGCGGCTCATCGGCACTGTTGCCGCCGACGAACGACATAAAGATATATTCCCCGCCCGGCTGTTGAACGACCCTGTCTATATGCAGCATTTTCCCACCGGGTATCAGCAGCTCCTTGTTGATCTGAATGTGGTTTTCATCCTGATAAAGCACTTGCAGCGCCGCGTCCTGCAACAGCGAGCGGGTAAGGCTTTCGATCTCACGCGTCTCCTTTCTTGTAAAAATCCCTTCGCCTACCAGCTTTTCCAGTGCATCGGGCAGGTCGGAAACGGTTTTCAGCCGGGTAAGCAGATAGCGCATTTTTTGCAGGCGGTCGTGGCGCGGCTCGAAGGTTTGCACGTCGAAAATGCGATCGGCCATGCGGCGCAGGCGCAGCGATTCGGTGCGGTCGTTGCTCAGTATGCTTTTCATCACAAACGGACTCGTTCCTGCGCTCACGTGTGCGTGGCGCAAGCGACCGGGCGTTCCATCGCGCGGGTCCTCTGAAATGACGTACCGGGAAATTGTTTCGTCCCAGGCCGGCACGAAGCCCTCCTGGCCCAGGTAATCGCGCAGCCAGTGGTTGACCTGCTGCCCAGACTCCCACCTGCGCTCCCGCTTCGCCAGCACGTAAAGGCGCTGCACCGGCCGTGTGAAGGCCACGTAAAGCAGGTTGAGGTTTTCGATCAGCGTCCGCATGCGTTCTTCGCGGTACTGCTCGCCCACCACGGTATTTTCAAGTTCTTTTACGACCGATACCATCGAGCTCCGCAGTTTGGCATTCGCATAATGCGGCTTGTCGGCCAGGCGGATTTCGTCGTAATCCACCTCATCCATATCCACCCAAAGCCTGTCGAGCCGTGCATTAGGGCTCACTTTCCATTGGGCATACGGAATGATCACCACGGGATATTCCAATCCTTTCGACTTGTGGATAGTGGTAATGCGAATGGCATCGGTGTTGTCGGGAACGGTGATCGAAAACTTGTATCTTGCTGATTCCCAATAATTCAAAAAATCACCGAGGTGGTTGCTTTTCCGGTTGCCGAATTCGAGCACCACATCCAGGAAACGGAACAGGTATTCGCTTTCCAGCTGCTGCCTGAACAGCCCGAATTGCTGCATCAGCAGTTCCGTTAGTTCAAATACCGACACCTGCCGCATTTTGAAGGAGGTAATACTGATGTCCCATTTCCTGAAATACCCGAGGAAACTATCGAGCCCGCGCTCTTCGCAGAGCATCCTGATTTCCTCGTATTCGTGTGGCGCGGGATTTTGCCGGCGGATCACCTGATGGAACAGATAGGCCGCCTCGTACCGCGCGAGCCGGTGATCGGAGCTGTGCAGCACTTTCATGAACGACACGATGAAATGCACCGACCGCGAATAGGCCAGCGACAAGGCGTCGTCGGAAATGAGCGGGAAACCAGCCTCTTTCAGCGTGTTGGCCAGCATCGTGGCTTCTTTTTTCTTTCTGCACAAAATCGCGATGTCGCGCCAGTGGTAACCCTCTGAACGAAGGCTGTTCACCAGTTCCAGCGACCGCCGCGACATCTGATCGGAAGAGTTTTCCTCGGCGCCTTCCTCAGGCGCGTCGTTCATTTCGAGGAATTCTATTTCCACATGGCCGCCCTCGCTCACGCCCTCCGGTATTTCCTGACTAAAATGCTCGTCGTACACCTCGCGGATCAGCGGGTATTCATCGCCCAGCGAGTCGGCGATAAAGCCGAAGAAACGGTTGTTGAATTCGGTCACCTCCCGGAAGCTGCGGCGGTTTGTTTTGAGGTGATTGATATGCAGGTAGTTATCCAATGCAAACAGCCGTTCTTCGTTGAACGGGCTGTCGCCGAGTATGCTGCCCAGCCGCATTACCTGGCTTTGTGCCAAATGCAATATCAGGTCCATATCCCCGCCGCGGAACCGGTAAATCGACTGCTTCGCATCGCCTACAATGAGGTTGAAATACCCGCCCGACAATGCATTTTCGATCAGCGGCAGCAAGTTCGCGAATTGCAGCTTGGACGTATCCTGAAACTCGTCGACAAGAATGTGATTGTACTTTTCTCCGAGCCGCTCAAAGATAAACGGCACCGGTTCGCGTGCTACAATGTCAACGATCTTCCGGTTGAAGTCCGAAATATGCACCTGGTTGTTCTGTTTCAGCAGCGCGTCAAACTCCTTGCGGATTTCGCCCAGTAGCGACAGGTTGTAAATATGCCTGTCGAGCTGGTTGTACAATGTAATTTTTCCGGTCTCGGAAGAGCGGATGTTTTCGATCTGGTGAAAATAGTTTTCAAGGTCCGTCCGCAGCCGCTCGATTTCGTCGCGGATGGGCGCGGGTGTTTTTGCACCATACCACACCCCCTCACCAATGGTTTTATAAACGTAGGAATTGGGCTCCATCCAGAGCTTTTTGCCCTCCGCACGATCGCGGAAGTAGCCGTAAATGCCCCGGCCGCTCTGGTGAAAGTCTTTTTCGGACAGGTATGTGGATTGAATGAGTTCAAAAGCATTCCTCGCGTCCTTGGTCATCATGTCCTCCCGCCCGCGTACGAACTCTCGCATTTGCCTGCGCACCGCGATCCAATCCTCCATTTTCAATTCTTCCACGCGCTTCATCTGCATGTAGCTCTGCTCGCTCAGCAAAGTGCCCGCCGTGTCGCGGATCTGCATTGGCAATGCGCCCCAGTTTTTGCCTTCCTCCGCATTCTCGCGGTAGTATTTTTCTACAATATCGGTGAGCACCTCCTCGCCTTCCTGCCCAATGCGGGCCAGCAGGCGGTCCACGGCGCCGTCAAGCAGGTCGCTGTCAAGTTGTGTTTCAAATATGAATGGAATGCCCAGTTCGTCGGTAAAGCTGCTGATGAGCCGCTGGGTAAACTTGTCGATCGTCATCACCGAAAAGTCGGAATAGCGGTGCAGGATTTGCCCGAAAACCATTTGCGCCCGCGCGGCGATCAGCTGGCACGCACCTGCAAAAAGTTCCGTATTATGTTCGGTATCAGGGTACATTTCGACCACTACGTCGCGCATCATCGGATGCGGCTGCGCGTCGGTTTCGGTGTAGGCCGCAAATGTGCGGAGCATCAGCAGGATGCGGTCCTTCATTTCATTGGCAGCCGCATTGGTGAATGTAACGGCCAGGATATGCCTGAAATACAATTCCGAATTGGAATGCAGGGCCAGTTTGAGGTATTCTTTGGTGAGCGTGTAGGTTTTTCCCGAACCTGCCGATGAACTGTAAACTTTAAACACTTTGCGCCTGTGAATTGGTGAAGCGAATGAGAACCGCGGATCAAATTAAACAAAAAAAGCAGGCTTGCGCCCGCTTTTTCGTATGCTTTTGAAAGAAGTATCTGCTCAGAGATTGAAGCGAAGGCCCGCCGAAATGTTGGGGCTGAAAAAGAATGGCTTCCTCAGGAGCTCCACATAAGTACCGCCTTCCAGGAACACAGAGATACGGTTATCAGGAATGTAGTATTCAAAACCACCCAGCACAGAGCCACCCAGTGTGAGGTTTTTTTCATGTTGCCCGTTCAGGCGCTTCGGATACGACCGGCGGTTGTTGATCTGCCCTCCGAGGCCATAATACACGTGCACTGCCTCCGAGTTGAACAAAGGCGTGTGCCACAAATAATGCACTTGGAGTGAAATACCGGTGTTTTTGTAAATCCCGTTGTCGCCGCGGTAGTTACGGTCGTTTCCGAGTACACCGCCGTAAGTTCCGATGGTCACGTCAATGGCGTTGATGTTGTTGAAGTACTTCCGGATGTTAACGCCGGTAGGTTCGCCGAGTTTGAAACCGACGGCCCAGTTGTCGTACTGGGCATGTGCCATTCCGAAGCAGAGTGCGCAAATAATGGTTAAGGCTAATTTCTTCATAGTTAATTAAATCGGGGAAAATGTTCCTGGAACGCTGTTGAGCAGCTACACAATAACGTTCCGGGGATGGAATTTCTTTAATGATTCGATCAAAACTTCGTTTTCTTCTTTCGTTCCCACAGTAATCCGGAGGCATCCCTCACACAAATGTACGCGCGAGCGGTCGCGAACGATGATCGTTTCGTGGATCAGATAGTCCATCACTCCTTTCGCATCTTCAAACTGCACGAGCAGGAAGTTGGCGTCGGTCGGGTGGATTTTCACCACAATCGGCAGGCTTTGCAGCATGCCGGTCAATGCATCACGCTGTTCGAGAATGTCGGCCACCATCCGGTCTTTTTTCCCGATGCCGTTCAGGCCTTCGAGCAATGCCTGCTGCGCGGGCAAGCTGATGTTGTATGGCGGTTTGATCTTGTTCAGGATGCGGATCAGTTCAGGAGAAGCAAAACACATGCCTACGCGGATACCGGCTAGTCCCCAGGCTTTGGAGAACGTCTGCAACACCACCAGGTTAGGATATTGGTCCAGGTGCTGAATCCATGAAGGCTCGTCGGTGAAGTCAATGTAAGCTTCATCCACCACCACCAGTCCGGCGAAGTTTTCGAGGATGGTTTGAATGGCGTCGCGCTGCATCACATTGCCCGTCGGGTTGTTTGGGGAGCAGATCCAGATGATCTTGGTCAATGGCGTTACCGCGTCCAGGACAGCCTGTGTGTCGATATGATAGTCGGATGTCAGCGATACTTTGTCCAGTTTCACATCGTGGATCGATGCGCTTACTTCGTACATGCCGTAGGTGGGCGGCATGATGATCACCCGGTCCTGCCCGGGCGTGCACGTAGCGCGGGTGAGCAGGTCGATCGGTTCGTCGCTGCCGTTACCGAGGAAAATACGGTCGGGGCTTACCTGCTTGATCGGGCTCAGTTTCTGCTTGATTTCGGCCTGGTAAGGGTCGGGATAGCGGTTAAAGTTCTCACCCGTTACCGAACCGTAGGGATTCTCGTTGGCATCCAGGAACACGCCTACATGGCCGGTATATTCGTCTCTGGCGGATGAATACGGGGCCAGCGTGAGGATGTGCGGGCGGAGAAGTTTTTGTAGATCGAAACTGTTATTCATATTATGGAATGTTACGGCAGCTGCCGTGTGTGGATGCTAGATTTTCTTGAAGAGCCTTTTGTCGAAATTCAGCGGCTCGATATCGGTAATGCGAAGGGAAACGACGTCGGGATGCATCGGGTTCACCAGGTAATTCTGCTCCGCTTTTACCACCACCGACGGTACTTTAAAAAGGAGGCTATCGCCGGCTTTCAGCCACGCGTCGCCGGTATCCCTGCTCCATCGCTGGTCTTCGGGCCAGTCGGGGATCAGCTTCGGTTCGGCAATGGTTGCCAGGTTATCGGGCAATGCCAGGGAAACGATCACGTAATTCGGGGGAGTTACTGTTTTATGCCAGTGCACGAGCACTTCCAGCATGGCCAGTGAACGGTGCGATGAAGTGTAAAGCATGGCGTTTCTCGGGGAATTCCATCGTCCTCCGTAGTAAAAAGCCCCTATTCCACTCAAATCCTCCTGATATTCCGATCGTGTTATCCTGAATAGCTCCATTAAGCGAAAATACCGTGTTCCATGCGCCCCAATTCGGTTTTTACCAGCTCAATACCCGCATGGGTCCGCAAAAAGCTGATAGGTTTCTCACTTCCCAGCGCAGGCACCTCGTTGTTCAGCCAATCGAGGAAATATTCTTTCCCCAAAGCCCTGTTCCCTACCGAGAAGAGATCAGCGAGGGCGATCAGGTGATCAGAAACTACATTGCTGAGCAGATCGATGTCATTGTAACGCTGTAAGTTGCGTGAAGTAACCGGCAGCAGCGCAATCACATCTTTAATATCCATCCCGATCGAATCAGCCAGATGCTGGATAGAAGCTTTCGGAACGCCGTTTTCGGCCAGGTAAGCCAGGTCGAAATCATCTTTTACAGCATGTTTGAGGATTCCGTAACCTCCCAAACGTTCGTTAACCATGTATGCTGTCATTTCCGTGTTATTTTAAGGCCGTTGAAATTTGTCCTCTAATTTAGGACAAATTTCCAGAACTTAAAATTTTTTCACAAAAGACTTTTCAATCGAATGGTCACTGCCTTCTTATGGGCATCGAGCGATTCGGCTTCGGCCATGGCTTCCACCACGGGCCCGATGTTGCGGATGCCCTCCTCGGTAATATGCTGAACGGTGATTTTTTTCACAAAACTATCCACGGATACCCCGCTGTAAGCCCTCGCATAGCCATTGGTCGGCAAAGTATGGTTGGTTCCCGAAGCGTAATCCCCGCAGGATTCGGGCGTGTAATTGCCCAGGAAGATCGAGCCGGCATTGTAAATTTTTTCGGTTACCGCTTCCGCATTGGCAATGCTCAAAATCAGGTGCTCGGCTGCATATTGGTTCAGCATTTCAATGGCTTCGTCCCCGGTTTCGACGAGGATTGCCTTGCTGTTCGCCATGGCTTGTGCGGCCAGGTCTTTACGCGGCAGCGCTTCCAGCTGTTCCGCCAATGCGATATTCACCGAGGCAAGCAGTTTTTTACTGGTAGAAACCAGAAGTACCTGGCTATCGGCGCCGTGCTCGGCCTGGGAAAGCAAATCCGCGGCCACGAAGCAGGGTAATGCCGTGTCGTCCGCGAAAATCGCCACTTCCGACGGTCCGGCCGGCATGTCGATCGCCACGCCTTCCTTGCTTACCAGCATTTTGGCAGTGGTAACGTACTGGTTTCCAGGACCAAATATCTTGTAAACTTTGGGAACGCTCTCAGTACCGTAGGCCATCGCCGCGATCGCCTGCGCGCCGCCGATGCGGAATGCCTTGGTTACGCCCACGAGTTTGGCCGCATATAAAATCGCCGGGTGATCGGACGGTGTGCAGAGCACCACTTCCTTGCAACCAGCAATTTGCGCCGGAATACCGAGCATCAGCACCGTACTGAACAGTGGCGCCGAGCCGCCGGGAATATAAATCCCCACCTTTTCGATCCCCACGCTTTTACGCCAGCAGGTCACGCCGGGCATGGTTTCCACCTTCTCGGGCGCCTGGAGCTGGCCTTTGTGGAATTTGCAGATATTCTCGTAAGCCTGACCGATCGCCGCTTTCAACGCGTCGTCGAGCTTGTCGCCAGCCTCGGCAATGTCCTTTTCGGAGAATGCGAGGTCGGTCAGTTCTATTTTATCGAATTTCAGGGCGAGGGCTTTAATGCCTGCGTCGCCTTCATTTTTCACTTGTTCGAGCACAGGCTGCACCCGCGCTTCGATGTCCCTGGCTTCCAGAACGGGCCGTGCCAGCAATGCGGGCCATTGTTCCCTTTCCGGAAATGGAATGATATTCATAATGTCAGAATCAAAACCCCGTACTTAAACAATCATTTTCTCGATCGGGATCACCAGAATCCCCTCTGCACCAGCCTGGCGGATTTTTTCGATATTCTCCCAGAACTCGTTCTCGTTGATCACCGAATGCAGCGAGCACCAGCCTTCCGTCGCCAATGGCAGGATCGTTGGGGAACGCATGCCGGGCAGGAACTTCGTGATATTCTCCACCGCATCCACAGGGCAGTTGAGCAAAATGTACTTGTTGTTCTTCGCCACCTGCACCGATTTGATACGGAACAAAAGCTGGTCCAGCAGATCCTGCTGCACGGGCGAGAGGTGCTTGCTCGCGATCATCACGGCCTCCGAGCGGAAAATCGTTTCCACTTCTTTCAAACCGTTGCTCAGCAGCGTGCTGCCCGAGCTCACGATGTCGCAAACGGCATCGGCCAGGCCAATGCTCGGCGCGATCTCCACCGATCCGCTGATTTCGTGGATATCAGCCGTAACATCATGAGATTTAAGATATTGTTCCAGCAAACGCGGGTAAGTGGTGGCAATGGCTTTGCCCTGCAAATCCTGCACGCCGTTGTACTCCTGCTCGCGCAGCACGCCGATGGATAACCGGCATTTCGAGAAGCCCAGCTTGTGAACGGTATCCACATCCTTGCACGATTCTTCGGAAACGTTCTCCCCAACGATGCCCAGATGCGCCACGCCGTCTTCCACATAACCTGGAATATCGTCGTCGCGGAGGAAAAGGATCTCGGCGGGAAAGTTCGTCGCGTCGGTTTTGAGTTTACCCGCGCCGTTGTCGAAGCGGATGCCGCATTCTTTGATCAGTTTTAAAGAATCTTCACTAAGCCTGCCCGATTTCTGGATGGCAATTCTTAAAATATTATCATTCATAAAGTTATAGGTTGCTCACGCAGCCGTTTGTCGGTATTGAATAGGGTTAATGGTCTTACCGGTTGAGCAAAGTTATGATATCTTCCGCTTTCAGTTTCTGCTGCTCGCCGGTTTTCATGTTTTTCAGGGTCAGCAGGCCGGATTGTATTTCGTCCGAACCGATCAGGATCACAAACGGAATGCGCTTGCGGTCGGCATAATCGAGCTGCTTTTTCAACTTCACCGAATCCGGGTAAATCTCCGAGTTGATGCCCGCTTTCCGGAATTTCGGCAAAATCGATAGCCCGTAAGTAAATGCCTCTTCATCGAAATTGGAGATCATCACCTTCGTGCTCGTCGTCTGGCTGTCGGGGAAGAGGTTCAGTTCTTCCATCACATCATAAATACGGTCCACACCGAGCGAAATGCCCACGCCCGAAATGCCCGGCACGCCGAAAGTGCCCGTCAGGTTATCATAGCGCCCGCCGCCCGAAATGCTGCCGATCTGCACATGATGCGCCTTCACCTCGAAGATCGCGCCCGTGTAATACGAGAGCCCGCGCGCGAGTGTCACGTCGAATTCGATCTTCGCATTTTCCAATCCCAGGATTTTCACCATCGCCCACACTTCTTCCAGCTCCTGGATGCCTTTCAATGCCACCTCCGATTCGGATAACCAGCTTTTCAGCTCCGTAAACGGGTCTTCGTCGGCCGAAAGGCTGAAAATCGGTTCGAGCTTATCGATACTATCAGAAGCGAAACCGCGTTCGAGTAGTTCCTCAACGACCTTGTCCTTCCCTATTTTATCCAATTTGTCAATCGCCACACAAAGCGGCCCTTCCATGCCATGCGCGCCGATGATGTCGGCAATGCCGGTGAGGATCTTGCGGTTATTGATCTTGACGGTGAAGTCGTTGATGCCCAATGCGGGCAGGATATCATGCAAAAGACCTACGATTTCCGCTTCGCAAAGGAGCGAATCGGTGCCTACCACGTCGGCATCGCATTGGTAAAATTCGCGGTAGCGGCCTTTTTGCGGGCGGTCCGCACGCCATACGGGCTGGATCTGGTAGCGTTTGAATGGCATCGCCAGCGTACCGCGGTTCATGACCACGTAGCGTGCAAACGGCACGGTAAGGTCGTAGCGGAGGCCTTTTTCGGAAATTTTCGTAGTCAGTGGCTTCGAGCCTGCTTGCCAGTCGGCGTCGGTAAGCTTTCCGGCGTAATCCCCGGAATTTAATATTTTGAACAAAAGCTGGTCGCCTTCCTCTCCATATTTGCCCATGAGAACGGACAGGTTTTCGAAAGCGGGGGTTTCTAATGGCAGAAAGCCGTATCGTTGGAAAGAGCGTCGGATGGTGTCGAAAATGAAAGTCCGCTTGGCCATTTGCTCCGGACCAAAGTCACGGGTTCCGCGGGCAAGAGATGGTTTACTCATTATTGTAATGCTGTGAAATTGGGCCTCAAATGGCCTGTGAAACCGTAAAGTTAGGGCAGGTTGTGCAATATTTATGACTATTGCGTGTATTATTTACGTTAAAATGCTTAATTTTGCGGCTCTTTCACAAAACAAACTTTTACAATGGGAGTTACGGAATTAAAACGTAAAGGTCGCAGAAACAAAGCAGTAGCAAACAATCGCACTGCCAAGATCAAAAACCTTCTACGCAAACCAGAAGTGCGCAATGTTGACGTTGAGGCTATCAAGGCTCAATTCGAAGCAAATAAAAAATAATCGAGCCTCTTCGGAATGTTATTCAACTAGTCCTGTCAATCTGTTTTGGTAGGGCTTTTTGCTTTTTTGGAGGATTTGTTTTTTCCCGAAGCAGCTTTGAGATTGACCTTCCGCAGCAGCTGGCGCATGCTACGGCGCGTTTCGCGGCGCACATCGAGCAAAATGCGGAACCGCAGCGCTTCACCGAACATGATCAGGCCCCCGTTGATCAATGCGAGGCTGTAAAGGCCCAGCACGACCCAAACCTGCGTAGGCTCCCCGATGCGCCGCTGATGCGCCGCTTCGCTCAATACGGTAAGACCAAAACTGAAAAGCAACAAGCCTAATGGAGCTAATATCATCCATTTCGTGCGTGTGGACATTTTTTTGATCAGTCGCTTTCCAGGAGGTTTAGGGTCAATCGAAGGGATCATTTATTCAGGTTATTCGGTGTTGTGATCCTAAAATTATTAATTTTTAGTCAATTGGTTTAATGAAATCCATCATTAGTTTAGTTCTGCGCTACATCCCGCGACCTTACCTCCAACTTGTCGGACACTGGGCTGCGCGGTTACTCAGCATCTTCTATACCGGCAGCAAAGTGGAATGCCCGGTTTGCAACAGCAAATACCGGAAGTTCCTCCCCTATGGCCGTAATACATCGAGCCGCGAGAATGCGCTGTGCCCCAGCTGCTTGTCGCTCGAACGCCACCGGCTCATGGCGCTGTATATGAAGCGCAGAACCAATTTTTACACCGCTAACCTGAAAGTCCTGCACGTAGCACCCGAATACTGTTTCATCGACCGTTTCGAGCAGATGAAAAACCTGGATTACATTACCGCCGACATCGAATCGCCCCTCGCGAAGGTGAAAATGGACATTCACCAGATCCCATTCGAAGCCAATACCTTCGACGTCGCCATTTGCAATCACGTCATGGAGCACGTAGATGACTATATTCTCGCCATGAGCGAACTTCACCGCGTCCTCAAACCGGGCGGCTGGGCATTGATCCAATCCCCGCAGGACATGAAATACGAAGTAACCTACGAAGACCCGACGATCACCGATCCCAAAGAACGCGAAATCCATTTCCTCCAAAACGACCACCTGCGCCTCTTCGGCCGTAACTACGGCAAAGAGCTCGAAAAAGGTGGTTTCAAGGTAACGGAAGACCGTTTTGTAATGGATGAATTGACAAAAGCAGAAGTGCAGCGGTATTCGTTGCCTGGGGAAGAGATTGTTTATTTCTGCCAGAAGTAAATATTTATGCATAAAAAAGAGGGCGCTTCCGCGGGAGCGCCCTCTTTTTTATGCTGTAAGTCTGATCACGAAGGATACTCTATCGCCGCCCCTGTTTCGCGGTGGGCCTTATTTTCCCAAAGCCGCTTCCAGCCTTCCTGCAAGAATCCGATGCCGTAGCCGAAAAGCTGCGTAAATGCCGCTCCAATGCTCAGGACAGCGACGTCCGCCCGCTTTGTCTGGCGCAATGCATCAATGAAAAGCAATGCGATGTAAATGCCGAGAAACCAAAGCCCCAGGTAGAAGAATGGTTCGAAAATGAAGTACCACAATGGAATGCTGCAAACGCCCAGCGTGAACAGTAACGGGAATGTATGCACGAGTTTCAATTCCTCGGGGTAATAGCGGGCGATGTTGATGCGCGCGCGGCCGAAGAATTTCAACTGCCTGAAAAACGACCCGAACTGCGTCCTGCGCTTGTGGTAAATAAATGCTTCGGGAATCAACGCGGACTTAAATCCGAGTCGCAGCGCCGAAATGCTGAACAGAATATCCTCTCCCATCCGGCTCGTGAGAAACCCGCCCGTGCGCTCCCAAACCTTGCGCGAGAGGCCCATGTTGAAGCTACGCGGATGGAATGTACCGCCCATATTATTCTTCTTACCGCGAATCCCCCCGGTGGTAAATACCGAGGTCATCGAGTAACTGATCGCCTTCTGGATAGGTGTAAATGAAGGGTGATCCGTATCAGGCCCACCGTACAAATCCACGTAATCGGCATTCAAACGATTCTCGACGATCGAGAGATAGTCCGGCTCAATCAATGCATCCGAATCGAGCAATATGAAATAATCGCCTGCCGCGCGTTCGAAACCATGGTTACGCGCAAAGCCCTGGCCGCCATTTTCTTTGTAATGGTAATGAATATCGAGCCTGTCCGCAAATGAAGCTACCACGGCATCCGCTTTGATTTTGGAGCCATCTTCGACGATTACTACTTCGAAATTTTTGTACGCCTGCTGTGCCAGACACGCCAGAAGCTCTTCCAGCTCGTCAGGGCGGTTGTAGACAGGGATGATGATGGAGTAGCGGCGGGGGGTCAATTTTGAATGAGAGAATGAGTGAATGAGTGAATTTTGAATGACTGAATGAGTGAATGAGTGAATTTTGAATGACTGAATGAGTGAATATCGACCGGGTGGATTTTGTACTATGACTGAATGCCGTTAGGCATGTAATATTGGTAGCAAAAGATGATCAACATTGGTTTTGAAATGCCCTTTGGGCATGTAACAACAAAACATTTGCGTGGCCAGCCCGGCGTTGTTGTTGCATCCCTGACGGGATTTTACAATCTGCTTCATCTTTCAAATGCTACCAATGTTACATCGCTACGCGATTAGGCTGTTATTTCTATCAATGCTTCTTCATTTGCCGCGATAATCCGCTCCAAATGCGCGTCCGTCAGCGCGATCGAGAGGAACATGGCTTCGAATTGGCTGGGGCCCATGTAAATGCCGCGGTTCAGCATTGCGTGGAAATATTTGCCGAACAACGGCAGATCCGACGACTTGGCCGATGGGAAATCGGTAACGGCGTCCGGTGTAAAAAACAGCGTATACATGGAACCGATTTGGTTCAATGTGTAATTCAAACCCAACTTTTCCATCGAAGCGCGGAAGCCGTTTGCCAGCTTGTTACCTGCATTTTCGAGCTGGGTATAAACTTCGGGATGTTCGTTCAGGTAGGTAAGCATGGTGTAACCTGCCGCCATGGCGATAGGGTTACCGGAAAGCGTTCCCGCCTGATAAACCGGACCGGCCGGGGAAACGTAGTTCATGATTTCCGCTTTGCCTCCGTAAGCGCCAACAGGCATCCCTCCGCCTATAATTTTTCCTAACGTCGTTAAATCGGGCGTAATCCCGAATCTTTCCTGCGCTCCGCCCTTCGAAAGCCGGAAGCCGGTCATGACTTCGTCGAGGATCAGGACAATGCCTTCTTCGTCGCAAATGCGGCGTAATCCTTCCAGGAAACCCTCTTTCGGGAGCACGCAGCCCATGTTGCCCACCACCGGTTCGAGGATCAATGCGGCGATCTGGCCTTTGTTCGCGTCCACGAGTTGCTGCACGGCTTCGAGGTCGTTGTAAGGGGCCGTGAGGGTGTCGTTAGCAACGCCTTTGGTTACACCCGGACTGTCCGGCGTACCGAATGTGACCGCTCCGCTCCCAGCCGCAATGAGGAAGCTGTCGCCGTGCCCATGGTAGCAACCTTCAAACTTGATGATCTTGTCGCGCCCGGTGTACCCGCGCGCCACGCGAATGGCCGACATCGTAGCCTCCGTGCCGGAATTCACCATCCGCACCTTTTCAATCGAAGGCACCATCGACACGATCAGCTCCGCGATCTCCACTTCCCTGCGCGTAGGCGCACCGAACGAGAATGAATGCTGAATGGCATCGGAAACGGCCTTTTGGATCAGCTCGTGCGCATGGCCGAGGATCATCGGCCCCCAGGAGTTGATCAGTTCAATGTATTCGTTGCCATCCTCGTCGTAGATGTAAGGGCCTTTAGCTGATTTGATAAATATCGGGTTACCGCCTACCGCACGGAACGCGCGTACGGGCGAGTTCACGCCGCCTGGGATATAATTTTGTGCTTTTTCGAAAAGTTGCTGGCTCGTTGAAGTATTCATTCTGTAAATGTAGGTTGGTATTATCTGTCCACAGGCACCCATTTGGAGCCATTGTATTTCAGGACAGGCGTAATCTGGTTTTCATTCGCTTTGGTATAGTCAAAACCCGACAGCAGGTATTCTTCGCTATCGAATTTCCGCGATTGCAGGCCGGAAGGCAGCTTGTCTTTGTGCTTAGAAAGCATCCGCCCAAAGAACAGCAGCTGATCATAGCCCTGGTACGAATACACCGAAGGAAATGTACTGGTTTTGTTATAATAGTTTTTCTGGAACTGGCGGATCGTTTCCTTCTCGCGGTCCACATAGTCGGCGTCGATGAGCGTCAGGCGCGCTCCGTAACGCGATAGCCTCGCCTGCTGGGAATTAAAGCTCGTTGATGTGGCTACAACAGGCAGGGTGTTCAGCTTGCGGCTGTTCAATACCTCTATCAGGTTTCCGCCCGATACACCGTCCGAAGAAAACAATGCAACGTGCGCAGGTTTATTGGTTTCAAACGAAGGGACCTTGTTTTCCATCGATTCGCGGTCGGGCTGGATGCGCGTGAGGGAGGTTACCTTCCCTCCTTTCGCCTTCCACTCGGCAGCGTACGAAGCAGCCATAGCCGAATCCTTGGCCGTATTGCCGTAGTAAATGACCGTGCTAAGGCCCGGAGAAAGCGTCCGCATCCATTGGGCGGCTCGTTGGGTTTGGTAGGTAATGGACGGGTGCCCGAGGTAAATGTTGCCGGCTTTCAGCAAATTGGCGTCCGTCGAAAGCGGGTTCAGCATAATCGCATTGCTGCCTGAAACGAAGTCGGCCGCCACGTCGAATGTATTGGCATACAACGGCCCGATCACCATGTCCGAGAGCTGGAAATTCTTGTTATCCGCAATCGCCTGCATGCCCCGCGCATCGTTGCCCACATCGTAAGCCCAGAGGTTCACGGTGATCCCTTCGCTTTGAAGCTGTTCTTTTGCAATGGTCAGGCCGAGGTAATAGTCGTAGGCAAACTGGTTGGAGCGGCGCCGGGAACTGCTGAATTCGTCGAGGCGGAACGGGAGCAGTACAGCCACGTCCAGGTATCCTTTCGTCCATTGTGTGTCGGATTTCGGTGCACTGCGCTTGGGCGCTTCCTCTACTTTTTCGCTTTTACGGAATTTAAACTGCTTGTCGAGCTGTGCGGCGTAGGCCAGGTCGCCCTGGGCCGGCGTACGCGTGGATTGAATGGCCTGGTAAACCATCAATGCAATGTCCCGGTCGGCAGGATACTGCTTTTGCAGGTCTTTCAGTTTCAAAAAGTCGCTGATCGCGCCGAGGTGATGTTGTTTCAATGCCTGCACATCCTTGTTGAGCGACGAATCCTTGATCCTCGCTAGCTGTTCCAGGCCCTCGCCGATCTGCCCGTTCTCGAAATTCACGGCGCCGAGCAGATAATACACGTCATTGATCTTGTTCCAGCCGGGGTAGCGGCTTTGGAGTTGGAGCAACATCTGCCGGCTGTCCTTGTAGCGTTTCAGATTGTAGGCGCTCAATGCATAGTAGTAGTGCGCATAGGGCGAATAGGCCGTTTTCGCATTTACGCTCGTCATGGAATAAAACTTATCCATCGCCACGGCGTATTTACCTTGTTTAAAATCTGCCAGGGCCGATCGGTACCGGCTGTCCGATTGAGCGCTATTCTGCCCGTATGCGGCCTGGAACAAACCGATCTGAACTGTCAAAATCAAAAAAAAGATAACTTTCATCAGGATTTCGGGGTCAAGATTATGCTGATTTTCTGGCTGCAAAAATCAGCCCAAAATGGAAAAAAACGGGCAATATCCCAACCGGAACATTGCCCTTTATTAATTACGATCTAAAAAGACCTTTTATTTCTTTTTTGTCTTTTTCTCTAATTCAGCCTGCTTCTTTTTTGCTTCTTCCGCAGCCTGCAACGATTTTTCGAGGTACTTCTGGAATTTGCTCTGTTTTTTCTCGCCGGTCGCGTTTTTCTTGCGGTTTTCTTCCAGGATATTTTTGATTTTATCCTCATTCACAAACCGTTTGATCAACAGCTGCTGAGCGATAGTCACGACGTTCGAAACGAAGTAGTAGAACGTCAAACCAGCCGGGAAAGAGTTCAATATGAACATGAACATCAGCGGCATCACGTACCCGAGCGCCTTCATATTCACCGGTCCGGGTTGTGTAGGCGTGTTCTGGTTGTTGTAATAGGCGTAACCGATGCTGGAAGCCGTCATCAGGATGGTGAACAAGCTGATGTGGTTACCGATGCCGAACGGCACTTCGAACGGCAGCTTGAAGAACGAATCGTACGTAGAAAGGTCATCCGCCCACAGGAACGATTGCTGCCGCAGCTCGATCAGGTTCGGAAAGAGGAAGAAGAGCGAGAACAGGATGGGCATCGTAGCCAGCACGGGCACACAGCCGCTCAGCGGGCTTACCCCTACCTGCTGGTAAAGCTTCATTTGCTCCTGCTGCTGTTTCGCGAGGTCGTCTTTGTTTTGCTCCCGGATTTGTTCCAGTTCCGGCCCCAGGATACGCATTTTCGCCATGCTGATGTACGATTTGTAAGTCAGCGGCGTGAGCAGCGTTTTAACAAACAATACCAGCAGGATGATCAGCAAGCCATAATTGCTCACAAATCCCTCGATGAGGTTGAAAAGCGGAACAAGGAAGAATTTGTTGATCGGTTTCAGGAATGCGTAACCGAGGTAAACGTTCTGGTCGAAGTTCTCGGCCTTCACTTTGTCTACGATGTGGTATTCGTTCGGGCCGAGGTAAAACTGGAAGTTCGCTTCGCCTTTCTGAACCGCTGCCGTGGGAATGCCCGCGAAAACGTTCATATTTTTCACGATCACCGAATCCTCCGGGTTCACGTTTGCACGCACGGTGACGTTCGTGAGCGGATGTTTTTCGGCGATCAGGCCCGCCAGGAAGTATTTGTGCTTGATGGTGAACCATTTAACCGGATCGGCCGTCTTTTCTTCCTCGTTGGAAGTCGGGCTGGTGGCCAGGCTTTTCAGTTCGTCCGTGTAGTAGTTTACGGTCACTACTTCACGGTTTTTCTTCATATCGTTTTCCAGTTGGAGCAGGTCGTTATCCCAATGGAATTCAACCGACTTGTTGGCCGGCAATGCGCCGCTGGCTTTAATGCCGTAGTCGATCACGTAGCCGGTGCCCCGCACTACGTAGGTCTGCTCAACCGTTTGATTATTCTTAATCGTCGCACGGTAAGTAATCACCGCCGAATCGCCTTCCGCAAGGGTGCGGTCCTGTGCGTCGGTCGTGAAGGTCTGGTTAGTAAGCCTTACGTCGCCGGTCTGCGTAGGCAGGTCGATCTGGAACTTGTTATGGTTTTCGGCGATCAGGTAAAGGGGTTTCTGATCGTAGGTTTTGTAGTTTTTCAACATCACCTCTTTCATTACCCCGCCTTTGTTGGTAAAAACCACGCGGGCGTCCTTCGTTTCGATCACCAGGTCCTTTTGCGGAATTGCGAGGGAATCAACTGATTGTGAGGAATTCTGGGTAGTATCCGAAGTGACAGACGAGGGTTTGGAAACCTCCTTCTTCACCTCCGCCACCGGAGTAGGTTCCACGGGTTTGGGAACCAGTATCTGGTAGCCTATCAGCATCAGCATGATCAAGACCAGGCCGATTACAAAATTTTTATCCATTATTTACTTTAAATTATTGAAATAACATACCGCTTACAAGGCGGCAAAGGTAACAAGTTTTTTCGCTTAACAGGCCTTAAAATGTGATCAGTGGGAAACCGGGTTGAGGGTTTCTACCGATCTTTTTTGCAATGAATAGGTCAATGCGGCCGCCACGAAATTCACGAAGATCGGGTGCGGGTTCATCACGGTGCTTTTCAGCTCTGGGTGAAACTGTACGCCAATGTAGAACGGATGCGAAGGCAGCTCGACCATTTCAACGAGGTTGTTGTCCGGGTTGATACCGGTAGCCAGCAGTCCCTTTTCGTCGAATTCCTTCAAGTATTTGTTGTTGAATTCGTAGCGGTGACGGTGGCGCTCGCTGATATTGGTTTTGCCGTAAATGCGGTGCGCCAATGTATCCTTTTTAATGCGGCACGGGTAAGCGCCCAAACGCATGGTTCCACCTTTGTTCGAAACATCTTTCTGATCTTTCATCAGGTGGATCACCGGATGGTCGGTAGCGGCATCCATTTCCACGGAATGCGCATTCTGCCAGCCGATCACGTTGCGGGCGTATTCGATCACGGCCATTTGCATACCCAAACAAATCCCGAAGAACGGAATGTTGTTCTCGCGTACATATTGAATGGCGGCGATCTTACCTTCGATACCGCGCTCGCCAAAGCCCGGAGCTACGAGCACACCATCGAGATTTTCGAGTTTTTCGACTGCATTTTCGGCAGTAAGGCTTTCAGAATGGATCCATTCGATATTCACCTTGCATTCATTCGCAGCGCCGGCGTGGATAAACGACTCCACGATCGACTTGTATGCATCGTGCAGCTCTACATATTTACCAACCAATCCAATCCGGACGGAATCGATCGGGTTTTTGAGTCTCGAAAGGAATGTCTTCCACGATTCGAGGTCCACGTCTTTGTCATTATAAATGTCGAGCATGTACAATGCACGCTGGTCTAGGCGCTCTTTGAGCATCAGCAAAGGCACGGCGTAAATCGTATCGGCGTCCATCGCCTCGATCACCGAGTTCACCTGAACGTTACAGAACAATGCGATTTTCTTGCGGATGTCGTACGGCAGCGGGTGCTCGGTGCGGCACACGAGGATATCCGGCTGGATACCCGATTCCTGCAACATTCTCACCGAGTGCTGCGTGGGCTTGGTTTTCAGCTCGCCTGCGGAGTTCAGGTAAGGGATAAGTGTAAGGTGGATCACAAGTGTATCCTGCTCGTCCATCTCGAATTTCACCTGACGCACCGCTTCCAGGAACGGCAGTGACTCGATATCCCCTACGCAACCACCTATTTCCGTAATCACAATGTCGTAATCACCGGTTTGGCCCAGCAACAGCATGTTTCTTTTCAGCTCGTCGGTAATGTGCGGAACCACCTGTACGGTTTTCCCGAGGAAGTCGCCGCGACGCTCGGCGGTAATAACGTTGTGGTAGATACGCCCTGTGGTGACGTTGTTTGCCTGTGAAGTGCGAACGTTCAGGAAACGCTCATAATGGCCCAGATCGAGATCGGTTTCGGCCCCATCGTCCGTTACGTAGCATTCGCCGTGCTCGTAGGGGTTCATGGTGCCCGGGTCGATGTTCAGATACGGGTCAAATTTTTGGATGGTAACGGAAAGCCCTCTGGCTTGCAGTAATTTAGCTAGTGATGAGGCAATGATTCCCTTGCCAAGTGAAGATGTAACACCGCCCGTAACGAAAATGTACTTAGCGGTCTTTCGTGCTTTGGAAGCCATAAGACTTTGCTGTTTTTCTATGATTACGGGATACAAAGATACAGGATTATTATAAGAATCTAAGCGGGGCCTGTCTAAATATTTGCCTGTAAAACAGTAAGGGCTTGGAAGTCTGACGGGTTATCAAATATAATTTTTTCAAATATTTAATTTCTATTTTGCATTCATTCCAAACCTTAATATCCTTTTAAAAATGATCCGAAAATTACTGTTCCTTCCTGCATTGCTGCTTTGCGGCGCCGGTTCCTGGGCGCAACAAGCGGCCGATCAAACCAAACCGCTTCACATTATCGTCTTCGGCGCCCACCCCGACGACTGCGACCTCGGTGCCGGCGGCATTGCTTCCATCTATTCTTTGATGGGCCACAAAGTGAAATTCGTTTCGCTCACGAACGGCGACGCGGGCCACCAGGACATCGGCGGTGGAGAATTGGCTGCGCGCCGCTATAAAGAAACACAGGAGGCTGCACGCCGCTGGGGAATCGAATACGACGTGCTCGATAACCACGACGGCGAGCTTTTGCCTACCATAGAAAACCGTCTGGCCGTGATCCGCAAAATCCGCGAATGGAACGCCGACGTGGTCATTGCCCCGCGCACCAACGATTACCACCCCGATCACCGCAATACGGGCGTGGTGGTGCAGGATGCCGCGTATCTCGTGATCGTGCCCAACGTACTCAGCAGCGTGCCGCCGCTCACAAAGAACCCCGTTTTCCTCTATTTCCGCGACCGTTTCCAGAGACCCAACTCATTCCGCCCGGATATCGCGATCGATATCACTGAAAATCTTGCTAAAAAAGTGGACGGACTGGACGCGCACGTTTCCCAATTTTACGAGTGGCTCCCCTGGACAAACGGTGACCTTGCTAACGTTCCCAAAGACGCAACCGAACGCAAAAAATGGCTCTTCACATCCATGGAAAAACGCTCATCCGTAACCCCGGAAATCAAGGCGTCACTGGACAAATGGTACGGCGCAGAAAAAGCCGCGAAGGTAAAATATGTAGAAGTTTTCGAAATCACGGAGTACGGTAAGCAACCCTCCGCGGAGGAAGTGAGGAGGCTGTTTCCGATGCTGCCGAAGTGAAATGATTGAATGATTGAATGATTGAATGATTGAATAGTTTGAGAGAAAATTCATTCAATCATTCAATCATTCGGTCATTCAATCATTAGCACATTTCCGCGAAACGCTTCAAGCCAAAAAACCACCCACTCCACCAATCTCCCCTCGCTTACTACGATAACCTGTCCTTAAAGCTCTCATATCCATACGATCGCACGAGCTGGAATTTTTGGTCAGCTTTCCATATACCAATGGAAGGTAAATTAACACCGTTAAATGTCGTGGTCTTCACCATCGTGTAGTGGATCATGTCCTCAAATATGATTTTATCGCCAGCGGCGAGTGGCTGGTCGAATGAGTAGTCGCCCATGTAGTCGCCTGCGAGGCAGGTCATTCCGCCCATGCGGTAGGTGGGTTTGCCGGGCTCCGGGTCCTGGTATGCGCCGCGGATGACGGGCTTGTAAGGCATCTCCAATGTGTCGGGCATGTGGGCTGCAAAGGAGGTGTCGAGGATGGCCACGTCGATGCCCTGGCTGTCGAGTACGTCGAGTACCATCGTGTATAATATTCCGGTGCGCCAGGCGATGGCTGAGCCGGGTTCGAGGATCACTTCCAGGTTGTATTTTTCTTTGATAGTACTAACTAATTTAATTAGCTTACTAATGTCATATCCTTCTCTGGTCATCAGGTGACCGCCTCCCATATTGAGCCATTTGGCCTGATGCAGCAAATCGCCGAAACGCTCTTCCAGTGCGGCGAGGGTACGCTCCAGAGTGTCGCTGCCATTTTCACACAGCGTATGAAAGTGAATGCCGTCGATCCCTGCGGGAAGCTCGTCGGGGAGCTTGTCGCGGGTGACACCCAGGCGCGAGCCCGGCACGCAGGGATTATACATGTCCGTGGCCACCTCCGAATATTGCGGGTTCACGCGGATTCCGCATGAAAGCGTCTTGTCCGGGTTAGCGGCTTTGTAGGCCTCTACCCTGCCCTGGAACCGCTCCCATTGGCTTAGGGAGTTAAAAGTAATATGGCTGCTGCGCTGCATGATCTCCTCAAACTCACCGTCGAGGTACGCGGGCATGTACGTATGCGACTGGTAGCCCATAAAATCGTTGATCAGCTTCACCTCGTTCAGCGAACTGGCGGTGGCGCCGGAGAGGTATTCCTTCACGATCGGGAATGCGCTGTACATCGAAAAACCTTTCAATGCGAGGATGATCTGGCATCCCGCGGCTTGCTGCACGGAGTCGATGAGTTCGAGGTTTTTACGGAGCAATTCCTCTTCCAATATGAAACACGGGGACGGAATTTCTTTAAAATCGATAGCCATTTGCTATAAATGAGTGTTTGTAGAATCTTCTTGCATGCAATGATTGCATAATTTTGTACACAAAACTATAAGTTTGAGTTTCCAAATCATGACCATTTTTCCAACCGACCTGCCAGCCAGCCTATGTCCTTCCTTGTTTTAGATATCGAAATGACCGGGCCGGAGCCGGGCTGGAATGAGATCATCCAGATTGGCGCAGAGTTTTTCGACGACAACTGGCGGTCGCTCGGGACGTATCTCCAAAACGTGTATCCTGAGAACGAGGAGGCGTTTTCAGTGAAATCGGAAGAAGTGCACGGCCTTTCGCTCGACGACCTCGAAGACGCGCCGATGATCTACGACGTGCTCCCGGAATTTGAAAAATGGATCAAAAAGCTCAATGCCGGCAAGCCGAGCCTGGCCAACGTCGTCATCTGCGGGCAGAGCGTGATCAACGACATCAACTTCCTCCGCTTCGCCTACCGCAACGAGAAGATGAAATGGGGCTTCTCCAACAAACAGCTCGATCTCCACACCGTATCCTATCTGTTCTTCCAAATCCTCGAAAAAAACGGCAAACAAGTACCTCGTTCGCTCAGCCTGGGCTCGGTGGCAAGCTATTTCGGATTCGAGCGGGAGGAAGAAACGCACAATGCGCTGGAAGACGCCCGCCTTACCGCCAAATGCTTTAAAGAATTTTTCAAGCTCATCGACCAGGTCAAACTTGTATGATCGACTATAACCCCAAGGAGTGGTTACGCTACATTTTCTATTTCCAGAAGGCGGACACCGTGCGCAAGCTCATGCCCATGATCCTCACCATGGCCGCCTATTCGAGCGTGATCGCATACCTGATCATCGTCCATTTCAGGATCACGGAGAACAACGACCTGAAAAACATTTCATTAATGCACTCGCTGCTCGGTTTTGTGATCTCGATGCTGCTCGTGTTCCGGACCAACACGGCGTACGACCGCTGGTGGGAAGGCCGCAAGCAATGGGGCATGCTGGTAAACGGGAGCCGCAACCTCGCGCTCAAACTGGCCGCGCTGATAGGCCCGGAATATGCCGACGAGCGTGAATTCTTCAAAAAGATGATCCCCAACTACGCCTTCGCCATGAAAAACCACCTGCGGAACAGGTACATTTCGGAGGAGTTTGAAGATACCAAGCTTTTTCAGAAATCATCGCTGGTCACCACCGACCATGTGCCCAACCAGATCGCCGCCGCGATATTTGCCAAAGTGATAGAGCTGCAAAAAAGGGGCGTATTGCTGCCCGAGCACACCATTATCTTAAACCACGAGCTCGAAGGGTTTACCAACATCTGCGGTGCCTGCGAGCGGATCAAGAACACGCCTATCCCGCTTTCTTACAGCTCGTTTATCAAGAAATTCATCTTTATTTACTGCCTCACGCTGCCGATCGGGTACGTGTTCAGCCTGCATTTCCTCGTCATTCCGTTCGTGATGTTCGTGTTTTACATCCTCGCGAGCCTCGAAGTAATCGCCGAGGAAATTGAAGATCCGTTCGGCGAAGACAGTAACGATTTGCCGATGGAACGCATCAGCGCGGGCATCCGTACTGCCACGCAGGCGCTTCTAAAATGACCTTGCAGCACCGGAAATTAGAAACTGGTTAGAAATACATTAAAATGCAAAATTTTTTCAGGATTTTGCGAGGTTTCGTTTCCACATAATTCTGGGCTATCCTGCAAAATTTCTGACGAAATAGCTTTCTAACGGATGGCATTTTTTCCTATCCGGTCATTTTTACTTAACATAGGGTAAATATATCGCCCTGTTTTTGCCAAAACGGCAATTCCAGCACTTATTAGAGCATTTGGCATTACTTTTTTCTGTTGTTAATTTTCATACAAGCCCTCGGAAAGAAGGGTTTATTAGTGAGAATAAACGATTACCGACATGAAAAAAGCTAGTTTTTTAATCGCCATATTAGTTGCCGGACTGTTCACCATCGCTGCCAGCGCGCAGTCGATCGTAGACCCGGGTATCTCAGTTTATAACTACAAACATCCTAACAAAGCTGCGCAAGCAAAAGCTGCCGGCAAGGACCAGAACACGATTCGCGTTGCTAACATGCGTACCGTCGAGCGCTTCGGCAAATACCAGACGAAATACATGAGCACAACGCCGAAATATGCGCCACGGCCTGCTACACTGGTTGTGACAAGGGAATATAAGCCGGAAGGTGTGCAGATTAACCCGCTCACTTCGCCGCGAAATTACAAAACCCCCACTCCCGGTGTGAGCACTGATACGGTGCAAATGGCTGAATATTATAATACCCCGGATAAGGTTTATCCGACGCAAGATTAACCATTGTATAATTGCGGAAAACGCCGGCTTCGATTGAGGCCGGCGTTTTTTTTATCAGCAATCCATCCTACTATTTATCAAAAAGTTCAAATAAAGGCGATTAGCAATTTTTTGGGCTTTTTTTGTCTGTTTTAAACGCCGGCAAAACGTCCCTTTAAATAATCTAAATTCTTCCCGACCAGAATGCTAACGCGCTGAAAAATAATTTTCAGCATGATTGAATTTTATAGTTCAATGTTTGAAAAGGATATGAATTGTGAAAAACGTTGCGGGTAATTTTGAAAACAAATCCTGATAACCTGTTTCTTAATTAACCTGTAATGAATCCTAAACCACTCGTTTTTGCAGCATTCCTCGCATTAGCCGCAACCCCTGGCAATGCGGCCCGGGCACAGGCCCTCCGCCTCACCGACCCGGGCATTTCGACCCACAATTACAAGCACCCAAACAAAGCAGCAGCGGCGCCGAAGGCCAGGCTGGTTGTCGAATCCTCTGATCCGGCGCTCGCTGCCCGCTTTGCCACACTCAGTGTAGGACGCCCCCAATCCGACCCGACGCCGAAATATGCGCCGCGCGAGGTGCGGTTCGTCGTCTTCACCCGCCAGCGCACGCAGCGGGGCCTGATCAACCCGCTCGTATCGACGCGGAACTACAAAACCGGCAATGGCGCACATTCGATCCAACCCGCCCGGGAAGCCGGATGGCTCTGCGGTACGAATTAATTATAACAAATGCAGCCTATTGCCAGGCCGGTGCCCATGCACCGGCTTTTCCCGTTGTCGGGCCGATAGTGGTTTAACCGGGAAAATGTATGACGATACCAAGCGCCGCCTCAGTTTAATCAATTTTTAACCCACTGGCTTTGTAGCCAATATTTGAATTTCATAATTTCAGCTCATGATACCGAATGAGACCGTAGCGCATTTTTACGAAACGCACCCCGCTGCGAAGGGACTGAAAGGTCCTGACAAAACCACCGGGGATGAAGGTCATTTCAACGTATTCTCCCGGGTGTTCTGCAACAAATACACTTCCTATGCAAGAAGGGATTTTTACAAAATCTCGCTCATTCTCGGGAAGGGGAAGATTACCTACGGCAACCAGGAGATCGAGATCAACCGGAATGCACTCGTTTTCTTCAACCGCAATGTGCCCTATTCCTGGCAGGCAATGTCAGAAGAGCAATCGGGGTACTTCTGCCTTTTTACCGACCAGTTCCTGAGCACGATCAACCGCTCGGCCACCGTGGCCGACTGCCCTATTTTGCGAAATGACGCCATTCCGGTGTATTTTATCAATGAAGAGCAGCAGGAATACCTCCTCAGCATTTTCGGCAAAATGCAGGCCGATATCGAGTCGAGCTACGTGCACAAGTACGACCTGATGCGCAATTACGTGAACGTGCTCGCCCACGAGGCCATGAAAATGCAGCCTTCCGAGGTGAACGACGTGCATGTGAATGGATCGGCAAAGTTATCATCGCAATTCCACGAGCTGCTCGAACGCCAATTCCCCATTGAATCGCCGGAACACAAGCTGAAACTCAAAACAGCCAAGGATTATGCCAACCGGCTTGGCGTGCATGTGAACCACCTCAACAGGGCATTGAAGGAAATAACGGGAAAAACTACCACCGAACACATCATCGACCGCGTGCTGGCGCAATCGAAAGTGATGCTCCGGCATTCCAACTGGAGTGTGGCCGAGATCGCGTTCTGTCTCGGCTTCGAATACCCTGCCTATTTCAATAACCTGTTTAAAAAGCAGATCGGCATTACGCCCAAATCGTACCGGGTCCACGAACGGTAAATATGTTTGAATTTTATAAGATATTGTTTGAAAGTATTAAGTCCTGCACACGCGCCCCGGTAGAAGTGCCATATAATTTCTGAATGCCCATGACGTCAAAGAAGTATTTTCCCTCCCTGCTGCTGGCCCTTTCGCTGGGCGGTGCCGGTGAGAAGCTGTGTGCCCAAACACTTACATTAGAGCAGGCCGTAGAGACCGCCGTGAGCAATTACGGCAGCATTAAGGCCAAAAATAATTACCTCAATGCTTCGAGAGCGACGGTAATCCAGAGCCGGAAGGAATACCTGCCCAATTTCAACCTCTCCGCGCAGCAGGACTACGGCACGGTCAACGGCCAGAACGGCCCGCTTTACGGCATGGGGCTATCGGTAGCTTCGTCGGGGCTGCCGCTGCCGGACCAAAACTGGAACTCCGCATTCGGCGCACTGTACCTGACGAACGTCAACTGGGACTTCTTCGCATTCGGCCGTGCACGTGAACGCATTCACGTAGCGCAGTCGGCCGTGAACCGCGACCGTGCCGACCTCGACCAGGAACAGTTCCAGCACAGCGTGCGCGTGGCCGGGGCGTATCTCAACCTGCTTGCCGCCCAGCGGCTCATCCGGTCGTGGGAAAACAACCTGGAACGCGCCAATGCATTGAAAACCGTAGTGGTAACCCGCGCAAAAAACGGGTTGATCCCCGGCGTGGACTCTTCGCTGGCCAATGCGGAAGTGTCGAATGCCAAGATCAGCATCACACAGGCGCGCGATTTCGAGCAGGAACAGGCCAACATCCTGGCCCGGCTGATGGGCGTCACCGAGCAGCGTTTTCAGCTCGATACATTGCTGCTCTCCCGAACACCGCGCATGGCCGCCGAGCCGGCCGGTAAGCCCGAGAACCACCCGTTGCTGCGGTTTTATTCCAACCGCATTGCCGTAAGCGAGCAGCAGGCCAAATACTTCCACACCCTTGCGATGCCTACATTCTCGCTGTTTGGCGTGTTTCAGGGTCGCGGAGCAGGTTTTTCATCCAGCTACGCCGCCGACCAGACGGCCTACACACACAATTATTTCGAGGGTATCAAACCGGTGAGGTACAATTATCTGCTGGGGATCGGCGCTACCTGGAACATGACGAGCATGCTGCGGGTCCGGCAGCAGGTCATGTCACAGAAATTCATTTCCAATGCATTGAAAGAGGAATACGACCTGGCCGATCAGCAATTGAAAAACCAGCTGATCCTCTCCGAAACGAAGATCAGCAATGCTATTGCCAATTACCGTGAGGCGCCGGTACAGGTACGATCGGCTTCCGACGCCTATTTGCAGAAAAGTGTTTTGTATAAAAACGGCCTCAGCAATATCGTGGACATGACGCAGGCCCTCTATGTGCTCAACCGCGCCGAAACAAGCCGCGACATCGCCGCCACAAACATCTGGCAGGCGATATTACTCAAAGCAGCGGCAAGCGGCGACATCGGCATTTTTCTGAATCAGTAACACCTGACCACAAATGACAATGTCGCTCATAAATTATAGTATCGTTACAATTCACATTTTCGTAACATGGATTTAATACGTTTTGCATTGCGTAAGCCGATCACCATCATGGTGATCGTAGCTGCGTTATTCTTTTTTGGAATTGATGCGGTGCGGAAGATCAAGGTCGATATTTTCCCGAAGCTCGATTTGCCGGTGATGTACATCGCGCACCCTTTCGGGGGCTACACGCCGGACCAGATGGAGACTTTCTTCGCCAAACAGTACATCAACATTCTCCTGTATGTAAACGGTATCAAGAGCATTGAAACGAAGAACATCCAGGGCCTTACCCTGATGAAGGTGAACTTCTACCCCGGCACCAACATGGCGCAGGCGTCGGCGGAGCTCAGCGCATTTACCAACCGCGCGCAGGCCATTTTCCCGCCCGGCTCCAACCCGCCGTTCATTATCCGTTTCGATGCCTCCACATTGCCCGTTGGCCAGCTCGTGCTAAGCTCCGAAAAACGCAGCAATAACGAATTGCTCGACCTGGCGAACGTGTACGTGCGGTCTACATTTACCTCAATACCGGGCCTGGTATCGGCGCCACCTTTCGGCGGTAACATTCGTACGATCGTCGTGAAAGTGGACCCGGAGTTGCTCCGCTCGCACAATCTCACGCCCGATCAGCTCGTGGAAGCATTGCGGGTGAACAACCAGACGGCCCCATCGGGCAACGTGCGCATTGGCGATAAAAACTACATTACCCCCACGAACACGACGGTGCGGTATGTGAAGGATTTTGAAAACATCCCGCTTTTCAAAGGCGGCGTGCAGAACCTTTACCTCCGCGACGTGGCTACCGTGGAAGACGGCGCTGATATAGCCACGGGTTACGGGTTGGTGAACGGCAAGCGGTCGGTGTACCTGAGCATTGCCAAAGGTGCCGACGCGTCGACCTGGGAAGTCGTTCAAAACCTCAAAAAAGCGATCCCGCGTATTCAGAACACATTGCCGGAGGACGTGAAGGTCAGCTACGAGTTCGACCAGTCGACCTATGTAATGAACTCCGTTAAAAGTTTGCTGACCGAAGGTGCTATTGGTGCCATACTCACCGGCCTGATGGTGTTACTCTTCCTCGGCGACGCCCGCGGCGCATTGATCGTAATCCTCACCATCCCGACATCGATCATTGCCGGCGTGTTGTTCCTTAACCTGTTCGGGCAAACGATCAACATCATGACATTGAGTGGGTTAGCACTTGCCATTGGCATTTTGGTGGATGAAAGTACAGTTACGATCGAGAACATCCACCAGCATTTTGACATGGGCAAACCGAAAGCGCTCGCGATCTGGGATGCCTGTAAGGAAATCGCATTCCCTAAGTTGCTGATCCTCTTCTGTATCCTGGCTGTATTCGCTCCGGCGTTCACGATGGGCGGCATTCCCGGATCGCTCTTCCTGCCGCTGGCGCTGGCGATTGGTTTCAGCATGATCGTTTCATATTTCCTCGCGCAGACATTCGTGCCAGTAATGGCCAACTGGATTATGAAAGTGAAGCATCACCAGAAACCCGATGGCACCGAAATGACAGACGCCGAAGAGTTTGCGGCATCGGGCCTGAGCAAAAATCCGGATGCACAGAAGGAGGCACTCATCCACCGTGCCGATGCGGATCAAAACGGCAAAATCAGCGTGTTTGAGCGGGTCAGGGCACGTTTCATGCGCTTTATCAACCGGACAATGCCTTTCCGGAAACCGATCGTGGTCGCCTATCTGCTCGTTACCACGGCTTTGGCGGCATTCCTGCTGAACAGCATTGGCAAAGATGTTTTGCCCAAAGTAAACGGCAGCCAGTTCCAGGTGCGGCTGCGTGCTCCCGAGGGTACACGAATGGAGCGCACGGAGGAGAAAACGCTGAAAACGATTAACATCATCAAAAAGATCGTTGGCCCGGAAAACGTATCGGTCACTTCCGCGTACGTGGGCCAGCACCCGGGATTGTTTTCCGTAAGCCCCATTTACCTGTTTATGGCCGGCCCGCACGAGGCCGTTTTGCAGGTGGGCTTGCATGAAGGATTCCACACCAACCTGGACGAGCTGAAAGAGAAGATCCGTACCGAAATGAAGCAGGCAATGCCCGACGTGACGACTTCTTTCGAACCCATTGAACTTACCGATAAAATCCTCAGCCAAGGCTCACCTACCCCGATCGAAGTACGGATGTCGGGCCGTGACAAGAAGCTGAATGAGCAATATGCGCAAAAAGTCATTGCCAAATTAAAGGAGATCAGCTACTTGCGTGACATTCAGCTGGGACAATCCACCAAGTACCCGGCCATTAAAATCGAGGTAGACCGCATTCGGGCTGCCCAGCTCGGTGTGGATATGAATGATGTTTCCAGATCGCTGATCGCCTCCACATCCTCTTCACGCTATACCGACAAGAATATCTGGGTGGACGAAAAGGGCGGTTTCAGCTATGCGGTGCAGGTTCAGGTCCCTGAAAGTAAAATGAACAGCGTGCAGGAAATGGGCGAGATTCCGCTGCTGCGAAACGCGAACCGCCCCGTGCTGAGCGATATCGCAACCATCACGCCGGATACCACTTACGGCGAAAATGATAACCTCGGTGCCATGCCCGTGCTCTCGGTAACGGCCAATTTGAACAATACCGACCTCGGTGTGGCGCAAGCGGATGTGCGGCAGGCGCTCGCATCCCTCGGCGAACTGCCCCGCGGACTGACCGTTGAGCTGGTGGGCCTGAGCCAAACATTGACCGACACGCTGGACAGCCTGCAAAATGGGCTGGTAGTAGCCATTGTGGTGATATTCCTGATGCTGGCGGCCAACTTTCAATCGTTCAAAGTCTCCGCGATCGTACTCGCAACGGTTCCTGCGGTAATCCTGGGCTCGCTTGCATTGCTGATGGTGACCGGCTCTACATTGAACCTTCAAAGCTACATGGGCATTATCATGTCGGTGGGCGTATCGATTTCGAATGCGGTGCTATTGATCACCAATGCCGAGCAGTTGCGCAAGCACAGCGGCAATGCGATAGAAGCCGCCAAAGAGTCGGCTGGCTTGCGCCTCCGCCCTATCGTGATGACGGCCGTGGCGATGGTGGTGGGTATGATCCCGATGGCGAGCGGGCTCGGCGAAGCGGGCGACCAGTCGTCGCCGCTGGGCCGGGCGGTCATTGGCGGGCTTGTGGCCTCCACGTTTGCCGCATTGTTTATCCTGCCGCTGGTGTTCGCCTGGGGACAGGGCAAGGCCTCTACGCAAAGCGTTTCCCTCGACCCCGAGGATGAAGAGAGTAAGTACTACGTTCCAATGACCCGTTAATCCAAACATCGAACCTATCCGACTATGAAACATATTCATCACATCGCCATCACCGTGCTCGTTGCCAGTACCGTCCTGCAAAGCTGCGGTTCGTCGCGGGCCGAAGAAGAAGAGCGCAAAAAGGCCGCTGCCGAAGCGAGCGCCGAAGCACCCGCAGTGGACGCATTCCCACTTAAAAAAGAGCAACTGGCATCGGACATCCAGATTCCAGGCGAACTGATCGCTTTCCAGCACGTCGATATTTATGCCAAAGTGAGCAGCTTTGTCAAAAAACTGCACGTGGATGTGGGTACCGAGGTGCGGGAAGGCCAGTTGCTGGCCACAATGGAGGCTCCCGAGATTACCTCCCAGCTCGTCACGAGCGAATCCCGGTTGAAATCGTTCGAAGCCATTTACCAGGCCAGTAAGGCCAATTACGAACGTCTGCTCGAAACCAGCAAAACGCCAGGCACGGTGTCGCAAAACGACCTGGATGTGGCCCTGGCTAAGCAACGCTCCGATCTCGCCCAGCTCGACGCAGCGCGTTCGGCGAGCCGCGAAATCACCGACACCCGCAATTACCTCGAAATCCGGGCGCCATTCAGCGGCATTATCTCCGCGCGTAATGTGAGCACGGGCGCTTACGTGGGGCCGTCGGGCAAAGGCTCCGAATTTCCATTGTTCACACTGGTGGAGCAGCGCAAGTTGCGTTTGGTGGTGAGTGTGCCGGAGCAATACACCAGCTATCTCAAAAATCAGAGCCAGGTTTCGTTCAAAGTGAAGTCGCTGCCCAACCAGCAGTTCCCGGCCAGAGTATCGCGCCTCGCGGGGGCGCTCGATACGCGATTACGCTCGCAACGCACGGAAATGGATGTAATTAACAGTGATAGAAAACTTTTACCCGGTATGATCGCCGAAGTGACTATTCCGCTGGCCGGCGACGCGAATACTTTTGCCGTTCCCCGCTCGGCTGTGCTGAATTCTACGCAAGGCACTTATGTGATCAAAGTAGTGGATCGTCGTGCCGTATGGGTGCCGGTGAAAACAGGCAGCAGCAGCTCGGATAAGACCGAAATTTTCGGCGATGTGAAGGAGGGTGATGTGCTTGTGAAAGTCGCTAATGAAGAGATACGCGACAATTCGGATCTTAAAAATGTGAAGCAGGCCGATATATAGGCGCTAACGCATGGCCGTTTTGCCCTCATTCAATACAATTCTCAGTTTAAAACCTGCAAGATCGGTCTTTACCTCACGGCAAAGGCCGTTTTTGTAAGAATACACACCTTCCTTGCCGTCCGGCAGCGTCACACCATATTTGCCCTCAGAGAGTTTCCGGATGTTACACATCTTGCCGTACCGTTCGGAATACACCTCTGTAATGTTGATAGGCTCTTTGTAATACAAGCTCGTAATAGTGCTCATAATCGGCTTGTTTACCACCGCAGCCGGCTTGTCCTCGCCATCTTCGCCTGAAAAAAGTACCTCGTAAAGCGTCTTGGAGCTGGTTTTCGTCAGCGTTTTCTCTTTCAGGTCGCCGTTGACGTGGTGCGCACAGGTGGCTGATACCAGCTTGCCCTGCACGTAATTGGTTTGGGTTGAGTAGGAACCCTTGTAGAACATGACCTTGAAATCGGACTCGATACGATGCGTTTCCACATTGTCCTTGCCTTTTTCATCGAATACTTTCAGAGAGCCGATGGTCCTTCCCGCCACGATCACATCGTAGACGTTCTGGCCCCTGGCCATTGAAATGACAAGCATTAAAAACCCGATTACTGCGAATCCCGATACACGCATCTTTCTTCCTGTTTTGGTCCCCAATAGTGTGCAATCCCTTAATAACTCCATTATTTCTGTTCCTATTGCCTTTGGACGAAGAATATCAAGCCATTAACTTAACAGAAAGCACGCGAAAAATGACGACCAATCGGAAAAAAGGGGGATTAAATGCCACAACAGTTAGTGAACGGCACCTATCCCCCTCGATGGCTAGAATCGCCCGAATTTCAATGTGACATTGTAGGAGATATTACTCAAATCGCTGTCGGAAAGGCCATTTCCTTTGGCATTGAAAGCCTTGCGGTATGAAACGCCCGGGCTGAACCGCATCCATTTCAGCACATTGAACTCGACCTGCACGCCCGGCTCCATAACAAAGAAGAATCTGGCGTCGTCGTCGTGGTCGTAGCGGTCGTCCCAATCGTCCCAGTCGTCTAAGTCGCGGCGGTCGTATTGCAATGTAAATCCGCTGCCTGTCATAAGATTGGCCGTGAAATGCACTTTACGCGTGGAAGCGATCACATATTCGGTCATCAACCCGAACTGGCCATACATATAGGTCATTTTGCGCGCGGGGAAGTTTTGTTCAATCTGGGGCACCCGGATGAAGTTGGTCGTAGCCGCACCCGCTACCCCGATCAGGAAACGCTGGTTGATGAACCAGCCGCCGTATATTTCCGGCATATTGGCAAATTGTCCGTCGATGGTCGTAAACTTATTCGAAATGGCCGCATAACCGCCCGAGCGCCAGATGCCGCGGTTTTGGAAAATGGTCTGGTTTTCCTGCGCCGAAACGCCTGACAAGCCTGCCAGAGCGAAAATAAGCGTGAAGGATAGAATGATTTTTCTCATAGTTGTCTTGTTGTTTTTACCGAGACAACTCGCCCCTTCTATCCCCCTATTCCGCCATTATTTTTTTGTAAAATCTATTTGCCTAATGAAAAATCGAGCTGCTGGATCAGCGCCGGGTTCTCGGGCGAGAGCGTGAAATACACGCGGATACTTCCCGACGTGCAGGTGAGTTTAAACGTGCCGCGAAGCTGGTTTTCAGCTACCATATCGGTCGCTCCGGTGATCTTTCCCGTTTTGGTAAGCAATGCGTCCAGCTCTTTGCGCCGGTGTGCCAGCGAGCGGTCGGGAAAGAAATTTTCCGCAAAAATCCCGCTTTGCTCCGCATTCTCCCAGCCGGGAAGCAGTTTTACAAGCTGCTCTTTGCGTTGTTTCAAAACCTGCGACACGCGCACGGGCAGCGGTTTCAGGCCCGCTATGGCGATGATCGTGTCCAGCACAGCGGTATTGATCGTCGCCATGCCCGCGTACGTCCGGTTCGCATGGGCAATGATGCCGATGCCGTATTCGGGTAAAATCTGCCATTGGCTACCGAAGCCCGGCAAGCCGCCCGTGTGCCCGATGCCCGTGCGCCCCTCGCAGTCACGGCTCCACCGCAATCCATAGCCATAAGCCGACACCATAGCGCAGGAGCGGCCACCGGGATATTTGTAGGAGGCATTCAAGCTGGTGAAATTCCAGGGCATTTGCATTTCACGCACGTCGGCGCGCAGTACAGGGCCGGTTTCAGCGTCTGAGGAAGGCGGCCAGGCCGACAAATGGAATGCGACGTACTTGCTGAAATCGTCGATGGACGTAATCAGGCCACCCATTGCGCCGTAGGTCCCGTCGTGTTCCAGCGCCTCTTCTTTCCAGACCTCGTCCTCATACCGGTAGCCGTGCGCGAGCAGGTGCGCGGGTGCTTCCGAATACTCCCAAATGGTATTTTTCATGCCAAGCGGAGTGAAAATGACCTCATTGATATACTGCTGATACGGCTTGCCCGACACATTCGAAATAATCTTCCCGAGCATTGCAAAGCCGAGGTTACTGTATTCGTAGGTCACTCCGGGCACGTTGGAGAATGATATGCCTTTGGAAATCAATGCGATCAGCTCATCGTCTTTCGTATCAAGCTGGCGGTCGCCCCAGGGATTGTCTTCCGGGAAACCGGCCATGTGCGTGAGCAAGTGGCGAATGGTAATCGGCGGCGCGTCCCGGGTAAGCGTCGGCATGCTTTTCAGTTCAGGAATGTAGAGGAATGCCGGGTCGTCGAGCTTCAATTTGCCTTCCTTCTGGAGTGCCAGTATGCCCATAGCCGTTACACTTTTCGACATGGATGCAATGCGGAAAAGCGATTGGGGCGTCGCTTTTGTCGAGCTCGCGATCTCTGAAAAGCCCTGCCCACCCGACAGCAGCAGCTTCCCATCCACCACCAGCCCGAACGCGAGGCCGGGGAAATGGTTTTTCTCCGCGTAGTCACGGTACATCTTCTCCACGACCGGCCATGCCGCCCGGATTTTGTCGAGCCGGTCATTATCTGCGGGCTGCGCCCAGGTTGTGAATGTTGTCAGAAGAAAGAGTAATGTAAAAAAGGCTCGCATAGACAGGTGATCGGGCTGGTTAGGGAATGGGTGAAGTTAAAAAACTGTAACCGATTTCCCTACTATTTCACCTCCCGCCCAAAGCCGACAAGCCGATAAATAACTAAAATGCAACGATTCTTCGTTTTGTACAACACTTACTTTTTAATTTAATTTAAAAAATACAATTCACATGAATTAAATGATTGCTCAATGCGTTAATTTTGCATCACGGATGATCAGTAACTGCTCATAGTGCAATTTCGGAACATCTTACCTTTGAATCGAAAAAATTAAAAAAATTATATAAAATACATTCGAATCACACACCGGGCCTGTTAGCCGGCTAAATTTTCACTCCTATGAATTATTCAATTTTCGCCCCTTCCGATTCGAGACGCTACCTGAGATGGGCCGTGGCTGCATTCTTCTTCGTCCAGGGCCTAAGCTTCGCCGCATGGGCAAGCCGAATCCCCGATATTAAAAACATGCTGCACCTGACGGAAGGCGGACTGGGCACCGTGCTGCTCGCGCTTCCACTCGGGCTGATGGCCAGCCTGCCGATCTCCGGCTGGATGGTGACGCATTACGGCAGCAAAAAGATGGTGCTGATCGGCGCGATCCTGTACGCTATCACGCTGACATTCATTGGTTTCGTCACGCGCACCGAGCAGCTCGTGATCGCATTGTTCGCATTCGGACTCTGGGGCAATCTCACCAACATCGCTGTAAACACCCAGGCGGTGGCCGTGGAGCAGGTTTACGGAAAATCCATTATGGCATCGTTTCACGGATTGTGGAGCCTTGCAGGTTTCGTGAGCGCGATGATCGGCTCACTCTTTATTTCGGTACATGTCCCTCCTCATATTCATTTTATCGTGATCGCATTGTTCGCGTTCGCGATCATTTTTACGGCCTACAAGCACACCATGCCGGACACTGAAAAAGAAGCAGGCGAAGAGCAGCCGATGTTCGTCAAACCGGACCGTGACCTGCTGATCCTCGGCCTGATTGGCTTCTGTGCGATGGTTTGCGAAGGGGCCATGTTCGATTGGAGCGGCGTTTATTTCCAGGAGGCAGTACACGTTCCGGCTTCACTCACCACCCTCGGCTACGTGGCATTTATGGGTACAATGACCGGCGGACGTTTCGCCGGCGACTGGCTCGCCAACCGCCTCGGACGCAGAACCATGTTGCAGCTCAGCGGTACATTAATGGGCACCGGCCTGGCCATCGCAGTTGCATTCCCACATCTGGTTACCGCCACGATCGGCTTTCTATTGGTTGGTTTCGGTGTATCATCGGTAGTTCCGCTGGTGTACAGCGCAACAGGACGGTCCAAAACGATGTCGCCGGGAATGGCCCTTGCGGCGGTTTCTTCCATCAGCTTCATCGGCTTCCTCATCGGCCCCCCGTTGATCGGTATCGTGGCGCAATTCGCTAACCTGCGCTGGTCGTTCGCCATCGTGGGCCTGCTGGCAACGCTGACAGCCTATCTTTCAACCAAAGCCCGATTGATCGACTAACAACTGGTACATATTTTTCATACTCCAAAGAGGATAGCGGCGACGGTATCCTCTTTTTCTTTTTTAAAGCTCAAAACTCATGAAAAAAATCACCCTGGGCATTAGCCTGCTTCTCCTTTCACTCACTGCGGTAAATGCGCAAAACGACACGCTGCGGCCACTCGATATGAATTTGGAAGCCTACACCTACCCTTTTCCTGTCGACTATCTGGAATTCGAATCGCAAGGTGAGAAGCTACGCATGGCCTACATGGACGTGCGTCCTGCGCGCGCGAACGGGAAGGCGGTAATGCTGCTGCACGGGAAGAATTTCAATGGCGCATACTGGGAAGAAACGGCGAAAGCGCTCGCTGAAAAAGGGTTCCGCGTCGTCATCCCAGACCAGATCGGTTTCGGAAAATCCACGAAACCGCTGCACTTTCAATACTCCTTTCACGAACTGGCAGCGAATACGAAAAAGGTGCTAGACAAGCTCGGCATCACGAAAATCTCGGTATTAGGCCATTCTATGGGCGGAATGGTCGCTACGCGATTCGTGCTGATGTACCCTGAGATGGTCACGAAATTCATCCTGGAAAACCCGATCGGCCTGGAAGATTACAAGTTGAAAGTACCGTTTCAGCCGGTGGATAAATGGTATATGAGCGAGCTCAAAAGCGACTTCAATTCCATTAAAAATTACCAGCTCAACAGCTACTACGACGGCAAATGGAAGGATTCTTACACGAAATGGGCCAACCTGCTCGCCGGCTGGACGCTTGGAAAAGATTATCCCAGAGTTGCCTGGAACAGCGCATTGACCTACGATATGATCTACACACAGCCCGTTTGTTACGAATTCGGGCAGATCAAGGCGCCTACGCTGCTCATCATCGGCCAGCGCGACCGAAGCGCCGTCGGCAAAAACCTGGCGCCCGAGGATGTCCGAAAAACGCTCGGAAATTATCCGCAGCTCGGCAGGCAAACGAAAGCGAAGATCGCAAACAGCGAATTAGTGGAATTGGACAACATCGGGCATTTACCACATATCGAGGATTTCAACAAGTTCATCACGCCGTTGCTGCGGTTTTTAGAGAAGTGATAACCGTACGTTTACTTTTGTGAATTTTATTAATGTAACAATATAAACCAAACTGCCGCCCGACGCTAAGTTCGTGCGGCAGTTTTTTTGACGCAACAGGCGGCTCCTAAGGAGCTTCGTTGATCGGTGCCGATTTGGCTGCTACAAACAGGTCACTCCTCCGGAGCTTTGCAACAGGCCAGGGTTGCTCCCGACCGCCCGGCCAACTTGATTTAGTTAGCAGTCGGTTTCTCCTGAGCTTCGCGCCGAGCTCATGTTGCCTGGGCCGTTGCTGGCCAGAATTGCCTCACACCGCTCGCGTCACTCACAGCCAAAACTGACCTTGGTTGCTTGGGCCGTCCCCAGCCAAAACCGCCCCAGCGGGGCTACCTGTTTATAGAACACAACGGTTCCCAACACATTCGTCGATTCCGTAGGAGTCTCCTACCTGCGCAAATGCCGCAAAACAAACCTACCCCAGGAACTGACTAACGTAGTTACGGCTCGTAAGGATCGCGCTTTTAACGTCGGTTATATTGCTTTCGTAAGCCTTGTCTTCGACCTCAATCACGACTGGCCCGCGATAGCGCACGTCTGTTAATGCGGCGAAGAAACCGCGCCAGTTTACATCTCCGAGGCCGGGAAGTTTGGGCGAATGGTATTCCAAGGGGTTTGCCATAATGCCTACATTATTCAATTTATTCTTATAAACTTTCGCATCCTTCAAATGCACATGATGTAGCCTTGATTTATAATTGTAAATCGGTAGCAATTCATCCATCATTTGCCAGATCATATGCGACGGATCGTAGTTCAGTCCGAATAATGGATCTGGAATGATTTCGAACATCCTGTCCCACACCGCCGGGCTGATCGCCAGGTTTTTGCCTCCCGGCCATTCATCGTCGGTAAAGAACATCGGGCAGTTTTCGATGCCTATTTTCACATTATTCTCTTCGGCAACCTTCATGATAGACGGCCACACATCGGCGAAGCGGGCCAGGTTATCCTTAATGCTTTTGGACGGGTCGCGGCCGATGAATGTTGTCACCACCGGGATGTCGAGCTTCGCGGCGCCACGGATTACCTGTTTGATGTGTTCGATATAATATTCGGAGCGGTTGGGGTCCGGGTCGAGCGGGTTGGGATAGTAGCCCAGGGCCGAGATGAATATACCCGCCTCTTTCAGCTGGTGCCTGATGGCGGAGACCTTCTGGTCGGTCAGATTATTGACGTCGATGTGGGTAACGCCCGCATACCGGCGGCTATCGGCATTGTCGGCCGGCCAGCACATCATTTCTACACAAGAAAAGCCATTATTTCCAGCGAATTGAACGACATGTTCGAAGCCAAAATCGGCCAGGATCGCACTATTAAAACCTAATTTGAGCATAAGGACCTAGTTTTTTGGCAAACATCCACAAAAAACGAGCGGCTGCCAAGAATTCATCCAAAATTTAGGCGGCTTCATCAACACAGGGCGCCATTGGTAAACATCCTGCCCTATGAAATCCTGTGAATTTTAGTAATATTGATCCAACGAAAACAATGAAACTTAACGCTTTAATCACTTATGGCAGACTCCGAACCGGGTATTGGCAAAAAGATACTCAGCTTCTTTATAAAGGACGCCGACGAGGCGGCCCCCAAGCCGGCCGCGGTAAGCCCGGCTCCCCCACCGGCTAAACCAGCTCCGGCCCCCGCGACGGTTGCGAATGCGGCCGGGACGGGCCAGATCGATAAGAAATTCGTTGAGCATTTTGTCGACCTTCTTGCCAAAGCCAACCTGCCCGGCCCCGATTATTTCGAATACAAGCAGGCGCTGCAAAGCATGGAAGGGCTCGGATTAGGCGAAGAGAAACAATTCCAGGCCGCTTGGGCGAGCTTCAAGGCAATGGGCGGCGCGAAAGACACCGCCGTGCTGAAAACTTCCGCCGACCAATACCTCGGAATCCTCAGCAAAGACCGTGAGTCCTTTCTAAAAGACGTCGAAAAGGCGATCAAGGTGCGGGTGGGTGCGTTGCAGGACGAGCATAAGAAACTCGAAGAAGCCAATGCGGCCTACGCACAGCAGATCCTCGACCTTCAAAAGAAAATAGATGACAACAAGAACCGGCTTGGACAGATTTCGGGCGAGGTTTCGGAGCAGACCGCAAGAATCAATACGAATAAGGATAGTTTCGAGGTGACCTACCTCAGTTTTGTCGACCAGATCAATGGTGACCTGGCGAAAATCAATCAATATCTTCAATAAACCTGACAACTAAATCGACATGGCAACACCAGATTTCACCCAGATCGGCGGCCCGCAGGAGGACAACTCCAAACGGTCCTATTGGAGCCGACCGGAAGGCATTACTTCACTTCTTTTCATGGGAGGCGCAGCAGCTGTGGTCCTGTATTTCTGGAACAAAATCGCGGCTTTCCTGATAGAGGTAACACAAAACACCCTTTACCTCGGCTTTTTGATGGCCATTCTGGCCGTGGTGATCTTCCTGCTGACGAGCAAGGACGTGCGCACTGCTGCATTTTTCCTTTTCAAATCCGTGATGCGCAGCATTACAGGACTGATTATCAAGCTCGACCCGATCGCGATTATGAAGATTTACATCGACGACCTGAAAGAAAAGCGAGAGAAAATGCAGGGGCAGATCAACACGCTGGCCGGGCAGCTCGTGAAGCTGAACAAGAATATCAACGAAAACAACGAGCGCATCAAGCAGAAGTTTGCCGAAGCGAACAAAGCCAGCACCATGCTCGACCGCCCCGGTATGAAGGAAACCGCCTCGCTCGCGACTATCGAAGGCGCTGGCTTGCAGGAAATGAACGAAAAGCTCCTTCCCTTGCAGCGCAACATGAAAACCGTGCTGGAATTTATGGAGAAGGTAAATAAAAGTGCCGATTACATTATTAAAGAGACCGAAATCAAGGTTAAATTGAAAGAAGCGGAATATAGAATTGTAAAGGAAAGCTCGAATGCGTTGCGGACTGCCATCAGCATTTTCAAGGGTAATCCGGATAAAAAGTTCTATTTCGACGAGTCGATGGAATACATCCAGGACGATATGAGCCAGAAACTCGGCGAGATGAAACGTGCGATGGACCTGTCGCTGGACTTTATCAATGCGGTGGACGTGCAGAACGGGCTGCTTTCGGATACAGGCCAGGCCATGCTCGAAGCTTACAACTCGGGCCAGTTCAAGCTAATTCAGCTTGACTCGCCCCAGCCTGCCACCCGTTCGATAGAGACGCCGAAAGATTCGAGCTACAAGGGTTTACTGGATTGATATTCTTCATTTATTCACTTCATATTTTCCAATTTACAGATCATAACACATGAAAAGACTAACAGTTGCCGGCCGGTTGATCATCACCGCGCTCATTTTGGGAGCCATTTTCGTTGGGTACAAATACCTCGGCGGCCAGAACGCGCTCAACCAGATGGCCGAAGACCGGGCGCAAAGCCCTCAAACGGAAGCTACAACCACTGAATCGGAAACTTCGGACCCGGGTGCGACATCCACCAGCGAGGCCACAACGGCCGGTGCCAGCACGTTCACCTACACGCCGCCGGCGCCTGTGGACGGCAAACTGAAAGGCGTGGTTGAACTTGGCGCGAGTGGTTTCAACTCATTTGTAATCACAGTTGATAAGGAAAAGCGCTGGAAACTCGAAAAATCGGAGTTCGGCAACAGCCTCGTAACCGAAAATATGGCCACTGACGAAGACGTGCGCATTGGCCTGAAAAAATACATCGGCACCATGCTTGACTACGGCGTGGGCAGCAAAGACATTCACTTTGTGGTAAGCTCGGGCGCGGCTAAGGCGGATGTGACGACCAAAATTACCCGCGTTCTGAAATCGCTCGGCTATGTGGTAAACCAGGTAACACCGGAGCAGGAAGGCCAGCTGGCATTGAAATCCGTGCTGCCAGCCGACTATGCCGACAAGTCGTTCGTGGTGGACATTGGCTCCGGCAACACCAAAATCTCCTGGATCGACGGCGGCAAAGTTTCCGCATTGGAATCATACGGCGCCAAGTACTTCCAGGACGGCACCGACGATTCGAAAGTATACCAGGAAGTGAGCGCAAAGGCCAAACAAGTACCGGCCAATCTGCGCAACACCTGCTTCATCATCGGCGGTGTGCCGTTTGAAATGGCCAAAGAAGTACGCAAAGGCAAAGAACGCTACACAACACTGAGCGCTCCCCTCGCGTATTCCAAACTGACCAACGCCAAATCCAAAGCCGGTGTGAACATCTACAAAGCCATCACCGACGCCACAGGCTGCCAGCAATTCGTATTCGACTGGGATGCCAATTTTACGATCGGCTTTTTGCTTGGGCTTTAAATGGTGGAGGAAGGAGGAAGGGGAGGAAGGAGGAAAGGGAGAACGGGATTTTGCTTTCGCCCTCTGCTTCGTCCCTCCTCCCTCCTCCCTCCTCCCTCCTCCCTTTCGTCCTTCCTCCCTTTCCTCCACGCCCATCAGGGAAATGTGGTTCTTCGACAGAATTCATTAGTGGCATTCACTCACGTTCCGGTTTCGATCATTTTAATCGGTTTTGTACTCACTTTGCTAGCCATTAGGTTTGCATGGAGCAGATTGTTCTGAATCACGGCACGTATATTCAAATCTCCGTCTCCGACGAGCAGAAGTTTTTTGCCCGTCAACTGGTCGACCATTCGATCACTCACCACCACATTTCGAACATTTGGGATAAAAATGCGGACCGGCTCGCGCAAACGCGCATGATGCGCTTCACGGGAACGCTGGGCGAGGTTGTCTTTGCCGACTGCTACCACCTCCCCCGTCCAACCCGCTCTTTCGGCGCCACCGACGGCCAGGACTGGGGCCAGGATTTCCTGATCCGCTCGGAAACCGAAGATTTCTCGGTCGACATTAAAGCCATGAACCGCCGGTCGGGCATACTCGCCGGCGACTACGTGCTGAACATCCCTTCCTCGCAGCTTCACAAAGCAGGTTCCAAAACCTCGCATTACTTCTGCATTTCCTTCCATCAGTCGCCCACGGAGGGCACCATTGCTTCACTGCTCGGATTTATAGACAAACATGCACTGGAAAATGGTGAAATCGGAACACTGTTCACTGCCGGCACGAAGCGCACGCGGGCTGATGGCAGCACCTTTTCTTTTAATGAATCGACCTACGAAGTGCTATTTTCCAACATCGCTCCAACGGTGATAACTAATTCGCTCCGCAGGATAAAGGGATTCCGTTTGTGTGAATTGAAATGACTAGCTTTTGTTCGTAATTTTGATTTAACATTCATCAACTATGTGCGCTTTGAAAACGTCCGGAGAAGAAAAAAGCAAGCTAACGTTGAGTGTCAGGAAATCTACGCTCGAAAAGGCCCAAAAATACGCCATTGAACAGGGAACATCCCTTTCCGTTCTCGTTGAGACGTACCTGAGTGATATTCCAGACAAAACAGAGATAACCAAACCCCCTTTCAGCATTAATGAAATGTTCGGTTTCTTAAAAGACAGTCCGATGCGATCTATGACCGACCGTGAGATCAAAGACATGATGATTAAGGATCAGTATGGTTTATGAGGTTGTTTATCGATACCAATGTTGTGCTGGATCATGCTCTTTTTAGGACAACAGGGCAACCTTATGAAGCAAAATACATACTTTCGTGGGCTGACCAGCAACGTATTCCCATGTTTGTTTCTACGGGTAGTTTTTACACTTTTACCTATTTAATGGAGAAAAATGGCATCCGCCAGAAGGAATTGGCCGACCGGTTATTGTCATATCTACATGCGTTTCAAATAGCAGAGCACGACAAGACAAGTCTAGCAACTGCCCTTGCGGATAATTTTCGTGATATCGAAGATTCCTTTCAATATCAATGCGCTTTAAAAAGCGGCTGGGACTTTCTCATAACCAACAATTTAAGAGATTACCGGTTGCGCGATAACGATAAGCTGACTATACAGTCACCATTGCATTTCCTAACCAATACGCTGCAAAAGCAAAAAGGCATCGATTTCTAAATGGCTTCACAAACCCGCACGTATGCGCGCAAGAAATTGCTGGGCCAGGTTTATACGCCTTTTCATATTGTCGATAAGATACTCGGCCATTGTGGCTTCTACGAGGCCGATTTAAGCGAAAAACGCATGCTGGACCCGGCCTGCGGTAACGGGCGTTTTCTCGTGCCTATGGCGGAATTTATCATTCGTAACACACCGCCCGACCGGGTCGCCGAAAGATTGCAGCAACTACATGGCTGGGACGTCGATCGAAAAGCATTGCAACAATGCCGCGAAAATCTGGATGCACTAGTGGCGCCGCTTGGCCTGGAAATAGACTGGAATTTGCGCAAATGTGATGCCTTGAAGCAATGGCGGTCGAAAGATAAGTTCGATCTGATCATCGGGAATCCTCCATATATCCGCATTCAGCACTTGCCGGAAACTCAGCGGAAGTACATTCAAAAACACTATTCATTTTGCAGTACCGGGTCCACGGACGCATTTATTGCGTTTTTTCAACTCGCTACCAGGCTGCTCGCGCCGGACGGCCTGTGCGGTATGATTACGCCTAACTCCTTTCTCGTTTCCGAGTCGGGTGGGCCGCTGCGGAAGTATTTTTATAAACACCAAAACTTGAAGCATATCACCAATTACCGGGATATACCAGTTTTTGGGGCGGCTTCGACCTATCCTGCCATTACCATTTTCGGCGGGCAACAAGCAGATGCGTTCCGTTTCGAGCAATGCCTCAACAACCGTTTCGAATACCTCGGACGTGACATCCGACACACTGAATTGCGGAACCATATCCCGTGGCAGCTCTCCGTGGAGGCCCCGAAAGCGCTGACAGGCCAGCGGTTGGGTGATATTTGCAAGATCTCCGTCGGGTTGACTACGCTCGCCGATGGCTGCTACCTTTTCAATATCATCAGCGAGAAAAACGGTTTGGTGTATGCCAAAAACAAAAACGGCTTCTTCACGCATTTGGAAAAGGATTTACTCAAACCGATCATCAAAGGCTCCAAACTGAAAGGTGCCGACGACGCGGTGACTGAATACATTCTGTTCCCTTACCAAAAAGACGATGCTGATAAACAGCGCATTATCCCCGAAGAAACGCTTAGAGCCGATTTTCCCCAAACATATTCCTACCTGCTTAAAGTAAAATCGGAGCTGGACCGTCGTGATAATGGCAAGCCCAATGCCGTTGCGTGGTATGCATTCGGGCGGGCGCAGGGGCTGGATAATGCATTCGGCAAGAAGATCATTTTCTCGCCCATCAACCGCGAGCCCAATTTCGTGCTGTATGAAAACCCGGAAGTGACGGTGTATTCAGGGTATTTCATCAAATACGATGGCGATTACCAAAAGCTGCTCGAACAGCTCAATTCCCAGCGAATGGCCGATTTCGTCGCCATCGCGGGCCGTGATTTTCAGGGCGGGTATAAAGGTTATAACAAAAAGGTAATCGAGAATTTTATCGTTACCGGGCACGACTAACGGTGTTACATTGTTAAACTCTGACCCGACCGATCTGCTTCCTCCCAAAGCGCTGATACCCGGCAGGGCCACGCCGCCATCCCAACCTTCGATGTACTAAACCAAAAACACACAAAACCAAACTTTATGTCCGAAACCAAACCCACTTTTACCAGCTATGAAAAGTTTATCATAGCGCTTTTAGCCACTTTGCAGTTTACAGTTGTACTCGATTTCATGGTCCTTTCGCCATTGGGCTACATCCTACTCGACAAACTATCCATTACCACCAGCCAGTTCGGGCTCGTCGTCTCCGCGTACGCATTCAGCGCGGGCGCTTCGGGATTGCTTACGGCCGGTTTTGCCGACAAGTTCGATCGAAAAAAGCTGCTGCTTTTCTTCTACGTCGGATTCCTGATCGGCACCTTATTCTGCGGCCTCGCGCCTACGTATGAGCTGTTGCTCGCTGCCCGCGTGTTTACCGGCATTTTTGGCGGCGTGATCGGCTCCATCAGTTTTGCAATTATTACCGACCTGTTCGCGATCGACGTGCGCGGGCGGGTGATGGGCTTTGTGCAAATGGCTTTCGCGAGCAGCCAGGTCCTGGGGATTCCCATCGGGCTTTACATGGCCGAAAAGTTCGACTGGCACGCGCCCTTTCTGATGATCGTCGGGCTCGGCCTGATCGTCGGAGTGCTCATCGTGGTGCGGATGAAACCGATCAATGCGCATTTGAAGATCCAGAAGAAGGTGAATGCATTTCAACATCTGGGCAAAACCCTCTCCCGCCCCGACTACCTGCAAGGCTTTGCCGCCACGGCACTGCTGGCCACCGGCGGATTTATGCTGATGCCGTTCGGGACAGCCTTCGGCGTCCACAACCTCGGCATCGCGGAGTCGTCGCTGCCGACATTATATATGGTGACCGGCATTTCGATGCTTCTTTTCAGTCCGATGATCGGGAAGCTGAGCGACAAAATAGGCAAGTACAAAGTGTTCCTTTTCGGCTCGACGGTCACCTGTGTGATGACGCTCATTTATTGCAACCTCGGCGTAACCCCGCTCTGGATTATCATTGCGCTGAACGTACTGCTTTTTGTAGGAATCACCGGCCGGATGATCTCCGCCTCGGCATTGATGACGGCGGTTCCCGACGCACCCGACCGCGGCGCTTACATGGGGATCAACTCCTCGATCCAACAGATCGCGGGCGGGCTTGCTTCCCTGCTCGCTGGTTTTATCGTATCGGAAACGAGCACCGGCTACATTGAGAACTATCCGTTATTGGGCGACGTCGTGGTGTTCGCAGTGATCATAACCGCGCTGCTGATGTACCGCATTCATAAATATGTAGCGGTCAAACTGGCGGCTGTGGCACCAGCCGGAGCGGCCAATTCGTCGGTTTAGAGTTTTTTTAATGGTGTAACTGTCAGCGGACCGGGCGACCGGGCGGTCAAAGGCATCTGGTATGGACGCCTTTGACCGCCCGGTCGCCGGTCCGCTCAGGCTTATATGCTTTCATGTAATAGATTTAAAACCAACAAATTGTAAAATACTTTTAAAAAAAATCTTTTAATACTTTTTATTCATTTAAAATGATCGATACATTTACGAAGACAAAAACTTTTAAGACTTTCTATTTATAAGGATTAGGGTTAAAATTATTTTACGTTTATTTACGTATCGGACGTGAAATAAACTATTAACTTTTTATACTTATAATACTTTTAAATGAAAATCATCAGTATTGTCAACAACAAAGGTGGTGTGGGAAAGACTACATCTGCCCAGAGTATTGCTGCCGGTCTCAGCAAATTTGCCAATGCACGTGTGCTGGTTATCGATCTGGATGCGCAGGCCAGTCTTACCAAAAGTTTCGGTATTCAACATGCCGGGCTTAAAAAAGACAGCGGCTCGTTCATCACCGGCGAATACGAATTTGATGAGATCGTCAAGCGAGTTGGAGACATTGATGTACTGCCCGGATCAGCGGAAATGATCCACCGGGAAGACACGATCAAGTCGGCGCCCGTTTTTCCTTTCAACCTGAAAATTGCATTGGAAAAAGTGAGGGACCGTTACGACTTCGTGATCATCGACTGCCCTCCCGCCCTCTACGGAAACACGAGGCTGGCATTGGTTTCCTGCCACCAGTATTACGTGCCGTTGCAGGCGGAGTTTTTAAGCTATGAGGGTTTGCGCAACTTCCTGGTGTACTCGGCGGAGATCAAAAAGATCAGCCCGAGTACCAACCTTGGCGGCGTGTTCGCAACGCGCTACAACCCGAAGATCCGCAAGAAGATCAGCCACGAACTGATCACGGCAACGCGGGAGCAACTGGGCGAGGTATTTATGGAGGCGTACATCCGCGATAACATCGCATTGTCGGAAGCGCAGGCCAACGGAACGACGATTTTTGATTACGCGCCTCAAAGCAACGGAGCAGAAGATTATTATAAGTTAACAAAAGAAATACTGGAACGAATAAATAACTGACACTTATGGCAAAGGAAAGGAAGTTTGATTTTGCGCCCCTACCCCTGGTTCCTGATACACAGGAAGACGAGCCCGTAGTAACCAAGGCACCGGCCACCGCCGAGGTCGCGGACGGCGCTCCCACCAAAGTCACCTTCGATTGTGATTTCGTGCTGATGGAGAATATGAAGGATTATGGCTATTGGGAAGGTCTCACGCAAAAGGACATCATCATCGAATCCTTAAAGCTGTATTTTCAGGACAAAGAAATCCGCCCACGCCCCGATAAGATACGTAACCGGACGAAAGTAGGCCGCAAGCCGAAATCGACACTGGTATAAAGAAAAGTCTCCTTCCGGAGACTTTTTTTTCTGAAAGTCTTTTCTAAACCCGTATAGACAAAGTAATCCGATGATCACAGATCGATGTAAGCGCTTTTCCTCTTAGAGAAAAATTTTTTCTACGTGCTCTATGGCAACAGCTGTGGGTGCTTAGCGTCTGTTATCAGTTTTGTTTACGGGGTATAGTCCACCAAAAAAAGCCTCGACCTTTCTATTGGGACGCTAATATTTTCAACTTCCTTACGCGGTTTTCTAACCGTTGGATTTCAGCTTTCCTTCTTTCGATCAGGATTTCTGGTCTCAGGGCTGGTTCCTTGTAAGGTAATTTATCCCGGAGGATATGGTATGATGCTGTGAGTATGTGGTGGGCAATCGCCATTGCCGCTTTCTTCTTTCCCCGTCTTTGGGTGAGCTTGTGGTACTTGAATGACAGGTAGGTATTCATCGTATGGCTTGCCGCCCAGGCTGCTTCGATCAATGTTGTTTTCAAATAGGTGTTGCCATGGGTGGTCCTTGCCGATCTTACTTTTCCTGCACTCTCGTTGTTGCCTGGGCATACCCCTGCCCAAGAAGCCAGGTGCTTGTCTGAGATAAACTGGGACATGTCCAGACCGATCTCGGAAACGATACCAATAGCTGATTGCCTGGATACGCCTGGGATGGTTTGCAGTAGTGCGAGCTCGGCCTGCTTACCGGCCAGGCAAAGTTCAATCTGCTGGTCAAGTTGTTCGATGAGCTTTTCCAGCGCGCCCATTGTCTGTGTGAGCAACTTTAACATAAAGCGGTGACGCTCACAGAACCGGCCGTAAAGCGCCTGTTGTAAAACCTGCTTTTTATTTACCAGCGAACCTTTGGCCTGGTTTGAGAGAACCACGGGGTCAGTAATTCCTTCCATAAGCAGATCTACGATCCCCTGTCCGGTTTTGGAAAACACATCGCTAACCACGCTGCCGAGCTTGATGTTGGCATCTTCCAGAATATTCTGTAACCGATTTTTCTCCCGGCTACGCTCATTGACAAGCTTCTTACGGTGGCGTAGCAATGTCCTTATCTCCCGCACCCATCCTTCCGGGACAAAGCTGTGCCGAAGAAGTCCGCTCAACAGCAGCTTGGCGATCCATTCGGAGTCCTTTTTATCAGTTTTGTGGCCGGGAACGTTCTTGATATGACGGGCATTAACCAAAATGATCTCAAAGCGGCCTTCCAAAACATAATACACAGGCCGCCAGTAAACGCCCGTACTCTCCATAGCGATGTGGGTAATCTGATGGCCTTCAAGCCAATGCGACAAATCTTCCAGGTCTCTGGTGAAGGTGGCGAAGGTCCGGGTTTCTTCCTGGATTCCCGTCCCTTTGATTGAAGCAACTACTGTATCTTTGTGTACATCCAGGCCACAACCTCGGGCTATGAGCTGGGGGAATTCTACTACTGCCATGTCGTTTGATAGATTGGTCTCTAATTAAAACGACTTTCATGCGCGTGGGTGAATTCCCCCAATTCATAATTGTTTTGTTGTAAGCCCATTGTACTGCCAGGTTACTGCACCGCGATTTTTCCCGAAACATCCCTGCCGCCATTTGTAAACCTGTACAAATAGATACCCGCCGGCAGGTTTAGTTTTGTTTCTCCTTTTTTCTCAAATGTATTGGAGAGCTGCTGACGGCCGGATTGATCGTACAACTTAATGGTTGATTTACCGCCCAGCTTTGTTTTAAACGCCATGTAATCGCGCGCGGGGTTAGGCGAAACGGTTACCAGCACGTCCAGATCGGCGGGTACCGAGAGGATCGGGTCGACTTTCACCTCCGTTTGCACCGTTTTTGAACAGCCATTTACATCTGTAACCACCACTTCATAAAGCCCTCCCTGATCCACCGACGCGAGCGGAATGGATGCATTCGCCGTGTTGGCCACAAAAAACAACGGCCCTCTCCACATGTATTGCACACCGCCCGTGGCCGCGAGTTCGATCGTTTGTCCGGCGGTGTATGGCCCGCCATTGGTTGCTGTGGCGTTCGGCAAGGGTAATGCTTTCAGGTGTACTTCCGCCGTCTTAGTCGCAGAACCGGCTGGCTTACAACTGGAAGAATAGGTGGCGCTCTGGTTCAGCTGAACGGTTATCGACTTGCCGGTTTCGCCGGTGGACCAGCTCGGCGCGACAGGACAACCGTGTGCCGTGAGCACCACCTCTCCGCCCGCACATACGGAATCGGGCGAAGTGACGATTCTAAATTCTGCGGGTATGGATGATTTGAGCGACCAGGCAACCGTGTGGGTGCGTTCCGCCCGGGCTTCCTTGCGGCGGCTCAACGTCGTTTTATCAAAGACAGAAGCCGTCAGCCTGGCAGAATCAGGCACTTCCATATTTTCAAGAGAAAGCTCCTCACCCGAAAACGCCAGCAGTTTTCCATTCAGGCGCCACTGCACCTCGAATGTATTTCTTACAGGTTTGAGTAGTGTTAATTTAAATTTGTCTGCCAAACTCACATCCACTGTTCCGGTCGTGTCCGGTTCAATTTTCTCAACGGGGTTAATGTATTCTAATAGGCGTTCGATGGTGGCTTCGTTGCAAACTGCGCACAATTCCTGGTTAAGGTATTCCATCAGGCAGGTTCCGTTGGCAGGTTTATGCCAGTGGGCCGCGTCGCCTTCGGGGCCGTGCTTATGAATGCCGATCTGTGGATTGTCCAGCCAGTTTTTCCATCTGATCGTAGCCGGATCACTGTTTGCGGTCATGTTTGCGGTTTCGCTTCCATACAGCGAGCCTGCCCAATATTCGTCGCTGAGTCGTCCGAAAGTATGACCGATTTCGTGCACACCGATCGTGTTGGCATCTTTGTTGAGCGTATGCACGGCTATCTGTCCGCCTGAACCACCATAATAATCGGTATTAGCAAGCACCACGATGAGATCGTACGCCGGAAAATGGCTCGCCATCAATCCATACAACACATCGAACTTACTCACCTCAACCAGCCGGTGAATAGAATAGCCAAACGAAACCCCGAAAAAGGTATCCTTCATGCCCACCGGCTGATCCGGATAAGCATCCGGCGCAGCGCCCGGATTGCTCGTTCCACTTTCTTTGGACGGTGTGCGGATCGCAAAGAAGTTGAAGTAATTGCGATAGTCATTGTAAGGATTGTAGGCAAGGAAGAAATCGGCAAACTTTTTGGCCTCCTCGGCAAATTTCGGAAGCTGCTCTTCGGTGAATCCGTCTCCGAGGATTACGACATTGATCCGGTTATCCAACGGCCCGTTTTTATAGAGCGTATCCACCTGGTAACGTTGTGAAAACGCCGTCGTTGTCATGCAAATCGTCAATAGTGCGGTAAAAATGCTTTTCATGGCTATTTGAAATCGAGCGTGTAAATTTTAATGGTTCCTTTATCCGGACTGACACTAAAAAGCTCCAATTGGTTGAGTCCCGAATGCGCCTGCAAGCGGACGAGTATGTTACCCTCTCCGGCCCGTACCTCTGCCTGCTTTAAATGCCCCGATGGATCACTCACCTCAGCACTTTTGAACAGCGGATGCTCAAATACCATTTCGCGTTCGATGGCGCTCGATGAATATCGAGGAACAGCCCTGATCTGATAAGGAAAACGAACCGGGCGCGCCAAATACTTCAATTTGCCTTCCCCGGCAGTGGCGCTCGCCAGCGTAACTTCCTCCCCGCCGCCCGCGGTGCCGGTAATGCGGAAATTCAGAAAAAGGATCTGATCGCGTGCTGCGGGGGTATAGCCGGCCATTCGGGCGACGCTCAGTGTTGAGTGCGCCGACTTGCATTGAACCATAAGCAGGCCGGCCAGCACAAGGGCTACCGGGACGCGTAGAAGTAGCATGTGAGTTTCGTGAATAGCTGTCAGAAAGGCCAATGTACAGCATTACCAGCGAATTTCACAGCGCCGACATTACTTCTTCCATTTCGCGAATGGCTATCAAAATGTCCTGTTTTCCCGTTCGGTAATTAACAAACGCAGCTCGTAAAGCGGGCTCGCCCGACAGCGAAGTCGGCGTCATAAAAACTTTTCCGCGGCGGTTGAGTTCTTTCAGAAACAGCGGCATTTTCTCCGTGTCTTTTTTCAAACGGAAACACACCACATTGAGCCGTACCGGCGCCGCCAGTTCAAAATGCGCACTGGTTTCGATATAGTTGCCCAGCGCCTGCGCACACGCGATGCTGTTCTCCACAATCCATTCAAACCCTTTCCGACCATAGGCCGTGAGGCTGAACCAGGCCGGCAATGCGCGAAAACGCCGGGAGTTTTCGGGCAGGAAATTGAGGTAGGAGAAATTTTCGGACGGATCGCCCAGATAAGGTGCATTGGAATTTTGAAATGCACTGACCTGCAATCGGTTGTGCTCTTTCCTGACCAACGCTACGGCGCTGTCGTAGGGCACATTCATCCATTTGTGGCAGTCGATCGTAATGCTATCCGCATGTTCCCAACCATTTAGCAAATGGCAATAGGCGGATGAGCAAGCGGCAAATCCGCCAAAAGCAGCGTCGATGTGCAGCCAGAAACGGTACCGCTGCTTCAACGCCGCGATCGCTGCAATGTCGTCAAAATCCACAGTGTTTACCGTTCCGGCACTGCAATTGACGATGATAGGCCGCCCCTGGTTTTCAGTCAGTTTCTGTTCAAAATCAGCCAGGTCCATCGCTTCGCGACCCGGCATCGTCCCGATTTGCACGACTTGATTGCTGCCTATCCCGAGCATCGCCAGCGATTTCAGCACCGACGAATGCGGCGTGGCAGCGAGCACGGCCACGTCGCCGACGGCCCCTTCACGCGCAACGTCACGGCCCGATAGGGCACCGGCCCATTGCCGGGCCACGGCCAGTCCCGTAAAATTGGACATGGTAGCGCCCGTCACAAAGCCACCTTCGAAATGGTCCGGCAAATGCAGCAGCTGGTAAAGCAGCCGCATTGTCTCTTTCTCAACAATCGCTGAGACATCGCCTGCACCTTGCGTACTCTGCGTATTTTGATCGTAAACAGCTGTAAGCCAGTCACCCGCAATAGCTGCGGGCGTCGCTCCGCCCGTCACGAAGCCCCAGTAACGCGGTCCGGGGCTGGCTACCATCAGTTTTTCGTAGTGCTTTTTAAAAAAGTCCAGACTTCCCAGCGCGCCAATTCCGGCTTCCGGCAAATCTCCGGGCACAATCGACTGATCGGCGATATAGGTAGGCCTGTCGACAATCTTTTCCAGAAAATCGAGGCTATTGTTTTTAACCTGATCCAAAATCGCATTCAGGTTATTTAACTCATTTTCAAACAGTTCAAACATAATTTATTGATAATAGCAGTTAAAAAAGGAATGTTTCGACGCACGCTTCCAGCAAGTCCGTAAGGCCACGACGGTGCCGGCGCTGGCCGTTGTAAAGGCCGGTGCTGATGGTTTTGTGAAATGGAATCAGGTTAGGGCTGTACTGCCTGCGTTTGGTTAATCCAACGGCGATGGTAGTTAATTTGCCCCAGGTGAAGCGAAAGATGCGTAAGCAAGTGACAGAGAACCAGCTGCACCGGCTGCTCGGGAAACATATCGAGCACCGACCGGGGATATTCTCCGCTCATTTTCTCATCGTCGAGTTGCTCCAATGTGCCCATAACGATTTCGTGAAGTACATCGAGCTCGGCGAGTAACTGCTGCTGGCTGAATGTACGCTGACCAAATTCAGCGTCACGGTCGCGTACGTAGGCATGGCCTCCAAGTGCCAGTCCAACGAATGTGCGCAAATTGCCGATCAAGTGCTGGCATAAGTTACCACCCGGATTGATCGTACCGGGTAACCGGACCCACAAAGCACTTTCCGAATGGTAGCTTTCAATTTCCTTTCGGAGTTTTTGTAAATCACGGCTGAACAATGCAATCAGTACTTCCTTATTCATGGCTATTGATTAGAGTTAACGAATTCTTTCTTTTTTGCAGCTGATAACCCTTGTTGACGAGAAAAACCCCGCCGAGTGTCACTACAAAAGCAAGGACGGTAAGCCAGGTTACCTGCTCATCCAGGACGAAAAAGCCCAGAATGAGCGCAACGAGGGGATTAATGTACGCATAAATTGACACCAGGCCAGCCGGCAGCCTCGACATCGCATACAAATAGGAAGCATACGCGAGGATCGATCCGAAAAATATCAGGTACAAAAGCGCCAGCAGCGACTTAGTTTGCATAACCGGCAGGCTTGTCCAATCCTCATTGAATGCACTCAATGTGAACAGCCCTACGCCTCCCGCCGTCATCTGGATCGCGGCATTGAAAAACGAATCGGTTTTGCCTGGGTAACTTTTGGTATACAACCCTCCTATGCACCACGATACGCAGGAAGCCAGCGTTACGCAAATGCCGACAAACGAAGCGCGGTCGGCCAGGTAGCTGATATTATCCCTGAAAACCAGCATAATACCCGCCAGCCCCATGAGCATTCCCGCGGCAACGTGCGCATTGACCCGCTCGTCCTTCCTCGCGAGCAGATTAATGACAATGGTAAAAAGGGGCACCGTGGCGTACAGCAGCGCCGCCAGTCCGCTTGGGATGAACTGCACACACCAGCCCACGAGGCCGGTGCCGAAGGTGATCATGCACCAGCCGGGCACGAGTTGCAGCAGCATGTCGCGCAACGTCCAGGGAAATGATCTGTTTTTCAACACCAAAAACGACAGCAACAAAAGCCCCGCCACGACATTTCTGAAACCCATAAAAAAGAGAGCGGGAAAACCGGACACGCCAATGCGTGCCGCCAGATAAGTGGTGCCCCAGAAAAAACACACCATCAGGAGTGCGATATAGGCTGTCAGATTGCTTTTCATGACCTTTTGTAGTTAGACGCCACAAAATTCTTCTCATTAAATTTAATAAAACAGATTCACTTTTGTTATTTTGAAGCATAACAGATCAAAACGACATTCCAGATGGCAGAACAGCTCCTGCGGGAAGATTTCCTTTATTCCCAAATCGCCGACAGGCTCGCGACGCAGATCGAAAAGGGCATTCTCAAAGCCGGCGACCGGCTCATTTCGCTCCGGGCGCTGAGCAAGGAGCAGGGAATCAGTCTGAGCACGGCATTTAAGGCCTATGTTGAACTGGAAAACAAAGGTGTGATCGAGGCAAGACCGAAATCGGGCTATTTTGTGCGCTTTTCACCCCTCAATGCGCCGGAAAGGCTACCGAGCATTGCGGCCGGCCCGGTGATAGAGAAGTCGAATGTGGAGGAAATGATCCGGACGGTGTACAAAACCATGACGCATGAACGGATTATCCGGCTGTCGGTCGCTGCGCCATCCGCCGAGCTCATCCCGGAAGCGAAGCTGAACAAGGCGATGATCGAAGCGCTGCGAAAAAGCCCGCACAGCTGCACGCAATACGAGGCCGTGCAGGGAAATCCCGCATTGCGGAAACAGATTGCCAAATATGCATTCAACTGGAAAGGAAATGTGAGCGAGGACGATGTGATCACGACGCAAGGCTGCATGGAAGCGCTCATTTTTTGCCTCAAAGCCGTCACCGAGCCCGGCGACACGGTAGCCATTGAAAATCCGATCTACTTCGGGATTTTCAACATAATGAAGAGTCTGGGATTAAAAGTCCTCGAAATCCCCTGCCACCCCGACGACGGCGCCGACCTGGAATACCTTCAAGACGCGCTCGAAACCGTGCCGGTGAAGGCGGTCCTGTTTGTGCCCAACTTCTCCAACCCCACCGGAGCGCTCATGCCCGATCACCGTAAAAAGCAACTGGTCGAAATGCTGGCCGAACGGCAGATCCCATTGATCGAAGATGATATTTACGGGGAAATGTATTTTGGCAAAACCAGGCCGGGTACTTGCAAAAGTTACGACAAAAATGGTCTGGTAATGCTCTGCGGCTCGGTTTCCAAAACCCTCGCGCCGGGTTACCGCGTGGGCTGGTGCCTGCCGGGACGGTTCAAGGATAAGGTATTGAGTATCAAAATCATGCATACCGTATCGTCCGCCACCCCTACCCAGGCGGCCGTTGCCAATTTCTTTGAAACGGGCCGTTACGACCTGCATATGAGGCATCTACGGAGAGCATTACATACCCAATGCCTGCGTTACGTGCAGGCCATCAGCGACTATTTCCCGCCCGACACGCGCCTAGTGCGCCCGCAGGGCGGGTATGTGCTGTGGATTGAAATGAACAAAAACGTGAATGCGTTCGAGCTCTTTGAATCCGCCATTCAGGAAAGCATCAGCATCGCCCCCGGCCAGATTTTCAGCAGCCACGCCCGGTTCAGCAACTACATCCGCATCAGTTTCGGCGCGCCGTATAACAGTGTGATTGATAATGGTTTGAAAAGACTGGGAGAATTGATCAGAAGGCAATACTCTTGATATCAAGCAAATAGCTTCTTCAAAACAGCTAGTACTTGTTGGGCTGTCGTCTCGTCGATTTTACCCAATTTTTTGTGGAGACGCACCTTATCGATTGTTCGAAGTTGATCCAGGGCGATCTGGCAGTCCTTTCCATCGACGTGGCAATTGATCCGCGTCGGATATTTGGGCAAGGTCGTGGTCAGCGGTGCTACGATCACCGTGTTCAGGTGGTCGTTCAGGTCATTGGGAGATATAATGAGGCAGGGTCTTGTCTTCCTAATTTCGCTGCCCAAAGTCGGATTGAGCGACACGAAGTAGATTTCGAAGCGCTTTACTACCATGTCCATTCCGAATCATCGAAGGCATTGAACAAGTCGCCCATTGCGTTCTGGTCTTCCGCAGAAGCCTCGTTTTCGTTTGCCAGGCGAAACTGCTCAGCCCATCCTTCGCGTGGATTGGTGCTTGCGGGAAAGATCATGATCGCGTTGCCTTTTACCTCCACATTGACATATTCCTCTATATCAACCTGATCCAGCATCGCTTTGGAAAGCAAAATTCCCTGGGAATTTCCGATCCGGCGGATTTTAGTCAGCATTATACAAAGTTATAATTTGTTATAACAAATCAAAATTTCGTGTGTCACCGATGTACAAGTGGCTGAGCAATAGGTTTAAGAGTTGCGCAACAACATTGCAATTAACTGATTTCCAGCACCTGTAACCCTGTTGCACGGGTTTACGGCATACATTTGCAATGATCCTGCGGCGCATTGGCAGGGAATGCGCCCGCAGCGACCGATTTACATTACCTGAATGCAGCATTATGAAATTCGACGAAAAAACCACGACGCATACCGACGATTGTTGCTCGGCAGAAAAGCATAACCATAGCCATCAAAGCAGCCGGCAAAATAGCCATGAACATGACCACGATCACAGCCATGACCATGATCACGATCACGACCATAGTCACGGCGCGGGTGCAAGTGCCGGTTTACTGCGCAGCCGCTGGATGCTTTGGCTTAGCCTGGCGATCCTTGGCGTGTTCCTCGTCCTGAATTACATCGCCGATGTATTTGTGCCGCGCTCCGTCGAGATTGTGATGATGCTTGCTGCATACGTGCTTGCGGGGAACAAGACGGTGTCCCTTGCATTCAGAAAAGCCAGTCGCGGGGATTTTTTCAATGAATTTACATTGATGACCATCGCCACGTTCGGCGCTTTTTACATTGGTGAATTCAGCGAGGGTGTTGCGGTGATGATATTTTATGAAATCGGAGAGCTTTTTCAGGACTTGGCCGTGAGCCGGTCAAAACGGTCGATTAAGGCGCTGCTCGACATTCGTCCCGACACCGTGACCGTTTTGCGCGGCGACAAACCCATGCAAGTCCGGCCGGACGATGTGCGCATCGGCGAGACCATACTCGTCAAACCCGGCGAAAAAGTGGCGCTGGACGGTGAAATGCGCGCTGCGTCGGGCACATTCAACACCGCCGCACTCACCGGCGAGCCAAAGCCGCAGGTCATTGAACAAGGTGAGAAAGTGCTGGCAGGGATGATTTCGATCGAAAAATCAGTTGAGATAGAAGTAAAGGCGCTTTTCAAAGATTCCAAACTCTCGCGTATACTGGAAATGGTGCAGGAGGCAAGCGCGCGCAAAGCCCCTACCCAACTGCTGATCAGCCGTCTCGCACGCATTTACACACCCGCGGTATTTCTTCTCGCATTGCTCATCATAGTAACGCCCGCCATTTTTGTAACAGACTACCAGTTCGACCAGTGGCTCTACCGCGGCATGGTTTTCCTCGTGATCGCCTGCCCCTGCGCATTGACGATCTCCATTCCGCTCGGATATTTCGGCGGCATCGGATTGGCCTCGCGACATGGCATTTTAGTGAAAGGCGCTAATTTTCTGGACATTATCACTAAAATCGACACGGTGGTTTCGGACAAAACCGGCACGCTCACGAAAGGCGTTTTCCAGGTTCAGGTAATCGAAACGGAGCTGGACAAGAGCGAATTTATACGCATAGCGGCGTCTCTGGAAAGCTACTCCACGCATCCTGTTGCCAAAGCGGTGGTGATGGCAGCCGCTGATTTGGCACTTTCGAAGCCGGTTGAAGTGGAAGAAATAGCGGGGCACGGCTTGAAGGGCCAGGTGGATGGCCGGGCCGTTCTGGCGGGCAATGCTAAACTGCTCGATCAGAACGGGATCAGCTATCCGGCGGAACTTGCCTCGCTGGTGGAAACGGTCGTGATCGTGGCGATAGATAACCGTTATGCCGGCTATTTCCTCATCGCCGACGAGATTAAGGATGACGCCTCCCTCGCGGTTTCAGATCTGAAAAGCTTGGGCATTACGACTATTATGCTTTCGGGTGATAAAGAGGCTGTTGTGACCAAAGTTGCCCGCGAGCTGGGTATTGCGAAAAGTTACGGCGGATTGCTGCCCGAAGACAAGGTGCGCATCGTACAATCGCTAAAAGACCAGGGAAAACACATTGCATTCGTGGGCGATGGCGTCAATGACGCACCGGTGATCGCCCTGGCCGACGCCGGGATAGCCATGGGAGCGCTCGGCTCCGACGCCACCATCGAAACCGCCGACATTGTGATCCAGAACGACCAGCCGTCACGCATCCCTGCGGCTGTGCGGATCGGGAAGATCACAAAATCCGTCGTTTATCAGAACATTTCGCTGGCAATGGGGGTTAAAATTGCGGTGATGGCACTCGGTGCGGGCGGCGTGGCAACGCTCTGGGAAGCGGTGTTCGCAGATGTGGGCGTGGCATTGCTCGCAATTCTGAATGCCTATCGCATTCAGGGAAAGAAAGTATAGCCCTCAATCAGGTTATCGTCTATTTAACAGAAATAATTGTAGACCCAAAATTCCGTCTCAAAACAAATAACATCCAAAATGGGTAAGCAGCTGGACCACATCACCCCCGATTTGCAGGCGTTCATCGAGGCGCAGAAAATCTACTTTGTAGCCACGGCAGCCGAAACCGGCACCGTAAACCTCTCGCCAAAGGGAATGGACTCGTTCCGCATCCTCGGTCCGAACCGCGTGATGTGGCTGAATGTGACCGGCAGCGGAAACGAAACGGCGGCCCATTTGCTCCTCCACGACCGCATTACCGTCATGTTTTGCGCATTCGAGGGCAAGCCGCTGATCCTGCGGCTGTACGGGCATGGCAAAGTTTACCACCCCGCCGACGCCGAATGGACAGAATACGCCCCGCTGTTTCCACCGCTCGAAGGCGCGCGACAGCTGGTCGATATCCGGGTGGATCTCGTACAAACTTCCTGCGGCATGGCCGTGCCGTTCATGGATTACAACCGCGAACGGACAGAGCTAAACGCCTGGGCGCACAAACAGGGGCCTACCGGCATCCAAAACTACTGGGCGCGCAAAAATGTAACCAGTATCGACGGCTTCGAAACCGGCATTTTCGCTTCCAACAGCGCGAGACAGGCAGAATAGAGGTCAATCCGGTACAGCAGTATTGTACCGGATTAACAGGCGTGCAACGCTTTTCCAAACCAAAGCGCATCGATCGCCTTGGTTTGTCCCATCAGCATACGCGTACAGACGACTGCTCACAGCCACCGTTGCATAACTGAAAATAGCCGGTAAATAATTAATCAAACAACTGGAACGGGAGTAATGCCTGCCACCTTTTCCAGGGCGATGGTAACCCTCTCGATGCGGTCGACGTTGCCGCGACTGCTGTCTGAAACTGCCTGTGCCACTGAGGTTAAGAAATCTCCACCTAGTTTGGTGTTGAAAAACGGATCGTTCTCCGCGAGAACGCCCCGCCAGTTTTTACCTACAATGTTTCTTGATTTGATGAACCTGATCAACAGGCGCTCTTTGATGGACAGGCCACCATACTCGGAGACTCTTGCTTGAAGCTCTGTCATGTTATGGGAGGTGTGTGTTAAAAATTGTAATTTGCGCTTTACCGATACTACTATGTAGCGGTATGATCAAAAGTACAGATTAAATATACGAAAGTCAAGAAATTTTATATTAAACTTTCAAGTAATGTCAATTGTTGGCGAAAGAATTAAAAAATACCGCGAATTAGCTGGGTGGAACCAGCACAAGCTGGCAAAGGCACTGAAAAAATCCGGAAAGGCCGTGATATCCAATTGGGAGACAGGACGCAACGACCCGTCCCTGGCTGAACTCCGTTTGATGGCCGAACTGTTCGGCACCACCGTAGCCCAGCTGGTGGGCGAAGTCCCGATGTTCGAAGAACCCCGCGAGCATTATATCATGATTAAAAAGGATGACCTCATCGACCTCCAGCGCAAAGCCCTCGCCCTGGAAGCCGACCGGATCAATGCATTAAAAGAGCAGCTTGAACAAGCACAGAAAGCGGACGAATCGAGCGAAGAAGCGGACGATACTGCTGAATCATAATGCCGCTTAGCTTGCTATCATAATAATTGCTTCAAAATCTGCACGCATTCTTCAAGCTCGTGCTGATCCGAAGAAGCGAATCCAAGGCGAATATAATTCCTGAACTGGGGCGGATATCCCGCGGCTTTTCCATTTGAAATATATAAGTCCTTCTTAGCAGCCTGCTCGGCAAGGGCCGGGATGTCGATAGCCGGATCGAATTGCGCCCACACGGCCATTCCGCCATCCGGCACTTCAAAACGGACCGAACCGGAAAGCTCCGATTGCAACAAGTCACAGAAAAAATCGCGGCGCTGCTTGTAAACCCGCACCGATTTCCGCAAATGCCGCTGGATCACACCAGTCTGGAACAGCTCGGCAATCGCATTTTCCAGCATTACATCACCCTGGCGGTCTATAATCCGCCTCAGCGATGCCAGGTGCGCGATCACGTCCTCCGGCCCCACCAGGTAACCGATCCGGAATGCAGGCGAAATAGTTTTGGTGAACGAGCCGCAATACAGCACCATTCCCGCCTGATCGGCGCCGAAAAGCGGCAGCAGCGGTTTGCTGAGATAATGGAAATCATAATCATAATCGTCTTCGAAGATCACGAACCCATATTTTTCAGCGAGTTGCAGGAGCTTGATCCGGCGATCAGGCCGGAGCGCCACGGTGGTCGGGTACTGATGATGCGAGGTCACGTACACCATCTTCACCGGCTGCTTCGAGCATAGTTCTTCCAAAGCATCTACATCCATTCCAAACTCATCCACCGGCACATGGCACGGGCGCGCGCCTGCCTGGATGAAGTTCATCGTCGCGCCGAACCAGCCCGGCGTATCGGTCACCACACAGTCGCCGGGCTTTACCAAACTCGTCACGGCCAGGTACATTCCCATTATCATTCCTCTCACAATGAGTATGTTGGCCGGAGATGTTTTCAGTCCGCGCGTTTCGTTCAGATGCGCCGAAAGCTCCTGCCTTAGCCAGTTGCTGCCGCTGGTTTCGCCGTAGCCCAGCCGCACATATGGAGAGCCGTGCAGCAGCTGGCTGCGGTAAGCGCGAGAAAGATCTTCCCGCGGTGCAAGCCTCGGATCGGGAAATCCGTCATCCAGATGCAGCCGGAATGCGGCTTTCAGCACGGGCCGGTCGAGGTGCGCGGGCTGATCGAACCGGAAACCCGCCTTCTTCAACGGGTCGCGCTCCGGTTTTTCGGCAACGGGGAGCGGGAGCGGCCGCAGGTCCGGAAGGTTTCGGGCAACGAACGTCCCGTTTCCAGTCTGACTTTCCAGCCAACCCTGCGCCAGTAACTCGTCATAAGCCTGCACCACAGTACGCCGGTGCACCTTCAATATCGCCGCGAGCTGGCGCGTGCTCAGCAACCGGTAACCCGATTGCAGCGTGCCTTCCCGGATCAGCGCCATCAGTTGATTGGCTATCTGGATATAAACCGGCTGCTTGCCTCCCTTCTCCGGCGTAATCAGCGTAGAGAGCACGTTCATCATAATTGGACCACCACTATTTGAAATATTGGATTAAAACACTGAGCCAATTAACCGACATTTTTGCAGAAAACAAAGGAAATGAACACACGACCACCCTATCTGATCCCCTCCCGTGGAGCCAAAAGGACCCATTATGAGCATGAAACGATCTGCTCAATCCTCGACGAAGCACTGTTTTGCACTATTAGCTATGCCGTGGACAATCGCCCGTTCTCCATTCCGACGGCGTTTGTCCGCTACGAAGACAAAATTTACATTCATGGGTCCGTGGGCAGCCATTTCATCAGGGAGATCGAAAAAGGCATTCCGGTGTGCATTTCCGTGATGCTGACCGACGCATTGGTCGTGGCGAAGTCCGCATTCAGCCACTCTGTTAACTACCGGTCCGTAATTATCTTTTCCAATGCCGAGAAAGTGGAAGACCTGGAAACGAAAAGGGCCGCATTTGAATGGCTGACCAACAAAATTGTCCCCGACAGCTGGGACTATCTGCGCCCGATGACCGACAGCGAAGTGCGCAAAACCACGGCATTGGCCTTCACATTCAATGAAGCCTCCGCCCGCATGCGCGACGGGATGCCGAACGACGAACCGGAGGATTTGGCGCTTCCGATCTGGTCCGGGTTGATTCCGCTGCAAACGAAACGCGGGCAGCCGGTTGCGGACGAAACGAGCAAGAACATTCCGATTCCGAAACATTTAAGTTAACCGCATGCAACTTTGGTATCGGTTTGAGCATCTTTCCGGCAAATTCACCTGCAATATCACACCCAAATGTTGCACTTCATGTCAGGAAAGGAAATATTCGACCGGTACCAACTTGCCGCGCTCAAAAACGGACTGGGTTCCCACGAGTTCAACTACGGGAACATTCTGTACCAGGCGCTGCGGATCGAGGGGGAGGAAAAAGTGTTTCAGCTGCTCGAACTCGCGGAAAACACCGGCAAACGCATTGCCCTCGCCTACTCCGCGCTGGGCAGCGAAGGCAACGGTGAGCCGAACATGGTTGTCCTGGTCTGAAAGCGCAATAATTTCCCCCTGATTTTCCCACCAAAAACTGGACATTCTTTTGATTTGCGAACGTCGGTGCCGAATTTTGGCTTGATTTCAATCCCTGCCGCTCACTTAGCAAATTATATGGAAATTCTCGTCGTAATCGCCTTTCTCGGTTACATCTTCTACCTCATTAAACTCGCCGGCCTTCGCACACCGGGCGATAAAAACGAAGCTGCTACATTATCAGACGAAGACAGTAAAGCAAAACATGCCGACGCAGGCCTGCAATCGCTGCAAGCAGACGGTAGCAGGCCTTCCGTCGCGAAAGCGCCGTTTTTCGATAAGCGACTGGCTATTAATATGATGATGGTGATTCTCACGAGCGCATTGCTTGTGTACGTGATCAAACAAAGCGAAAGCATTCACCTTCCCTACCTGGTGGCGGTGTTTTCGGCCATTTCGCTTGGCTTTGTGGAGCCGTACAAAGGCTGGCTGCTTGCGATCACGCAATGCGCGCTGATGCTCGCGGGCTATTTTCTCCTTACTTCCCTGCCTGATGACCGCGCGCGCCAGGAGCTGGAAAATTTTAGCTTGTACGGTTCTGTGATCCTCACTTTCGCTGCCAGTTTTTTGGGTGGTTTTTTAAAAAGAGCATTAAATATGAAGTAAGCGGCAGAATGTGGCGCAGTTATTGCCATGGTATTCCAAAAACATCATGCATATGAGCGCCGCTGAACAACGACAACTACTCGAAGACAAAATTCTCGCCAAACGCCAGCAGATCGAATTTGAACGGACAAACCTGGAAGAATCCATCGTTTTCGCACCGGAAAACCGGGAGAACCCGGAAGTAATGGAGGAAACTAAAAACTTTGACGACCCCGCGCAAAATGTAGTCGAAACGTCGGATATGAGCGCGCTCAAAGCCGCTGAGCGCGAGCTTCAGGAATTACTGCGGCAATTAGAAGGGCTTCAAAATGACTGACGCTATTCAAGCGCCAGCACGGGCACGGACACGTCCACAGAAGTTGAATCCGAATCCTTCCCATTCACTTTACCAATGCCGAAATCACCGCGGTTGACCTTGAATCCGCCATAAAACAGCGCCTCGCTGCCGGTGGTTTTGAATGTAAATGGAATGGCGATGGGCTTAATGATGCCACGCAATTCCAGGTCGCCATGTACCACGAAACCGGTATCCGAACTGGCAACTGACTGCGATGTGAACTTAATGAGCGGATATTTTTCTGCATCGAACCACTTTTCGCTTTTCGCATGCTTGTTTTTAAGTTCAATGCCGGTGTCGATCGACGCAACGTCCACGGCTACTTCAAAGCGTGCTGAGCCCGGCTGCGTGGGGTCGAAGCGGATATGGCCCTCCATCCGGTTGAAAGTGCCGTGCGCATATTTGCCATCGAAGCGGATTTCATAACCGTCTGCCAATTTCCACTCCGTTATGCGCACGAACACAAATGCACTGAATACCAGCAAACTGATCAATGTTAGATATTTTCTCATTGTAATATCAATGTATTTCATGCCACTTTCAACCCCATTCTAACCTGTGACGGGTTAATGCCCATGTATTTTTTGAACGCGACCGAAAAGTGCTGCGCATGTTCATACCCCAGCAGGTCGGAAACCTCTTCTACCGATTGCGAAGAGTCGCGAAGTAGTCGTTCGGCGTAATCCATCCGCAGCTTTCTCAGGTAGCCGAAAACGGTCGTCCCGAACAGATCCTTGAATCCTTTTTTCACTTTAAATTCATTCAGCAGGCACATTCGCGACAATTCCGCGAGCGTGAAATCTTCCAGAAAACGAGCGTCGAGCACATTTTTCAGCTGATACAGCCTGTCTCTGTCCATTGCCGGCATACCTGGTGCAGGCTGCCGTTCCGGGCCCCGGAACTGGTCGATCTGCAAAGCCAGCAGTTCCAGTATTTTTGATTGGACCATCAGGTTTCTCATCGTCCCCTGCTGATCGCATTGTTTCACTTCCTTGATCAAACCGGCCATTTGCGTAGTAATGCCCGCTGTACCAGTAATGCCTGAAAACGGCCTGTTTCGAAACAAATGCTCCTGCACGCGCTCGCTCCAATGGTCGTCGCACCCGATAATGTCGGAAAAATAGGCCTTATCCAGACTGATATGGAACATTTCGAGCGACTCGTTCTCCGCAACCCGGTTGGTATCGCCGCCCTCGGGTGAAAACACCAGGTTATGCCGTCCGGGCCGCATATTCAGCTCGTGCGAAAGACCTTCGAATTGGGTATCGAGCCGGCCAGCCATGTGAAAATTGATATTGATGGTGTCCACCTGCGAACTGTCGTGCAGTTCTACATCTTCGTACGATGTCCAGTGCAGGTTCATCACGTGCACATGCGGAAAAAGGAGACTTTTGAACTTCATCTCTCCCACTTTCGGATGAAAACGCGTCATGAACTCGCCCGTGTTCTGAACGCGGACTTTGGGATTGACCGACTGCGGATTGGGCATCGGGTTGAAATCGAGGATGTCGGCGGAATGTATGATCGTAGCGGCCATAAGATGGATATAGGATTGATCGCAGCACGAAAATACTCCACCCAAACGCGCTATGTGCCTGTTTCTGAGTGAACGGCCTGATTTATCGACAAAATCCGTTTGTCGTAGATTTTTATCCGTTTTGCGTAGGTCAATGCAGCGACGCAGCCCTCACATTTGCGAAAAAATGTAAAAGCCATGATCAGAAAAATTTTAAAATGGGCCGGGATTCTTCTGGCCGGCATCATCGTCGCAGCGATTTGCGTGTATAGCTACATCGCGTTCAGCATGAAGGCGCGTATGAACAAAACTTACGTGTTCGATCAGGAAACGATCGAAATACCGGCCGACAGTGCGACCATTGCGCGCGGGAGGCATTTGGTTGCCATAAAAGGTTGTCTGGATTGCCACGGCGAGCATCTGGAAGGGAAAGTGATGAACGACGATGGCCCGGTCGGTCGTCTGGTTGCCCGAAACCTGACGCGCGGAAAGGGCGGTTTGCCGGCAGACTACGACGTTGCCAACTGGCTCACAGCGCTGCGCCACGGTGTCGATCAGGACGGGAAGCCGCTTTTATTCATGCCCTCGCATGAAACGACGCTCCTTTCGCAGCAGGACGTCACCGCATTGATCGCCTATTGCCGGCAGGTGCAGCCTACCGACCATGTTTTACCTGAAAACGACCTCGGCCCGGTGGCGTTGGTAATGAGTTATTTGGGTAAAATGCCGCTTTTATCTGTCGAAAAAATCGACCATAATAAACCCATGATCGCACGCGCCGATTCTACGGAAGGCATCGGACAGGGCAAATACCTTGCTGTTTCGTGCACGGGCTGCCATCGCGACAATTTCAAGGGGGGTGAGCCGCTCGCACCCGGATTTCCGCCGGTGCCCGACATTACCGCGGCTGGCCACGTAGGAAAATGGACCAAAGCGCAGTTCATAACCACGCTTACAACCGGCAAAACGCCCGAGGGCCACATGCTAAAAAATGAAGATATGCCCTGGAAAATGACCGCTCAGTACACGCGCACGGAGCTGTCGTCGCTTTACGATTACCTGCAATCTATCCAATAAGCAATCCGGCCGGACTTGTGGAAGTCCGGCCGGATGTCTGATATTACGCTTCTCCCGTTGCAATGGGCCGCTCGCTCCGCGACCATTCGCTCCACGACCCCACGTAGAGGCTTGCACCATGCAGACCGGCTTCGGCCAATGCGAGGAGCGTGTGGCAGGCCGTCACACCGGACCCGCAATGCACGATCACCTTGCGAGGGTCCTTGTCGGCAAATGCATCCTTGTATTTCGCAGCAAGGTCGGCTGGGGACATAAACTCGCCCAGGTTGTCCAGGTTGGATGTATATGGAATGTTAACGGCTCCCGGAATATGTCCGGCCACGAGGTCAATTGGTTCACTTTCACCGAGGTAGCGGTAATGCTCACGCACGTCGATCACCATCGAATCGGGATCGGCAGCGGCCAATGCCACATCGTCGGCATCCACAAGCGGCATGTGCCATCCTTTCACGGGGTATTCTTCCAATGCGTGCAGGGTAGCGGCCTTTTGCGTGAGTTGAATACCTGCCGCATTGATTGCATCCAGGCCGCCGCTCACTACGTACACCTTTTCGTGCCCGGCCGCTTTCAGCATCCACCAGAAACGCGCCGCCGCGTTCGCGCCCTTTTTATCGTCATACACCACCACCGTCGACGACGGACTGATGCCCAATATGCCCAGAAACCTGCCGAAATCCTCCGGCCTGGGCAACGGATGCCGCCCTCCGCTGGCCGGATCGTCGGCTTTTTCCGACAAATCGGTTTCAAGGTCCACAAACTGCGCGCTTTCGAGATGCGCCTGGTTGTAACGTTCCAGGGCATCAGCCCCGCCCCGCGCGTCGATCACGATAGGGTCGTCATTTTCCAGAATGGTTTTAAGCTGCTCTGCCGTAATGATATTCATGTTCGGGTCATTTAAATAGTTCGTAAATAAAGTGACTTTTTTTGGAAAAAATGGCGCGTCAATAGCACCTCCCAATCCAGAAATTTCACATTTTAGCAGGCATAACGATCTATGCCATGATTTGCGAGGAATTAACAGAGGATGACATTGCCAGCCTGCCTGCGCTGGAACCCGAGGGTTGGGGGGATATCCGACCGCGATTTGCGTATTTTCTTCAATCCGAGTGCTGCAAGCCGATCAAGATCACGGAAAACGGGCAGCCAGTAGCTGTGGGGGCGGCTATTTATCATGGTGATACCGTGTGGCTTGCGTGCATTATCACGCATGCGGAGCACCGGAACAAGGGCCTCGGCAGTGCCATCACCCGCCACCTCGTCGGGCAAGTCGATCGCTCACGCTATCCTACCATTTACCTGGATGCCACCGAATTTGGTTATCCGGTTTATCTCAAACAGGGCTTTGAAGTGGAAGGACAATATGCACATTTGAGGCGTGATGAAGCCCTGACGGAAACGCCCGTTTCCGAATTTATCCGCCCGTTTTCAGAAAGCTTCCGGGAGGCGGCCTACGCGATCGACCGGTTTGTGTCCGGCGAAGACCGGCGCGGCGTCATGGGTGACTTCCTCGCCGATTCGTTTATGTATGTCAATGCAAATGAGGAGCTGAAAGGCGTCTATCTGCCCTCTTGGAGCGATGGTCCTGTGATTGCGGCCAACGATACGGCCGGTTACGCGCTCATGCAGATGCGCATAGCCGCGCGGCCTGTCGCCATTATGCCGCTGGGCAATGCGGCGGCGCTGAAATGGCTGCAAGAACATGGCTACCATATGTACAAAACTTCCCGCCGGATGGTAAATGGTCCCCACCGAACCTGGTATCCCGAGCATCTTTACAACCGCATCAGCGGGGCATTGGGATAATCAGCGCAGCACCAGCTCACTGATCTTTGAGAACTCGGTATGTGGCGCCATTGCCCGCACAATTCCTTTGCGGTCCACGAGGATGAAATACGGCGTTTCGCTGATCTTGTACCGGTGGTTGAAACCGTACGATTCCGGGACGGGAATGAAACCGCAGTTCCGTTTCGGGATCGCTTCGAGGCATTCTTCCTGTGTATTGAGCGTGGTTCCGAGGGAAATGATGTCGATGCCTTTTTTCTTATTTTCATCCACGAAATTGGAGATTACTTTCGTGCTGGCGAGCGTGTAGAGCGGCTTTTCGTACCGGACCCAAAAGCCGAGCAGGATGTATTTTCCCCTCAGTTTCTCGGAATCGTATTCACGGCCGTCGAGCCCGCGCATGATGAACGGGGCGATCGGCTCCCCTACTTCCGGCATCAGGTCGGGATTATTCATCACCGAGCCGTCCTGCTGCACGTAAAGCTGGCTTCTTTTAATGATTTCAAACGACGAAGCCTTTCCGTATTTGTCGAAAACCGGCTGGGTTTTATACTGGCCGGGGTTCTTTTTAAGCATGTTGTCGTACGCCTCGTAGGTGATCCGCTTGCCGGTGGCATGGTCAACAATCCGCGAATCACGGTTCATGACAAACTGCTGACTTACCTTGCCGTTGTACCGGGTCACCTTAGGCTCCTCCTGACAAAATGCTGAAAATCTGATCGTTCCTGCCAGCACCATCAGGCTGACAAACATTTTATTAAACCGGCTCACAAACATTTCGCCTCAAAAGATTGTATAAGTATCAAAGATTTGATATTTTCATGCACAAATGATCAATCAGTGCGACCTCCTAATAACTGGTTATCACCGTTTGATATTTTAGGCAAAACTAACAAATTGTAAACTTTGGTATGTACGAGCGGATCCGGGAGAAGTTGGGAATTCTGGCCGATGCTGCGAAATATGATGTTTCATGCTCTTCAAGCGGCAGCAACCGGAAAAATGAGAACAAGGGAATTGGAGATGCGGAGGGGACGGGGATTTGCCATACCTACACGGAGGATGGCCGATGCGTGTCGTTGCTGAAAATACTGCTGACCAACCATTGCATTTACGATTGCGCTTTCTGCGTTTCGCGGCGGAGCAATGATATCAAACGCGCCGCATTTACTGTGGACGAGGTGGTGGAACTTACGATGAATTTCTACCGGCGCAACTATATCGAGGGCCTTTTCCTCAGTTCGGGCATTTTCAAAGATGCGGACTACACGATGGAAAGGCTGGTCTGCATTGTAAAAAAACTCCGGCAGGAAGAGCGGTTCAATGGCTATATCCATCTGAAAACAATTCCCGGAGCGAGCGACGAGCTGCTTCGCGAGGCGGGCTTATTTGCCGACCGCATGAGCATTAATCTGGAAATGCCGACGGAAACGGGACTGAAACTACTCGCGCCCGAAAAGTCGCACGCGGAGGTGAAGAAGCCTTTGAAATACATTCAGAACAGCATTACGCAGTTTGAAAACGAAAAGGCGCTCATTAAAAGCGTCCCGAGGTTCGTCCCGGCGGGGCAAAGCACGCAGATCGTCGTGGGTGCGACGCCGGAAACGGACAAGGAGATTATGCACACCGCCCATGCTTTTTACCAAAACTTTTCGCTCAAACGCGTTTACTACTCGGGCTACATTCCGATCAGCAACGATTCGCGATTGCCGGTTATTGGTTCGCAACCGCCTTTGATCCGTGAAAACCGCCTTTATCAGGCCGACTGGCTGATGCGTTTTTATGGGTTTAAAGTGCAGGAAATCCTCAACGATGTACATCCGAACCTGGAAGCGGACGTGGACCCGAAATTGAGCTGGGCGTTACGGAACCTGGACCAGTTTCCGGTCGATATCAACACGGCCGACTACTACATGATTCTGCGCGTTCCGGGAATTGGTGTGGCTTCCGCATTGAAAATTGTGCAGGCCCGCAAATTCAATCGTCTGTATGAAAGCCATTTAAGAAAACTCGGCATTGCATTCCGCAAGGCGCGGCATTTTATCCGCTACGCCGATAGTCCGATGCAGCTCAAAGAGTTCGAAGCGGGGCACATTAAGGGCTTGATCCTTTCGGAAAGCAAAAGCAAATACCAAAAGAACCCGGATAATCAATTATCGATTTTCTAATGGAACTGTACATTTTCGATGGGTCGCTGGAAGGGCTGCTCACGGCCGTGTTTGAATGTTACCGGCGGAAATCGGCGATTGTGAAGCTGGTAACGGAAGACCGGCACGTGCCGGATGTGTTCGACTCGGGATACCACGTGGTGTCCGATCGCGAAAAAGGTAAACGGGTCTGGAAAGGGCTTTGCGCGAAATTGGGCAAGGACTGGCAGCTGCGTTTCTACAAAACATACCTTTCCGAGCAGCCGGAAGCATTTCAGCATTTGCTCAATTTTGCCCGCTACATCATCGACCAACCCGCGGGCGCATCGGAAAACTTTGCGCATTCGGATGTGCTGGCAGTGTCTCAAACTGCCCAAAAAGTGCATCGCGAAAAGCACCGGATGGAGGCTTTCGTACGCTTCCAGAAGACCGGCGACGGCATTTACTACGCGCACATCGAGCCGGATTTCGATGTGCTGCCATTGCTTCCCGAGCATTTCCAGAACCGCTACGCCGATCAGCGGTGGATTATTTATGATTTGAAAAGAAAATATGGGCTGTATTACGATCTGGAAAAAACGGAAGAGATCGAGCTGGACGAAGCTCCGCAAATGTCGATTATAAATGCACTTCCTTCCAACCTGCTCGACCCGAAGGAAGAATTATTCACTCTGCTATGGCAGGATTACTTCAAAAACACCAACATTAAAGCACGCAAGAACATTCGGCTGCACGTGCGCCACGTTCCGCGGCGATACTGGAAATACCTGTCGGAGAAGCAAGGCTAAAATCACTGACCATCAATATTTTTGGGCAGGACCGCCACGGTTTTGTCGACGGCTGGTGTCATATGGAAATGTAGACAATCCCAGTTTAAATTGTCTTTTCCAACGACCGTTGGAATGTCACATTCATCCACATTTCCCAGCATGCTATGAAAACTTGTACGTTCGTTCTTTGCCTGCTTTTCTCAGCGATGGCCTCCTTTGCTTCCGGTCCGGAAGATTTAAGCCTGATGAATGCGGAAATCACAGATTTATGCCTCGAAGCCGAAAATTCTCCCAGCGACGCCCCGGTTACCGAAGACCCCAATGCTTCGAACGGGAAAACCCGCGGTGCCATCAACAGCTGGGACTACTACGTGGAATACCATGCTGATAACCTGGCGGCGGGCAAGTATTTGCTGACGCTCCGCTATTATGCCGAACAAAATTCGACGGTAATGATGTCGGTTAGTGCCGGCCCCCTCTCGCACGTGGAGCTGCCGGCTTCGCATTCCTGGAACATTGCCTGGAAAGAACATACCATCGAGGTGGATTTGAATGCGGGGTTCAACCGAATTTTCATCAGGGAGCTTCCGGGTTTCAATGTGCGGCAGGACAAAATATGTCTTACGAAAAAAGATGTCAGCGGCGAACCCGTTACCTGTAACTTTCAGGTGACGCCTTTTGCCGTTGGCGCGCCTTACGAACTGGGCGCCACCATGGCTTTGTACGCCAACTGCTCCGGGCCGGATTGCAATGGCGTTACTTATACTTGGTCGGGCAACGGCATTTCCGGTGAAGGCAGCCCTATCAGGCCATATACTCCCTCATCGCCAGGAACTTATTTCTTTGACGTTTCCGGATCTAAAGATGGATGCTCGCCGCGGGGCGGATCAGTGATGGTGGAGGTTATCGACAAGCCGGATTGTAATTTCAGCGTTTCGGCGTCGGTGTCAGATGCCTCACCGAATTGTTCGGAGCCAATCACGCTAAGTTCGCAGTGTTCGGGTCCCGATTGTGACGGCATCAGGTACAGCTGGGCCGGTGCGGGGCTAAATGTAACGGCAGCATCGGTGAATACACCTGCACCTCCGGTGGGCGGACTGTACAACTATACCGTGTATGCTGCGAAAACCGGTTGTGTAACGAAGTCGGCAGAAGTAATGACCAATGTCAGCTGCGATGCGAATCCAACTGAGCCGTTCAGCGCATGCGTGGAAGCGGAGCATTCGGACGGTAATGGCGCGATTACCGACGACCCCAACGCCTCAAACGGGCAAACCCGCGGCACGCAGCAAGATTCTTACTCATTTGTGAAATATGTGATCAACGGCGTGAAAAAGACCGGCCCGCACCAGGTAACCCTTCGCTATTACGCCCCGCAACCCGCAGGGATTTCGATCTCTGTCAACAATGACATGACCGTCCCGTCAACAGGCATCGCCGAATCAGGCTCCTGGAACGTTGTCTGGACCGAGCATACCTTCACATTAAACCTCAAAGAAGGCACCAACACAATCCAGATCACAAGCGGCTTCGGGCAGGGGCACGTCCGGCAGGACAGGCTATGTGTGACGGGCCCGGGCGGAACGGGAAACACGCCGAGCTGTGATTTCAATGTCGAAGTCTACGCATCTACGCTTACTCCGGCCTGCTCGACGTCCGTATTCGCCTCTGCGAGTTGCTCCGGCTTCGATTGCCAGTCGGTATCTTACCAGTGGAGCGGCCAGGGAACCAGCTCCACATTTTCATCGGCCTCACTAAGCCTTCCGCGGTCCAACGGCACCTACACCTACACGCTCACGGCCAGCAAAAACGCTTGCCCGCCGATTGTCAAAACGCTGGACGTTACCGTCAGCGGATGCGACAATTCCGGGCCGTTCAGCGCCTGTCTGGAATCGGAATGGGCGGCCGGCAATGGTCCCACCAGCAGTGATCCGAACGCGTCGAACGGACAAACGAAAGGTGCCCAGAACAATTATGATTATTATGTCGATTACTTCGTCGCGAATGTGCCTGCCACAGGATTGTACCCGGTAACATTGCGCTATTATGCCGAACCGAATGCGCAGGTAAGCGTAGCGGTAAATGGAAGCATTGCGATCCCGGCATTACAGTTACCCCCCACTTATAGCTGGAATATTGTTTGGCGTGAAGAAACATTCTACGTCAATTTGCCCGTCGGCAATAACACAATCCGCATTCAGGGCTTGCCGGGTGCGGCTACGCGCCAGGATAAGCTTTGCGTGGGAAATGCGCAAAGCAATGTACGAATGGGCGCACCGGAATCCTTTCAGCTGCCGGGAGATACACCGCTTCTGCAAGCATATCCGAACCCCGCTTCCGGTGAATTTAAAGCGGTATTTACCCTGAAAACGGGAGAAACCGGCGCGATATCGGTAACCGACGTCCAGGGCAAGATTTGGCACACGCGGAGCGTCGGGGGCGCGGGCACGCACGAGGAGCGCATTACGCTCGACCGGGCGCCAGCGGGCATTTACCTGCTGCAAGTGAAAAAGCCCGATTCAGTAGAAACTAAAAAGATATTGCTCACACGATAAATGCCAAAGCGGTTGCCCTCATCAGGCAACCGCTTTTTTACTTCCATTTGCTTCCCAGCCACGCATTCCTGAACGTCTGCATTTCCGGCGTAACCGTTTTCCCGGCCTGCTCGAACGTCGCTACCTGCCACCGCGGATGTTGCACCATTTCCACCACGGCCGTTTTGTAATCGTCGCGGTGCCGGTATTCTACCGTGATCTGATCGCCGGGCTTGTGCGCTTTGAGAATGGCGAGGAGTTCGTCATTCGTCGAGATCACCTTTCCGTCCACTTTCAAAATTTCGTCGTCGATGTCCAGTCCGGCGGTGTAGAGCGGACTACCGATGGTGGTGTTCGTTGTTATCGTCAGTCCGGTGCCTTCCTTGTACCGCACGAAATCGCCGATCCAGGCCTGGCCCTCAAATTGTTTCCTCAGCAGCAAACCGGCCTTCGCAAGCAGCGGCGCGTAGTCGATCGACTCGTGGCCGCTGATATATTTGGAAAAAAAACGCTGCGCGAACGCCTTGTCACGGGTGTAGGATTCTAAAACAGCTTGCAGATCGGCCACGTTGTACGCAGCTTCCGGCTTACCGTGTTTGGCCCAAACGGCTTTCATGAAATCATCGAGATTGAGGCCCTTTTCCCTTAATTGCAGATCCAATGCGAGCGCTAGGGCCGCTCCGTAGGTGTAATAGGAAGTGTGCATATTGGGATAATTCGCCTTGTCGACAGCCACGCCTGCGTCTACAAAAACCGCATTGCAGCTCGCTTCCACCGGGGAAATGCGCCTGGCACCGACCGTATTTTCCTTGGCATTTACGAGCATGCCCAAGATATTGCAATACTCGTCGACCGAATGGAATCCAGCCCTTTCAAGCAGTAATTCTCCATAATACTGGGTAAAACCTTCGGCAAACCAGAGTTCGAAACTCATATTACTCTTCTCGAAATTGAATGGTTCGAGTGTTTTCGGACGAATGCGCTCGACGTTCCAGGCATGAAAGAACTCATGCGAGAATACGCCCAGCAGGTTATCGGAAGCGTTGAAAACCACCGGCACGCTGATCATCGTGCTGTTGCGGTGCTCCATGCCGTCGCCTTTCACGTAGGGATTGATGCTCGCCAGGAACGTGTAATGGCCGTTGTCAAACGCCGGAAATTCGCCGAAAACCATTCTTGCTTCTTCCGTAATGCGCTTTATTTTGTTGGCAAATACGGTCGCCAGCGAGTCGCTGCTTTTCGCTTCGAGTGCGAGCCGGAACCGCGCTGGCTTGCTGTCGGCATTGGGAACGTTCCAATCCTTGACGGTCAGTTTACCGATTTTCGTGGGTGAATCCATGAAATATTGCAAATCCGGTGCGGTGAACGTGTGGGCGTCAGCCGTCGTTTTAAGCTGCGTCGCGATCGTCCACTGGCTGTTTTGCGGCAAATCAAAGCGTATTTCCATCGGCGATTTTTCCAGACCTTTCACCCACATGAATGCGGCGGGCATATTCAAATGTACGCTGTTCTGGTCGATGCCCGCATAGGTGCCGTCGGCGTGGTTGGCATAGAGGATATACTCCACCCGCACGTACCCATCAATGCCCGAAACCTTGTACACGTCCCCATCCACGCGCGCAATGGCCACCGGCTTGCCCGACTTATCGAATGCTTTCACATCATACACATTCTTCCCATACTCGTGCGTCGCGTAGCGGCCGGGCGACGAGCGCGACATTCTGAACAGCAGCTCTTTCTGGGGCGCGTCGGACACACTCAGGGCGATCCGCGCTTCGTGGTGAACGATGTTCGGGAACGATACATCATATTGGATCTTCTGCGCGAATGCGTACGAGCATATCAAGGGCGTAGCCAGCAATGCAGCCAGTTTTTTCATGGACGAATCAAACAGTTTTTGAAATGAGAAAGCACCAATTTAAACCAATAACCGAACATTTGGAGCGGCGATAGATTTACTGAACCGATAATTGCTTAATTTTTCCGGTTCAAATCCCATTAAACCTTTAAATAATATCGATCATCCATGAAGAAAATTCTCCTGCCCCTTGCCCTGACCGTCGCGATCGCCTCGCAGCATGCATACAGCCAAACGAAAGCGCTTTTCAACGGCAAGGACCTCAGCGGCTGGCATATAGACGTTCCCGAAATGGATAAGAACCCAAAGGCCATTAACCCATTCATCGTGCGTAACGGCCTGTTGGTGAGCCTCGGAGAACCCGGCGGACATTTAATCACCGACGCGCAGCATGAGAATTTCCGCTTCACTTTTCAATACCGTTTCGCAGGCAAGCCGGGCAATTGCGGGGCGCTGGTATTCGTTTCAAAGCCGCGGGATTTGTACGACATGTTCCCGAAATCCATTGAAATACAACTCATGAACCAGAACGCCGGCGATTTTTGGTGCATTCAGGAGGACATTACCGTGCCAGACATGGAGAAACGCCGGGGCCCGAAAGAAAAATGGGGCGTGAACGGCGATAAGCTGCGCCGCATTCCCAACCTCACCGACGGCACCGAAAAGCCCCTGGGCGAATGGAATTCCATGGTGATCGAATGCGTTAAGAATTCAATTAAAGTATGGCTCAATGGCGTGCTGGTGAATTACGGCTACAACGCGACAGCTTCGAAAGGGCAGATTGCATTGCAGTCGGAGGGCTCGGAAGTGGAGTTCAAAGAAGTTAAACTGACGCCGATTAAAGCACTTTCCAAATAATGAATTTTAAATCCAACCGCCTCGTCAGGAACATTGCCATCGTGCTCGTGCTGATCGCCAACATTGGATGCGACCAGATCTCGAAGAGCGTGATCCGGGAGAATGTGGGCTTTTACCAGACGATCCACGTCATCAAAGACTACGTGACGATCACCTACGTAGAAAACACAGGCGCATTTCTGAGCATCGGCAGCTCTCTACCTGATTCCGTGAAGATCCTCGTGCTATCGGTCATCCCGCTGATCGCATTGCTTTTCGGCATTATTTACCTGCTTACGAAAAAGAACCTTACCTGGCTCAGCGCATTGGCATTGAGTTTCGCGATCGGCGGCGGCATTGGTAACATTTACGACCGGCTCATCCACGGCTCCGTGACCGATTTCATGCACATTAATTTCGGGTTATTTCAAACGGGCATTTTCAATATGGCCGACGTTTCGATCATGACGGGGATGTTTATCTTTTTGTACCAGTCGTACAGTCGCCAGCGGTCGCGGTTTCCGGGGCTTTGATAGCATTACCGGCCGAGGGCTATCAACAGTTTGCAGATGGCGCGTCTATGAATTGATGACAACAGCCAGCCTGGCAAACGATTGCAACCGTCCGCTCCGTAGAAGCTCCCTGTTTATAGCACCCGCCGATCTCCCGATTCGTCGGCCCCGGCGGGGCCTCCTGCATTGACATGAAGTTTGCATTGTCGTTACATGCCTGACGGCATTATCAAACACCGGCAATCGTTCATTTTTCTACCAACATTACATCGCTAACGCGATTTGGAATCGTAATTCGCAACACCCCCGCCGAGCGCCAACGGCGCGCAATATTTGTAGAGGTTTGTTCAAGCATTTTTTAGACCGACAAACGTCGGAAGTGCCGTCAGGCACGCAACATTGGTAGCATTCGATTTGCTTCCATTTCCCGTCAAAATGCCGTCAGGCATGTAACATCGGTAGCATTCATTCGCATCCATCGTCTGTCAAAAAATGCCGTCAGGCATGTGACAACGCCACGAATGCAGGAGGCCACCGCAGGAGCCAAATATGCAGGTCCATCTGGTTTACTACAAACAGGGAGCCCCGCTGGGGCTGGCAAACGCCGTGAATCCAATTCTGCTACAAACAGGATGGCCCTCCGGGCGGACGAAATGGTGAACCGGTTCCATCAAAACACTTGGTTCAAAACCCCAAAATGCAAAAAGGCCTCCGTCATCGGAAGCCCTTTTGCATTTTTATACAATTACCCACTACGCGGCGCCAACCGACTTGCGGATGATGTTCAATGCAGAACCTGCTTTGAACCATTCGATCTGCTGGGCATTGTAGGTATGGTTCACGGGGAATTCCTCGTTGGTACCGTCGTTGTGGTGCAGCACGATAGTCAGCGGCTGTCCTTCTGCAAAGGTTTCAAGGCCCAGGATATCGATCGTGTCGTCCTCCTGGATTTTGTCGTAATCCGATGTGTTTGCGAACGTCAGCGCCAGCATTCCCTGCTTTTTCAGGTTGGTTTCGTGGATACGGGCAAATGATTTGGTCAAAATCGCGCGTACGCCCAGGAAGCGGGGCTCCATGGCGGCATGCTCGCGGGATGATCCTTCGCCGTAGTTTTCGTCACCAACCACGATCGTACCGATGCCGTGCGCCTTATAGTCGCGCTGGACGGCCGGAACTTCCGCATACTGGTTGTTGAGCTGGTTCTTGATCGTGTTGGTTTTCTCGTTGTAATAGTTCACCGCGCCGATCAGCATGTTGTTCGAGATGTTATCGAGGTGTCCGCGGTATTTCAGCCACGGGCCGGCCATGGAAATGTGGTCGGTGGTACACTTGCCTTTCGCTTTGATGAGCAGTTTCAAACCCTTCAGATCTGTTCCTTCCCATTCAGCAAATGGTTCGAGGAGCTGCAAACGGTCGGAAGTGGGGCTAATGAGCACCTGAACCTGGCTTCCGTCTTCGGCCGGAGCCTGGTAACCGGCATCTTCCACGGCAAATCCTCTTGTGGGCAGTTCAAGACCTGTTGGTTCGTCGAGCAGCACTTCCACGCCGTCGGTGTTGACGAGCTTGTCCACGCGTGGATCGAACGTCAGGCGCCCGGCAATGGCCATGGCCGTCACGATTTCAGGCGATGCCACGAAAGAGTGCGTGTTGGGGTTGCCATCCGCCCGTTTCGAGAAGTTGCGGTTGAATGACGTGATGATGGAGTTCTTCTCCCCTTTTTCCGCGCCATGCCGCGCCCATTGACCGATACATGGCCCACAGGCATTGGCCAGCACCACGCCTCCGATTTGCTCGAAAGTATCCAGGAAACCATCCCGCTCTACCGTATAGCGCACCTGCTCGGAGCCGGGCGTAATGGTGTATTCGGAAGTTACCTGCAATTTTTTATCAACAGCCTGCTTGGCCAGCGAAGCGGCACGGCTCACGTCCTCATACGAAGAGTTGGTGCACGAGCCGATCAAACCGACCGAAAGCACCTCCGGCCATCCGTTTTCTTTCACCGCCGTGGCGAATTTGGAAAGCGGCCAGGCCAGGTCCGGCGTAAATGGACCGTTAATGTGCGGTTCAAGCGTGGAAAGGTCCAGTTCGAGAAGCTGATCATAGTAAGCAGCCGGGTCCGCATACACTTCATCATCGGAACGAAGATGTCCTTTGATTTTGTCCGCAGCATCGGCCACGTCGGCACGGTCGGTCGCTCTCAGGTACGCCGCACTTTTCTCGTCGTACGCAAAAATGGACGTCGTTGCCCCGATTTCAGCGCCCATATTGCAAATGGTGCCCTTTCCGGTCGCGGATAAGCTTTCAGCTCCTTCGCCGAAATACTCTACCACATAGCCCGTTCCGCCTTTCACGGTAAGTTGGCCGGCAACCCAAAGGATCACGTCCTTCGCAGCTGTCCACCCGCTTAATTTACCGGTGAGCTTCACTCCGATCAGGCGGGGCATTTTCAGTTCCCACGCCAGTCCCGACATTACGTCGGACGCATCCGCACCACCAACGCCGATGGCAATCATACCGAGCCCGCCCGCATTAGGCGTATGCGAATCGGTACCGATCATCATCCCGCCGGGGAATGCGTAGTTTTCGAGTACCACCTGGTGGATGATACCCGCGCCTGCGCGCCAGAAGCCGATGCCGTATTTGTTGGATACGGACGACAGGAAATCGTAAACCTCTTTATTTTTATCTACGGCATTCTTCAAATCCTGCACAGCGCCCACTTCGGCCTGGATCAGGTGATCGCAATGGACGGTAGAAGGAACCGCTACTTTCGGACGGCCCGCCTGCATAAATTGCAACAACGCCATCTGAGCGGTGGCATCCTGCATCGCAACGCGGTCCGGAGCGAAATCCACATAAGACTTCCCACGCTCGTAAGCCTGGGTTGCCGTTCCTTCCCACAAATGGGAGTATAAAATCTTTTCTGCGAGGGTTAAAGGCCGCCCGGCAATTTTACGGGCGGCTTCAACTCTTTCTTCCATTCGGGCGTAAACGCCCTTGATCATATCTAAGTCAAACGCCATATCTCTCAAATTAATGATTACACATTCACACTTATCAACAACTGTACCACCAGTAACTATCTGCTTAGCGTCTTGATGGGTGGTGCGAACTTGGTCAGGTCAATGCCTTCTACCGCAGCTTTGTATTCACTGATATTGGGTATGCGTCCCAGGATTGCCGAAAGCACTACCACCGGTGTGGATGCGAGCAGCGATTCCCCTTTTTTGCGTTCCGAATCTTCCACAACCCGGCCCTGGAACAGACGTGTAGAAGTAGCCAGTACCGTATCGCCTTTGGCCGCTTTTTCCTGGTTACCCATGCAAAGGTTACAGCCGGGGCGTTCAAGGTACATCATGTTTTCGTACTCCGTGCGTGCCGCTACTTTCGGGGCATTGTCGTCGAATTCAAAACCGGAGTATTTCTGCAATACATCCCAGTCGCCTTCGCTTTTCAGCTCTTCGATGATGTTGTAGGTAGGCGCGGCCACCACAAGCGGTGCGTGGAATTCCACTTTGCCTTGCTGCTCTTCCAGGTTTTTAAGCATTTGAGAAACAATCTTCAAATCGCCTTTGTGCACCATGCAGGAGCCTACAAAACCGAGGTCTACCTTTTTCTCATCGCCGTAGAAAGAAATCGGGCGGATCGTATCGTGCGTGTAGCGCTTTGATACATCCTTATTATTCACATCCGGGTCGGCGATCATCGGTTCCACGATCACGTCGAGGTCGATCACCACTTCCGCATAGTATTTCGCGTTGACGTCAGGAGTAAGCGCTGGCTTTTCACCGGATTTGATTTCGGCAATGCGCTTTTCGGCCCTGTTGATCAACCCTTGCAGCACTTGCTTGTGGTTTTCCATACCCTTGTCGATCATGATCTGGATTCTGTTTTTCGCAATTTCCAGTGATTCGATCAGCGTATCGTCTTCTGAAATACAGATAGAAGCTTTCGCCTTCATTTCCGCGGTCCAGTCGGTGAATGTAAATGCCTGGTCGGCAGGAAGTGTTCCAATGTGTACTTCGATGATGCGGCCCTGGAATACGTTTTCACCTCCAAACTGCTGCAACATCTGAGCCTGGGTTGCGTGAACGACGTCACGGAAGTCCATATGCTCTTTCATGCTGCCTTTGAACGTCACTTTCACGGATTCGGGGATCGGCATGGAAGCTTCGCCCGTCGCAAGTGCAATGGCCACGGTTCCCGAGTCGGCACCGAAGGCCACACCTTTGGACATCCTTGTGTGGGAATCGCCACCGATGATGATCGCCCATTCGTCCACTGTGATGTCGTTCAGCACCTTGTGGATTACGTCGGTCATCGAATGGTATTCGCCTTTCGGGTCGCGGGCGGTGATGAGGCCGAAGTCGTTCATGAACTTCATCAGCTTAGGAATGTTAGCCTGCGCCTTTTTGTCCCAAACCGACGCCGTATGGCAACCCGACTGATAGGCTCCATCCACAATCGGCGAAATCACGGTAGCCGCCATCGATTCCAGCTCCTGGGCGGTCATCAGCCCCGTCGTATCCTGCGAGCCGACGATATTTACCTCCACACGAACGTCCGAGCCGGCGTGCAGGATTTTGCCCGGCGTAACGCCGACGGCATTTTTATTAAAGATCTTTTCAACCGCCGTCAATCCCTGTCCTTCATTCGAAATCTCTTTCGAAGGAGCAAAAACCGGCGTAGGCTCGATACCAAGGATTTTCGCGGCAACTGTCTGGATTTTTTTACCAAACACAATGGCATAAGAGCCGCCTGCGCGGATAAATTCCTTCTTCTGCGGCGTGAGCGCTTTTGAAATATCGATCAGCTCCTGCTCGCCGTTGTAAAGTTTCTTGGTTTTGGTATTAATGGTAAGAACAGTGCCGGTAGCAACCGAGTACACTTCTTCCAGCACGGGATCGCCGTTTTCGTTACGGACCACATTACCATGCTCGTCTGTTTTCTTAACCCAGTTTTTCAGGTCGATACCAATACCGCCCGTAACGTCTACGGTTGTGAGGAAAATTGGCGAAATGCCGTTGGTACCGCCCACGATCGGCGCAATGTTCACGAATGGAACGTATGGGCTGGCCTGCTTGCCGGTCCAGAGCGCCACGTTGTTCACACCCGACATCCGGGATGAACCCACACCCATTGTACCTTTTTCAGCGATCAGCATCACGCTCTTGTCGGGATGCTCCTCCTGCAACAGCTTAATCTCCTGCTGAGCTTTGGGTGTGATCATGCATTGGCCGTGCAATTCACGGTCGGAGCGCGAGTGCGCCTGGTTGCCGGGAGAGAGCAAATCGGTCGAAATGTCGCCCTCGCCGGCGATAAACGTCACTATTTTGATTTCTTCGGGAACTTCGGGCAGCTTGGTGAAGAACTCGGCCTTCGCGTAGCTTTCCAGAATCTCTTTCGCGATTTCGCTTCCGCTTTTGAATGCTTCTTTGAGCCGGTCGGTGTCGGCGTCGTACAGGAAAACCTGTGTTTTCAGAACGTCGGCGGCTTGTTTTGCGATTTCAGCATCTTCGCCCAGGGCCAGATCGAGCAATACACTGATGGACGGCCCGCCTTTCATGTGCGAAAGCAGCTCGAATGCAAATGCAGGTGATATTTCCTCCACTACGGATTCGCCGAGGATGATTTCCTTCAAAAACCGGGCTTTCACGCCGGCAGCACTCGTAGTACCTGGTAATGTATTGTAAATAAAAAATTTGAGAGAGTCGTCCCGGTACTCGTTCGCCTGATCTTTGATTTGAGCGATGATTTCGCCCAGCAATTCGGCACTGTCAATCGGCTTCGGGTGAAGCCCCTGGGTTTTTCTTTCTTCAATCTCTTTAATGTAGTCCTGATAGATATTCATGATGAAATCTTTTCAATGTTAAAGGCAATATCTGTTGTCAATAAAACGGGCGAAAGTACGAAATTACGGAATATACGGAGGCATTTCGACCGATTTTCGCTACTATTTAAAACCAGTATATTCTAGCCGTACATTAAGATAACCTTCTCAAAAAATTTTTTGTTCTGGCAATGTCCATATTCAGGAAATAACTTCAAATGTCCCTTCGGGAGGCTCAGCGGCGCACTTCTATTTTCGTTCAGCTTTTTTTTGCGCTTTGATTTTTTCTCGGATTGTGCCCTATATTTGGGACATTCAAAGTGCTACCAGGTCCCTTAAATCCAAAGTTATGTCAAAAAATCTGGTGATCGTAGAGTCACCGGCGAAGGCCAAAACCATTGAAAGTTACCTTGGGCAGGATTTCACTGTCAAGTCCAGTTTCGGACATGTCCGTGACCTCCCGGAGCATGATATGGGTGTTGATGTTGAGCATGGTTTCCAACCCTCTTACGAAATCTCCTCCGATAAAGTCAAAGTCATTTCAGAGCTCAAAAAACTGGCAAAAGATGCAGAAGTTTGGCTCGCAACCGATGATGACCGCGAGGGAGAAGCGATTTCCTGGCATTTGAAAGAAGCGCTGGGGCTTCCCGACAATACCAAGCGGATCGTGTTTCGTGAGATCACCAAAACTGCTCTGCGGAACGCCATCGAAAAGCCGCGGACCATCGACACGGCCCTGGTAGACGCCCAGCAGGCACGCCGTATCCTCGACCGCCTCGTGGGCTACGAGCTTTCCCCGGTACTCTGGAAAAAGATCCGGATCGGTAAATCGAACCTCTCGGCCGGCCGTGTACAATCGGTAGCCGTACGTATAATAGTGGAGCGCGAACGTGAGATTGATGCATTTAAAAGCAAAAGCAGTTTCAGGGTAACCGCGCATTTCGACCTGGGCAATGGCAAAGTACTGAATGCGGAGCTCGCCAAGAACATCCCTACCGAGCAGGAAGCGCAACAGTTCCTCGAAAAATGCGTCGGGGCCGAATTCTCGATCCGTAACCTTGAAGTAAAACCAGCCAAAAAATCACCTGCACCGCCATTCACAACTTCTACCCTACAACAGGAAGCATCCCGCAAGCTGAGTTTTTCCGTTGCGCAAACGATGACCGTCGCGCAGCGTCTGTACGAAGCCGGTAAGATTTCCTATATGCGTACCGACTCGACTAACCTGTCGGAAGAAGCGTTGGATAAGTCAAAGCAGCAGATCACGAAAGAATACGGGATCGATTACTATAACCGCCGTATTTTCAAAACCAAGTCCGAATCCGCACAGGAAGCGCACGAAGCGATCCGTCCTACCGATTTTTCTACGCTGCTAGGCAGCAGCGACCGCAACGAGCAACGCCTGTACGAGCTGATCTGGAAGCGCGCCATCGCATCGCAGATGTCGGACGCCCAGCTGGAACGCACCACGGCCACGATCGGCATTTCGACCACTTCGGAAGAGCTGGTAGCGCAAGGCGAGGTGATCAAATTCGAAGGTTTCCTGAAAGTATACCTCGAATCGAGCGACGACGAAGGTGACGAGGAACAAAAAGGAATGCTCCCGCCGCTGAACATCGGCCAGATCCTCAAACTGGCGGATATGAAGGCAACAGAGCGCTTCACCCGTAACCCGCCACGCTATACGGAGGCGAGTTTGGTAAAAAAATTGGAAGAAATGGGAATCGGACGGCCATCTACATACGCGCCGACGATTTCGACGATCCTGAAACGGGAATATATAGTAAAAGAAGACCGTCAGGGTTTTGAAAGGGAATTCAAAGAAATCACCCTTGCCAATGAGCAGATCAAGAGCAAGGTAAATAAAGAAGTATACGGCTCGGAGAAGGCCAAGCTCTTCCCGACCAGCACCGGTATGGTGGTGAACGACTTCCTCGTAAGCCATTTCCAGGACATTGTCGATTATTCCTTCACCGCGAGCGTTGAAAAAGACTTTGACCACATTGCCGACGGCCAGCTGGAATGGCAGCAGATGATCAAGAACTTCTACACGCCGTTCCAAAAGAAAGTAGCCGAGGCACGTGAGGAAGCCATTGACAAGAGCCTGACCTCACGTGAACTGGGCGAAGATCCTGCAACGGGCAAAAAAGTATCCGTGCGGATCGGGAAATACGGCCCCTATGTGCAGATCGGTGATGTGGAAGATGAAGAAAAACCGCGTTTTGCCAGCTTGCAGAAAGGCCAGCTGATGGAAACCATCACATTGGACGAAGCATTTGAGCTTTTCAAACTGCCGCGCCAGGTGGGTTTCTTTGAGGATAAAGACATGATCGTGAACGTCGGCAAATTCGGTCCGTACGTGAAACACGACGGCAAATATTACTCGCTGGCCAAAACGGATGATCCGATGGCGGTGACAGAAGACCGATTGGTTGAAATCATTGAAGAAAAGCGCTTGCAGGACTCCAACCGCACCATTAAAGAATTTGCGGAAGATCCCGAGGCGAAGGTTTTGAACGGCCGTTACGGGCCCTACATTGCTTTTGGAAAAAAGAATGTAAAAATCCCGAAAGGCACCGAGCCGGCATCGCTCACTTACGAGCAGGTGTTGAAACTGGCCGCTGAGACGCCCGACAAGCCTGCGGGACGGGGCGGCGCGAGAAAACCGGCCGCGGCCAAAGCGCCTGCGGCGAAGAAGCCGGCTGCCAAGAAAGCCGCCAAAAAGTAGCATTGCCAGCCGCCTCGCAAGCGAGGCCATTGATACGAAAACACGACAAAGCCCATGAAAAAACTGGTTGTACTTTCCGGAGCAGGTATCAGCGCTGAGAGCGGGATCAGTACTTTTAGGGACCATAACGGGCTTTGGGATAATTACCGGATAGAGGATGTGGCCACACCGGAAGCCTGGATTCGTAACCAGGAGCTCGTGCTGGATTTCTACAACCAGCGGCGCAAGCAGGCTGCCGACGTGAAGCCCAACGCCGCACACTATGCATTGGCCGAGCTGGAAAAGCATTTCGACGTGACGATTATCACGCAAAATGTCGATAACCTGCACGAAATCGCGGGCTCCACGAATGTAATCCATCTACACGGCGAGCTCTTCAAATCGCGCAGCACCAAAGATCCCAGGCTGGTGTACCAAATGACTGGCTGGGAGCTCAAAACAGGCGATTTGTGCGAGCTGGGAAGCCAGCTGCGCCCGCATATCGTGTGGTTTGGCGAGGAGGTGCCGATGATGGATATAGCCGTGGATGTGACCGAGCAGGCCGACATGTTCCTGGTGATAGGCACGTCGCTGGCCGTCTATCCGGCGGCAGGGCTCGTGCATTACGTACCTACCCGCAAACGCATTTACATTGTGGACCCGGCCAAACCGGATATTACATTAAAATCGAACATGGTGTTCATTCAGGAAAAGGCAACGACCGGAATGCAAACGCTGATCAAGAAATATTTACTACCTGAATCATAAATGCAACTACTCGACGGGAAAGCTATTTCTTCCCAAATAAAATCCGAAATCAAGGCCGAGGTGGAACAATGGGTCGCCGGAGGTGGCAAAAAGCCGCATTTGGCAGCTATTCTTGTAGGCCAGGACGGCGCGAGTGAAACGTACGTCGCTTCCAAAATCCGCAGCTGTGAAGAAATCGGCTTCACTTCTACCCTGCTTCGGTTCGAGGCAGACATCACCGAGGCGCAGCTTCTCGAAGCCGTCGAATCGCTGAACAACGATCCCGACGTGGACGGTTTTATTGTACAGCTTCCGCTGCCGAAACACATTTCTGAAAACACGGTGATGGAAGCCGTGAATCCCGCGAAAGACGTGGACGGTTTTCACCCGATCAACGTGGGAAGAATGTGCAAAGGCCTGCCGGCCTACATTTCCGCAACACCGTTCGGTATACTCGAAATGCTCATCCGCGCGGGCATCGAAACGAGCGGCAAGCATTGCGTGGTAATTGGCCGGAGCCAGATTGTGGGCCTGCCGATGAGCATTCTCATGCAGCGCAACACCTTCCCCGGCAACTGCACGGTGACAATCACGCACAGCAAAACGCAAAACCTGAAAGAGATCTGCCAGTCGGCCGACATCCTGATCGTCGCATTGGGCCGTCCGGAATTCGTGAAAGCGGATTACGTGAAGGAAGGCGCGGTGGTGGTGGACGTGGGCATTACCCGCGTAGCCGACGCAACCAAGAAAAGCGGCTTCTCGATCAAAGGCGATGTCGATTTCAACGACGTAGCACCCAAAGCCAGCTTTATTACCCCGGTTCCGGGCGGCGTAGGGTTGATGACCATCTGCGGGTTGCTAACTAATACTTTCAAGGCGGCTAAGAAGGAGATTTATAAGTAGTACTTCGGCAGTCGGCCGTCGGCTTTTTGGAAAGCCCTAAGTCGATCGCCGATTGCCGACTGCCGAAGTAAAAAAAGCCGGATCATCAGGACGTTACAAATCCTGATGATCCGGCTTTTTGCATTAAAAATTTAAAAAAACAGATGAGAAAGTTGTGCAATTCGTTTTTTACTAAAAGATTTGTCAATTAGTAGGGACTTTTGAACGGTTGGTTGTACTATGAGCATCGTCAGCAATAACATCAAGTATCTCAGAAGGCTCAACGGCCTGACGCAGGAACAGTTTGCCCGTAAGATCGCGATCAAGAGATCGTTACTGGGCGCTTACGAAGAGGCGCGGGCCAACCCCAACCTTACTAATCTCAAAAACATGGCCGCCGCTTTCGGGGTTAGCGTTGATAATTTGCTAAAAAACGACCTCCGAAAACTAAGGGAAACGCCGGAAATGTCGCTCCCGCTTACTACCTCGCGGCAAATGACGGTTTCCCACTCGGGCCTGCCCCAGTCTACCCCTACACGCACGCCTGGGTACACGGAGCCGCAGCCATTGTCTAAGATCATCGAAACATACCAGCAGCCCGAGCAGCCGCTCAGGCAGGTTTCCAGGCAGATTAACCTGAAACCGGTCGGCGGTGAAATGCAGCAGCCCGTGCAGCATTTCAATGCAGCCAGTCCGCAGGCGCTGCCGTTTAACCAGCCGGGTGCAGCCCAGCAGGGTGCGGCCCAGCCGAATGCGGCCCAGCCGGGTGCGGCCCAACAGGAAGTTTTTCAGCAACCGAACTTTCAGCAGCCAGCTCCCAGCAGGACGGCAGCGACATACCAGCAGCCGGCAGCGGTTCCGGCAGCGGCGCAGCCGGCCGGGTTTCCGACATTTAATAATCAATATCAAAGTCCACAATTCAATGCGGCGGTGGAACAGCCTGCGCAACACTTCCCTACCATTCAATGGGTGGCGCGTAATCAGCAGGCCGATTACATTGCCAATTTTCAGAATCCGCATTATTTGAATGCATTGCCGCTTTTCCAGCTGCCTAACCTGCCGACGGGCTATTATCGTGCATTCGAAAGCGGCGAGGACTTCACCTACCCCGGCTCGATTCTCGTGGGCACATTCATTCGCAACTGGTACGATATCAAGGACGGCATGCAGTATGTTTTCCTGCTCCGAAGCCACGGACTGATTTACAGAAATGTATTCAATCAGGTGAAAACGGCCGGCACTTTGCTGCTTACCTCCGATAATGCGTCTATTGCGGACCTGGAAATTCCATTGCAGGATGTGCTGGAAGTGTGGGAAGTGAAGGCTTTTGTAAGCGTGCAAATGCCTGTGCCTCAACCTTCACTCGAAAGGGTGGCTCAGCTCGTGGATGAATTGCAAATGGAGCTGAGCCAGTACCGTCAGTAATTTTATTTGGCAAGCGTGTTGAACAGCGCTTCTATCTTGGCGAGATCTTTGCTTTTGGAAGTGGTTTCGAGGACAGCCACGCCCATTTGATACCACAAGCCATCGCCGGCAGTCAGATATTTGCCGCGTTTGGTTGGACGGGTTTCGGTTGCATTATCTGCAACGAATTCAGCTTTGTAAACTGTATCCATGATTTTTTGCAACTGATCCCAATGTAGTTTACGGGTTGCACCGGCGTTCTTGCTTAATGTAAATTCCTTTTTGCCGAACGACGCTTTCAGGTCGATGGTCGTTTTGCCCTCGCTATCGATCTCGAGGTAGGTCAGTTCAAATGGCTTTTCACGGCCGCCGGTTTCGAAAATCGCCTGCATCATTTCCTGCAAAAAGTACGACCAGCGTTCCTTATCTACCGGATAGATGGTCACATATTTGCCGTTTTCTTCCAGTTCTATTTCAATGAAATCTTCATACTCGCTCTCCTCGCGCTTGCGGATCGTTTTCGAGCTCTCAAAAATTTCCTTAAACTCATTGATCCATACCGCTGGCAAAGCGCCTTTCCATTTGTAATCGTCGTCTTTGGAAAAACCTTCGTCATAAATCTCATCGTCGCTGAGCTCTTCACGGTCGTTGTACAGGATGTCGAAGTCCACACGCAGGTCCTGCTCCGACTGGATGTCGAGTTTCAGGGTATAGAAGTGGGCAAATGGCGCCGGAACTACCGGAGCCGTCTGATAGCGAACAATATACTGACCGGGAATTTGAAGATTTTTATCCATTCGAAGAATCTGAAAGCTTTTGAAATGTGGCGCGTTTGTCGATTTTATCGGTTTGTGTTTTGGCAAACGCTTTTGCAAAGTAAATATGTTTCGGGTTCTCATAGGTCGAAACGCGGCTTCTAATTTCAGCCGTGAGCCGTTCGGTAAGCGCTTCGGGCATTGCATTTTCGATCACCAGCACCAGTTTCTGTCCCAGTTTCGCGTCCGGCTCCCACCAACAGAAAAATGCATTGCCTATATTCAAATGATGAAAAACCGCCGCGATCCGCTGGTCGATCTGGTCCAGTACAATTTTCACGCCACCTGAATTGATCACATTATCGGCCCTTCCGATCCATTGGAATGCATTGCCGTGAATCTCCACCAGATCATTCGTTTGCACCGTTTGCCCATTGGTAACTGCGCCGGAAATGTGCAGGCATCCCCGCTCATCCACACCATACTGAATACCCGGCAAAAAAACGTACAACTCACTGGCCTCCGGGCCGTTCAGGGCCTTCAATGCAACGTGCGACACGGTTTCGGTCATGCCGTAGCTTTGATACACTGGCATGGCCAGGTCGCTGATTTGCATCGCCAGCGCATGGTTCACCGGCGCGCCGCCCAGCAGGACTTTGCCCAGGCGGTCAACCTGGCCGGAAGTAGCGCTATTTTCAAGAATCGACTGCAACTGCATGGGCACCATCGCCACGAAATCGAAATCCGCATGGTCCAGGCCGGCGAGCGGATTAGCGGTTGGTTCCGTGACCGTGAGCTCCCAATCCAGCTCCATCCCGCGCACGAGCATCATCAGACCTGCAATGTAGCCCACATTCAGGCATACAAGGGCACGCGTGCCGGGCCCGAGCGAGAGCGCCTTGCCCGTCATGGCTGCGCTGGCGGCCAGTTGCGCGCGTGTGACGGTGATCGGCTTGGGCATACCGGTGGAGCCGGAGGTATGAAGCACAAATTCCCGCGCGCCGCCGAGCCACTTTTCCATAAAGTCGTAGGCCTGTGCGAAATAGGGGTTTCGCGGCCGTTTCTGCGTTTTACAAAGCGTTTTGCCCGTTGTCCAGATCATACTTGTAATTTCTTCGGATTCGTTGCTGCCAGTTTATAATGGCGGATTTCAATGCGGTGGAAAGTTATTCATTTGTTTTTGAAGGAAACCCAAACAATGAGTAATTTCGCGCATTCCGGCATGATGTAGCATGCAGCGCCGCACGGCCGCATTGCCCGCCGACACATGCATTTATTTCAATTTTATCATCTGATTTTATGTCCAGTACAGTTCAATGGGAAACCATTAAAGAATACGAGGAAATCCTGTTTACACTTCACGAAGGAATTGCCAAAATCAGCATCAACCGCCCGCATAAGCATAATGCATTCACCCCGCTGACGGTGACCGAGATGATCGATGCTATGCATATCTGCCGGGAAGATCCCCGCATTGATGTGATCATTCTCACCGGCGAGGGCGGCAAGGCGTTCTGCTCCGGCGGCGACCAGTCGGTACGCGGCCACGGCGGCTACATCGGCGACGACCATGTGCCGCGCCTGAACGTGCTCGACCTGCAAAAGATGATCCGCTCGATCCCCAAAGCGGTGATTGCCATGGTGGCCGGCTGGGCGATCGGCGGCGGACATGTGCTCCACGTGATCTGTGACATCACCATTGCGGCCGAAAATGCGCGCTTCGGGCAAACCGGACCGAAAGTCGGCAGCTTCGACGGCGGTTTTGGTGCTTCTTACCTCGCCCGCGTGGTGGGCCAGAAAAAGGCACGCGAAATATGGTTCCTCTGCGACCAGTACGATGCCGGCGAAGCATTGCAAATGGGCCTGGTGAACAAAGTCGTTCCATTGGAGCAGCTGGAAACCGTTACATTGGAATGGGCGAAGAAAATCCAGGAAAAAAGCCCGCTGTCGATCCGGATGCTCAAAAGCGCATTCAACGCGGAGCTGGACGGACAGGCCGGTATCCAGGAACTCGCGGGCAATGCCACATTGCTATATTACCTCAGCGAAGAGGCGAAAGAAGGCCAGCGTTCGTTTTTGGAAAAGCGCAAACCCGATTTCAGCAAATTCCCTAAGTTCCCTTGATTTAGTCCCGAAAGATTAACATTTTAAGTCCTACCATACAAATACGCATTGAATGAACCATTGGCTTGTAAAATCAGAACCATTTAAATACTCCTGGGACCATCTTGTGGCAGAGGGTGAAGGCATGTGGGACGGCGTGCGCAACTACGCGGCCCGCAATAACCTGATGGCGATGAAAGTCGGTGACCCCGTGCTGTTTTACCACAGCAACGAGGGAAAAGAGGTTGTAGGGCTGGCAAAGGTTTCCAAAGAACATTACCCCGACCCTACCACCGACGAACCCGGCTGGGTGGTCGTGAATGTGGTTCCTATTGAGAAATTTCCCAACACCGTCACACTGGCGCAGATCAAAAAGGACGAGCTTTTGAAACAAATGGACCTGGTCCGGTTGTCGCGCCTGTCGGTAGTGCCGGTCAAACGCGAAGAATTCGACCATATCGTTGCATTGGCGCATGACAAGAAATAAGCGAACCGTTTTCCGGCTGGTCTTACCGTTACTCTTCCTGGGCCTCATCGGCATTCAGCTTCTGGCCCAGGGAGTGAAACGGATCGAACTTCCTTTGCCCGGTAACACCGCTTACCAGGCCGTTCCGCTTGGCAAACAGGGCGTGCTGCTCATTTCCAAGCCCGACAAAGGCACGTTCAATGTCCAGAAATTCGATACGAACCTCGAACGGGTGTGGTCCATCGACGGCCCCATCGAGTCGAACCTCGATTACATCGCTTCCTCCTACGACGGGCAGGCCGTTTTCCTGCTTTTCAGCAAGTACCGGAGCTCATTGTACCAGATTGTGAAGGTGAATGTGGGCCCGGGTTTCGTGGAGACGTTTACCATTAACACCGTCGACCGTTTTGAGATCACCGATTTCAAAACGCTGGGCTATTCCGTTTTTATGGCCGGCATGGTTCGCAACGAGCCGGTTTTGATTTACACACAGCTTACCACGCAGCAAACCCGTGTATTACCTTCCGCCATTAAAGGCTCCAACGCCATTCAGACTGTGGAAGTGGACACGGCGCAGCATTTGGTGAATGTGTGCTTTGCAGTGAAAAAAGGCCGTCAGACCAAGATCGTGGCGCGGTCCTATGAAGAAACCGGCGAGCTCTACACCCAGGTAAGCGTCGACCCGGAGGATGACTTTTCGCTGCTGAGCGGTCGCCTGCAAGTGCTCAACGACTCCGTACGCATTGTAATCGGCACTTATGGATACCGCAACATGCAAAGCAGCAGCGTTGCGGCCTCACAGGGGTTGTATATCAGCAAGATCGTCGGTGATGAAACGGTTTTTACCAAATACCACAGTTTCACCGACTTCAAAAACTTCTTCAATTTCCTCAGCGAACGACAGCAGGAAAAAATGGAGAAACGTATCCGCAAGAAAAAAGAAAGCGGCAATGACCTGAAACTGAACTACCGCCTGCTGGTGCATGATATTGTTCCAAAAGCGGCTAATTTCCTGCTCGTGGCAGAGGTTTTCTATCCCGAATACCGCTACCAGAACCCGAGCATGATGGGCGGGTTCGGTTATGGATACGGCGGCTACGGTTATCCGTTTGGCATGGGGCTTTATAATCCTTACCTCTGGAACCCGATGTACGGCGGGCGCGGCTACAACTCGCAGGTATTCGACGGCTTCACATACACGCACGCGATTGTAGCGGACGTGGACCATAACGGCAACCTGAACTGGGACAACAGCATTAGTTTCGACAATGTCAAAAGCATGGAATTGAAGGAAAAAATCAAGGTCCAGAACTTTACCAACGGCAATTCGAAACTGATTTACAGCCATAACGGCGCCATCAAGAGCAAGATCATCAAAGGAGACCAGGTCATCGACAGCGACCGCGTAATCCCGAATGAAACCTACGTGGACGGTGATAAAGTCCGCAAAACCAGCACCGACGACATTGATTACTGGTACGACAATTTCTACCTCGCCTGGGGCGAACAGCGCATTGTAAACGCAGCGGGAGACCCGCAAACGAGGGGGCGGAGGAATGTGTTTTATTTGAATAAGATTGCTTATTAGACTTCGGCTGTCGGCTTTGTTTCTAGCTGAAAAAGAGTTGCAACATCGATCGCCCCGGCGGGGCGCCCTGTTTATAGCAAACGGGTGTGAGTTGGAGCGAAAACTCCGTAGGAGTTACCTTTGCAGCAGGAAGCTCCTGACGGAGCCAAAAAATTACGCCGAGATAACTTTGCTATAAACAGGAGGCTCCTAGCGGAGCCAAAAATTACGCCGAGATAGGCATGCTATAAATGGGAGGCTCCTCACGGAGCCGGTAAATCGCTCGGGACTGGTTGTTCTTCGGCGATCGGCATTAATTCTTGGATCATTTATTAATTTACCACTTAAAAAGGGCCGACGGCCGAAAGCCGAAAGCCGAAGTACACCTTGATACTACTTTCACCAGACCAACATACCGACTACCAACTGATCGATAGCGGCGGATTCGAGAAACTTGAAAAATTCGGCCCATATGTCCTTTCGCGGCCTGAGCCGCAGGCCATTTGGGACAAGTCGCTTTCGGAAGCGGAATGGGACAAGCGCTCGAATGCGGTTTTCAAAAAGGATAAGAACTCGCAGGAAAAAGGCCAGTGGATCACCAAAGGCGATATGCCTGATAAGTGGGTGTTCCAGTACCGCACCAAAGAGCTGCATTTGCGTACGAAACTCGCATTGTCGTCATTCAAGCACGTAGGCGTCTTTCCCGAGCAGGCTACCAACTGGGATTTCATCGCGCGGACATTGAAACAAATGCCCGAGGACAAGCCCTCGGTACTCAACCTGTTTGCCTACACCGGCATCGCGTCGCTGGCGGCAAAGGCGTCGGGCGCGGACGTGACGCACGTTGATTCGGTGAAGCAGGTGATCAGCTGGTCGCGGGAAAATATGGACCTGAGCGGCCTGAGCAACATCCGCTGGGTGGTGGAAGATGCATTGAAATTCGTGCAGCGTGAGGTACGGCGGGGGAATAAATACAATGGCCTCATCCTCGATCCTCCTGCTTACGGGCGCGGACCGGATGGCGAAAAATGGCTACTCGAAGAGAGCCTGAATGAACTCCTCAGGCTGTGCGCACAGTTATTGAAGGACAAGAACTTCTTTTTTATCATCAACCTGTACTCACTTGGTTTCTCGGCGCTGATCGTCGAAAACCTGATCAAGGCGCATTTCGGGACAGAGATAAAGCATGAGTTCGGCGAACTTTTCATTCCCGATTCATTTGGTAAAAAACTTCCATTGGGCGTGTTTTCGCGTTTTTCGGACCAGAATGTGTAGCCGCGGATGAAACCGGACAACCTGAAATACTTTTCAATTGCGATCCTCATCGCGCTCGCGGGACTCGAACAGTCGTGCGAGAGCGACGCGCGCACGTCCACGCGCATTCCGCCGGTGATCAAAAAGGGGAAGGAACAATGGCAAAAGGACGCATTGCTCTCACTGACCGAGCTCATCAACCGCGGCATCGATTCGGATGTCAATTATTTCAAACGGGCCCGAATTTACTTCGAACGCGAGCAGTATGCGGAGGCGCTGGACGACATCAATGAGTCTATCTACGAACAGGATAATGTGAGCGAATATTTTCTTTTACGTGGCAAAATCAATCGTGAACTGGGAAATATCGATAATGCATTGGAGGACGCGCAGCGCGCCGAGGCATTGCAGCAAAGCAGCCCGGAACTGTATGTGCTACTGGCGGACATCCTGCAAGCCAAAAACCGCTTCGGCGAAGCGGCCGGTTACTTGAACCAGGCATTGCGAATGGCTCCTTACGATGGTTCGGCCTATTATGTAAAAGGAATGTTGCAGGCCAAGCAAGGCGATTCGCTCGCCAGCCTGTCGAGCCTGAATTACGCCATGAATGTAAACCCGCGGCTACTGAGGGCTTACGAGCAGGGCACAATCATTAATCTAAAGCTCAAAAACACGGCGGAAGCGCTGGCGATCAACGAAAAGGCGCTGAACCGCTTTCCCGAACGTGCCAGCCTTTTTTACGGTCGGGGCGAAATCCTGAATGCACTGGCCCAGCCGGACACCGCATTGATTTTTTACCAGAAAGCATTAGCCATTCAGCCCGACTACGACGAAGCATTGAATGCGCTGGCGACCGTAGCCATGCAGCAGCGCGCCTACCCGGCCGCCATTCCTGCATTGAAAAAGCTTTTACGTAAAAAACCGCAGTCCAAAGAGCTGAACAACATGCTCGGCTACGCCTACGAAAAAAGCGGCGAACTGGACCTGGCCAAGACGTATTACACCACGTCGCTTACCATCGCGCCCGGCGACCAGGATGCGCGCTACGGCATGTACCGCATCCGGAAGATCGAGTCGGAAGGGCTTTACCCCTCCTACTATCCTGAGGAAAATACCAGGGATGGCTATAAACTGCTCGATACATCACGGGTTAAAATCAATATAATCCAACCGCGCGGCACCACAAATATCCGCGTGGACTCATCACGCAAAGCTAAAATTGAATAGCTTTGTGTTTTGCGGCCTTCCGCATGGCCATTGAACCATAGTCACAGAATTATTTTTTTGAATGAAAGACGAGTCTCAAGTAAAAATTACCCTGCCCGACGGTAGCGAACGTTTTTACCCAAAAGGGGTAACCGCTCTCGAAATCGCGCTCAGTATCAGTGAAGGGCTTGCACGGAATGTGATAGCCGCCAAAGTGAATAACGAGGTCTGGGACCCTACGCGCCAGATCACGGAAGACTCGCTGGTGAAGCTGCTGACGTGGAACGACGAGGACGGTAAAGCTACGTTCTGGCACTCTTCGGCCCACTTGCTGGCCGAGGCATTGGAAGCGCTGTATCCGGGAATCAAGTTCGGTACGGGGCCTTCGATCGAAAAGGGCTTTTACTATGATGTAGACCTCGGCGGACAGACCATTTCGCAGGAAGATTTCCCGAAAATCGAAGCGAAAATGCTGGAACTGGCACGCCAGAAAAACGAATATATCCGCAAGCCGATCAGCAAGGCCGAAGCCATTGACTATTTTACCCAAAAAGGCGACGAGTACAAGCTGGAACTGATCGACGGGCTGGAAGACGGCTCCATTACTTTGTACGAGCAAGGCAGTTTCACCGACCTTTGCCGCGGGCCGCACATCCCGAATACCGGCTTCATTAAAGCCGCCAAACTGACCAACATCGCAGGTGCTTACTGGCGTAACAAGCAGGAAAACAAGATGTTGACCCGCATTTACGGCATTACTTTTCCAAAACAAAAAGAACTGGAAGAGTATGTGACCCTGATGGAAGAAGCTAAAAAGCGCGATCACCGCCGCCTCGGCAAGGAATTGGAGCTTTTTGCATTCTCTGAAAAAGTAGGACAAGGTTTGCCGTTGTGGCTGCCCAAAGGAGCGATGCTGCGCGAGCGCTTGCAGGCATTTTTGAGCAAGGCGCAGTCGCGGGCGGGTTATGTGCCTGTGATAACACCGCATATCGGCAGCAAGGATTTGTACGTGACCTCTGGCCACTGGGATAAGTATGGCAAGGACTCGTTCCAGCCCATTAAAACCCCGAATCTGGATGAAGAGTACATGCTCAAACCGATGAACTGCCCGCACCACTGCGAGATTTACAAAACGTCGCCACGCTCCTACAAGGACCTGCCGTTGCGCTTCTCAGAGTTTGGTACCGTTTACCGTTACGAGCAGAGCGGTGAGCTGCACGGGCTGACACGCGTACGCGGGTTCACACAGGACGATGCGCACATTTTCTGCCGTCCCGACCAGGTAAAGGAAGAGTTTATCCGCGTGATCGACCTTGTGCTGTATGTGTTCAAATCGCTTGGATTCAACGATTATAGCGCACAAATCTCGTTGCGTGATCCTAATAACAAGGAAAAGTACATTGGTAAGGATGAGGACTGGGAAAAGGCTGAAAGCGCGATCATCGAAGCAGCGGCCGAGCGCGGCCTGAGCACGGTAACCGAGCTGGGCGAGGCTGCATTCTACGGTCCGAAGCTCGACTTCATGGTGCGTGACGCATTGGGACGCAAATGGCAGCTCGGAACGATCCAGGTGGATTACCAGCTTCCGCAGCGCTTCCAATTGGAATACACCGGCTCCGATAACCAGAAACACCGTCCGGTAATGATCCACCGTGCGCCGTTCGGTTCGATGGAACGCTTCACGGCGATCCTGATCGAAAACACTGCAGGCCAGTTCCCGCTGTGGCTTTCACCGGACCAGATTGCGATCCTGCCGATTTCGGAAAAATTCGCCGATTATGCAGAAGAGGTGTTTTTCCAGTTGCAGGACCACGATATCCGCGGCTTTGTAGATCACCGCGACGAGAAGATCGGACGCAAAATCCGCGATGCGGAAGTGACCAAAGTGCCGTTCATGCTCATTGTAGGTGAAAAGGAAGCCGCCGAAGGCAAGCTCTCCGTACGCCGCAAAGGTGAGGGAGATTTAGGAAGTATGACGATCGAAGAGTTCGCTGCCTTTTTCAAAAAGGAAGCCAGCATTGCTTGATGTTTTTCTAAGATTTTAGTATTATTCCAGCAATAAGGCACTATTTTTGTGGAGCTAGTGTTAATTTTTTCGATTTCCACCAAAAACAAAAAAACACCAATACGAATTATATGGCATTACGACCCCCTAGTGGACGGATGAGGATTCCCGAAGAACCTTACAAAATTAACGAACGAATTACAGCAAAAGAAGTACGATTGGTCGGTGAGAACATTGAGCCGGGCATCGTAGATATCAATACCGCCCGCGCTATGGCAAAGGCACAAGGGCTTGATCTCGTGGAGATTGCGCCAACGGCAGTTCCGCCGGTCTGCAAAGTGGTCGACTACTCGAAGTTCAAATACGAGCAGAAAAAGAAACAAAAGGAAATTAAGGCGAAAGCGCAGAAAGTGGTCATCAAGGAAATCCGTTTCGGCCCGAACACGGACGACCACGATTTCGATTTCAAATTGAAGCACGCGACCAACTTCCTCAAAGAAGGTTCGAAAGTGAAAGCTTATGTGCACTTTGTGGGACGTACGATCGTCTTCAAAGAGCGCGGTGTGAACCTGTTGAAGAAGTTTTCCGAAGCATTGTCCGAGTACGGCAAGCTGGAAATGGAACCGAAGCTGGAAGGAAAACGGATGACGATCATCCTCGCTCCTGCTCCTGCAAAAGGCGCTAAATAATACGCTAATTCGTAAAGTATATCGATAGAAAATCGTGTTTTCGGCATTGTGTCGGGGACACGATTTTTTTTTGTGTAAAATTTCGCTAATTTTGCGCGCTGTTTTATATTTTATCAACTATTAGTTTTTTGAATCATGCCTAAAATGAAAACCAACTCTGGGGCTAAAAAGCGTTTCGCGCTGACTGGCACTGGAAAAATCAAACGTAAGCACGCTTTCCACAGCCACATCCTGACCAAGAAATCAAACAAGCGCAAGCGTGGTTTGGTAAAGACTGGTCTGATCGATGAGTCTAACGAGAAGCAAGTATTGGCAATGCTTCGGAAATAATCCGTAAAACGCCAATTCAGAAATTAAATTCTGGTTTTTTGTTCAACCCGATAGAAGGCATTCAAGTCCCAGCAGGGCGCCGATTATCAAAAACAGTTTAAATTATGCCACGTTCGGTAAACCACGTAGCGTCACGTGCAAGACGCAAAAAAGTTTTAAAACTCGCGAAAGGCTATTTCGGCCGTCGTAAAAATGTATGGACCGTTGCCAAGAACGCCGTAGAACGCGGTTTGGCTTACGCATACGAAGGCCGTAAGCAGAAAAAACGTAACTTCCGCGCATTGTGGATCCAGCGTATCAACGCAGGAACCCGTCAGCACGGATTGTCTTACTCTGCTTTCATCGGCAAACTTAATGCAAAAGGCATCGAGCTGAACAGGAAAGTGCTCGCGGACCTCGCGATGAACCATCCTGACGCATTCAAAGCGATCGTTGATCAGGTAAAATAAAACAGCATCCCGCCCGAGTGGCGGGATTTTTTTGCTTCAATATTCATAGTCAGATAAAGCAGGGGCTTTAAAACGATAGTACATTTGCATAAAATGATGTACTACCGTTAGAAGCCCTTTTTCTTTCTATAACTCACCCTTACCATGGACTCAAGAAGAGAATTTATCCGGAAAGCCACCATGCTCACAGGAGCAGCCGGGTTGTTCAGCACCCTACCCGCTTCCATCCAGAAAGCGTTGGCCATCAACCCGCCGAAAGGCACCACCTGGAAAGACGCCGAGCATGTCGTGATATTAATGCAGGAAAACCGGTCATTCGACCATTCATACGGAACGCTCCGCGGCGTACGGGGTTTCAACGACCCGCGCGCGATCACGCTTCCGAACAACAACCTGGTTTGGCTGCAAACGAATGCATTCGGAGAGACTTACGTGCCTTTCCGGCTGAATATGAAGGAATCCAAAGCGACCTGGATGGGTTCGCTGCCGCATTCATGGCCGAACCAGGTGGATGCGCGCAATGGCGGAAAATATGACAAATGGCTCATCGCCAAGCAACCGGGCAATAAGGATTATGCCAAAATGCCCCTGACCCAGGGATTCTATAACCGTGAGGACATTCCTTTCTACTATGCAATGGCCGATGCATTTACGGTGTGCGATCAGAATTTCTGCTCGTCGCTCACCGGCACCACGCCCAACCGCCTTTACCTATGGACGGGCACTGTCCGCGAGAATACCGATCCAGACAAGCATTACGCCAATATCCGGAATGAAAACGTGACGGACGACCGCGAAGCGAAATGGACGACCTTTCCCGAACGCCTGGAAGACAACGGCGTTTCGTGGCGGATTTACCAGAACGAGCTGAGTATCAATACCGGATTCACCGGCGAAGAGGATTCATGGCTCGCTAATTTCACCGATAACCCGATCGAATGGTTCACGCAGTACAATATCCGCTACCACACGGGCTACCAGCGCTATTTGAAAGAACGCCAGCAAATGCTGCCCGGAGAGATCGAACAGGCGCAGGCAAAACTGAAAACGCTGTCGGGCAAGGAGGCGAATGATCTTGAAAAAATACTGAAAGAAAAGCGGGCGTTGTTGAAACTCGCCAACGAGGAATTGATCCGTTGGAGCGCCGAGAAGTTCGAAAAGCTTTCGCAGCGCGAGAAAAACATTCATAACAAGGCATTTACCATTAACAAAAACGACCCGGACTATCGGAAGATCACCACGATAAAGTACCACGACGGCGATATCGAACATGAAGCCAAAGCGCCGATGGGCGATGTGCTGTACCAGTTCCGCTCGGATGTCAAAACCGGTTCATTACCGACCGTATCATGGCTGGTAGCGCCCGAAAACTTCTCCGACCATCCCACCTCGCCCTGGTATGGCGCGTGGTACGTGTCGGAAGTGCTGGACATTCTTACGGCCAATCCGGAGGTTTGGAAAAAAACGATCTTTATCCTTTGCTACGATGAAAACGACGGCTATTTCGACCACGTGCCGCCGTACGTCGTTCCCGATCCTTACAAAGAAGACACCGGCGCCGTTTCGGCGGGCATCGATTGCAAGACGGAGTTTGTGACGTTGGAGCAGGATATGACCAAAAAAGCGAAGAAAGACAGTCGCGAAAGCCCCATCGGGCTCGGTTACCGCGTGCCGCTCATCGTCGCTTCACCCTGGAACCGCGGAGGAAATGTGTGCTCGGAGGTATTCGACCACACATCGATATTGCAATTCCTCGAAAAATTCGTGAGCCTGAAATCCGGCAAGGAAATCAAGGAAACAAACATCACCGAGTGGCGGCGCACCATTTGCGGCGACCTGACGTCCACCTTCACTCCTTATGACGGCCAGGAACTAAAGCTGCCCACGTTCCTCGAAAGGACGGAGTTTATGGAAAGCATTTTCAATGCCAAATTCAAGAAACTTCCGAACGGCTACAAAGCATTAACCAAAAGCCAAATCGACGAGGTGAATGCCAACCCGCTCACCTCTCCGATCCTTCCGAATCAGGAAAAAGGAACCCGCCCGGCGTGCCCCATCCCGTATGAGTTATATGCCGACTGCGCATTCAACTCTGCCAAAAATGCATTTGAAATTAACCTGGAAGCCAGAAATGGCATATTTCACGACAAATCTGCCGGGTCGCCATTCATCGTGTATGCCCCGGGAAAATACAAAAACGAACAGATGAAAGTCTGGAACTACGCCGTGAAAGCTGGTGACGCACTAACCGGCTCCTGGAACGTCGGCGACTTCGAAAACCAGCGATTCCATCTGAAAGCATACGGCCCGAACGGTTTCTTCCGGGAATATAGCGGCGACAAGGAAAATGCGTCTGTTAAAATCGAATGTGCCTATCAACTCAACCGAAGCAAAAAGCCAACCGGACATATTGAATTGAAAATCAGCAACCTGCATTCTTCCCAAAAATGCAGCCTCACGCTTACCGACAATGCATATGGTGCTGCCGCTCAAAAGATTACGCTCGAAAAAGCGTCCACCGGTGCGAAATCACAAAAAACGATTGTCCTGAATCTCGCAAAAAGCTTCAACTGGTATGATTTCACGGTTGCGGTTGAAGGAGTCGAGCATGCATTCTCGCGGTTTGCCGGCCATGTGGAAACCGGTGCGGAAAGCCAAAGCGATCCGTTCATGGGGCAGATGATCAGCTAATCCATTCCCGGGTGTCAGGCTGAAATACGGCCTGACACTTTGTCATTTCGGTTTTGTGTGAAACTTTCTGGTACGGGCTTTTTAACAAAACTCCCAGTGACCAACGGAAAAGCGCTGCGGCGCCCGCCGGTCAGAGAGTCTAGAAATCATATCATACTTAACTTATAAAATAGAACAATGGGAAAAATTATTGGCATAGACTTAGGAACAACGAACTCCTGCGTGGCTGTCATGGAGGGTAACGAGCCGGTTGTAATAGCCAACAGCGAAGGTGCCCGCACTACCCCTTCCGTAGTTGCATTCATGGATAATGGTGAACGCAAAATCGGAGCACCGGCCAAACGTCAGGCGATTACGAATCCCAAGCATACTATTAGCTCCATCAAGCGTTTCATGGGTAAAAAATACGATGACACAACGTCTGAAATGAAGACCGTTGCGTACTCCGTCGAAAAAGGCCCTAACAATACCCCACGCATTCCAATCGGCGACCGCCTGTACACGCCACAGGAAGTTTCTGCATTCATTCTCCAAAAAATGAGACAAACTGCGGAAGACTATCTGGGTCAGGAAGTTACAGAAGCGGTGATCACCGTTCCTGCGTATTTTAACGATGCGGAACGCCAGGCTACCAAAGAAGCTGGTCAGATTGCCGGTCTGGATGTAAAACGTATTATCAACGAACCTACTGCTGCTGCCCTGGCTTACGGCCTCGACAAACAGCATAAGGATATGAAAATCGCCGTGTTTGACTTGGGTGGTGGTACTTTCGACGTATCTATCCTTGAACTGGGCGACGGTGTATTTGAAGTAAAATCTACCGACGGTGATACCCACCTGGGTGGTGACGACTTCGACCAGGTGATCATCAATTGGCTGGCCGACGAGTTCCAAAAGGACGAAAACGTGGACCTGCGCAGAGATCCAATGGCATTGCAGCGTTTGAAAGAAGCTGCTGAAAAAGCGAAAGTTGAATTGTCGAGCTCTACGCAGACTGAAATCAACCTGCCTTATATCTTCCCGGTAGATGGTATTCCAAAGCACTTGGTTCGCACCTTGACCCGCGCGAAATTCGAGCAATTGGCTGATACGCTCTTCCAACGCATGATGGAACCTTGCAAGAGAGCGATGAAAAACGCAGGATATTCGAACAGCGATATCGACGAGGTGATCCTCGTAGGTGGTTCGACCCGTATTCCTCGCGTACAGGAAGAAGTAGAGAAGTTCTTTGGTAAAAAACCTTCGAAAAACGTTAACCCGGACGAAGCTGTGGCCGTAGGTGCTGCAATCCAGGGTGGTGTATTGACTGGTGAAGTGAAAGACGTACTTCTTTTGGACGTAATTCCTTTGTCACTCGGTATCGAAACATTGGGTGGTGTGTTCACCAAGCTGATCGAAGCGAACACCACTATTCCATCGAAGAAAACCGAAACATTCTCAACTGCTGCTGACAACCAGCCATCTGTGGAGATCCACGTATTGCAAGGTGAGCGTCCGCAAGCTTCCAATAACCGTACACTCGGCCGTTTCCACCTTTCGGATATTCCGCCAGCACAACGCGGTGTACCTCAGATCGAAGTAACATTCGACGTGGATGCGAACGGTATCCTGCACGTATCAGCGAAAGACAAAGGAACCGGCAAAGAGCAGAAGATCCGCATCGAAGCTTCCAGCGGTTTGACCGACGCTGAAATCGCCAGAATGCGTGAAGAAGCGAAAGCAAACGAAGCTGCTGACAAAGCAGAACGTGAAAAAATCGAAAAAATCAACGGAGCTGACAGCCTGATCTTCTCGACTGAGAAACAGCTGAAAGAATATGGCGACAAACTTTCTGACAGCAACAAGTCGAGCATCGAAGCTGCATTGGCAGAGCTGAAAACCGCTCACCAATCGCAGGATCTGACCGCGATCGACGCTGCATCCGAAAAACTGAATGCGGCATGGCAAGCTTCGGCGCAGGAAATGTACGCTCAGGGCGGTGAACAGCCCGGCGGCCAGCCTGGCGCAGGCGGCCCAACCGGAAATCCGGGAGCAGGTGCCGGCAACAGCGGTTCGACTGACGACGTAACGGACGTTAATTTCGAAGAGGTAAAATAAGAATCAGATTAGAAAAAGTCCCCGTCCGTCAAACAGATGGGGATTTTTTTTACCTGCCATGTTACATTTTGGGGTTTTTAAGCGTATATAAAAATAGAAAAAGCGCTCCCGGATGCCTGGCATTGATTTTTCTGAAATTTGAATACAATCATCATCAATCTAATCAACCACTACTAAAATTCATCTCCTATGGACGCAAGAATCGCATTACCAGAATTGATGTATCTTTCTCCCACTACCCGCGAAAAAGCGGTTGCCGTTGCGCAGGAACTGTTGAGATCAACAAACATCTCCCCGCGCGAAGCCGTTTCCAAAGCAATTCTGATTGCGAAAAACTGGGCGGTTAAAAATGTGAACCGCCGCGTTTGGAAAAAATTGAAGTCTGTCGAAAAAGAAATGATATGAATGATCTGAAGTTCAAAGATCAGGTCGTCATTGTGACCGGATCAAGCTCCGGGATTGGAAAAGCTTGTGCAGTGCACTTTGGAAACAACGGAGCGAATGTCGTAGTCAATTACAGTTCCAATGCGGAAGCCGGACAAGAGGTCGTCGACCAAATCAAGTCAAATGGCGGCAACGCCATTCTGGTAAAGGCCGACGTCAGCAAGGAAGATGAAGTAAAAGCGCTGTTTGCCGAAACAGTGAACCAATTCGGTCGGGTGGATGTGCTCGTAAGCAATGCGGGCCTGCAAAAGGACGCACCGTTCCTGGAAATGACATTGGAACAATGGCAAAAGGTGATCGATGTCAATCTCACCGGCCAGTTTCTTGCCTGCCGCGAAGCCGCGAAGCAATTTATTGCTCAAAACCAGTCGGCTACGGAAGTTACACACAGTGAACTCGCCATCGGAAAAATCATCCTGATGAGCTCCGTGCACGATGTGATTCCCTGGGCCGGTCACGTCAACTATGCCGCTTCTAAAGGTGGGACGATGATGTTCATGAAATCCATATCGCAGGAGCTCGCGCCCCACAAAATCCGCGTGAACTCGGTAAGTCCCGGAGCGATCAAAACACCTATTAATCAGGACGTTTGGTCCGATCCGGACAAATACCAGAGCCTTTTGCAATTGATTCCTTATAAACGGATCGGCACGTCGCAGGACGTAGCGAAGGCAGTTGCCTGGCTGGCATCCGACGATTCGGATTACGTGAATGGCGAAACGTTATATATCGACGGCGGTATGACGCTCTATCCCGAATTCGCCGATAACGGCTAATGTCCCGATTTAAACCGCAGCTACTGGTTGTCACATATAGTAGTTAAACAAAAAAACGTCAGGCCGAGAGACCTGACGTTTTTGCATTATACCTAACTAATTTTCAATTTGTTACAAATTCTCCTTTTTCTACGGACCAGTCGTTTCCAAAGAATCCGGCCATTTTCACTTCCTTAATGCCGCCCTTCAACATCTCCGCGGAGAAAATCATCAGGTCGGGAAACCCGCTGCCACCGCTGAAATACTGATTCGCATTGGCGGCCTGAAAACCCAGCTTGCCGGTTCCGGAAATCACCGTTACCGACGCAGTGTGGCTGTCCGACCTTGGATAGATAAAATACGCAGCCAGATCAGCACCTGAAAACTGCTTATCACCCACGCTGATTTTGCCGTTCGTTACAGTAACCGGGCAGTCTTTTAAGACTTTATCCCAGGCTACATTCGTGGTCTTATTACCGTACAAAATCACACCTCTATCTTTAAACTGCTGTGGATCAAAGTCTTTGTCCGAAATAATATCCACCGCCCCATTGCCGCGATAGTACCACGACTCGGCGTCGAACTTCGCCTTATCCATGGCCCATGCCTTTTCCTCCGGCGATCCGCCCGTCGCGTACACTAACACCATTCGGTTTCTGAATGCATCTTTCAAAGTGCCATTCCGATCGGCATTCTTTTCCTGCATCGTCGGAGCGCCACCGATTTTCCATCCATCCTCATTTTTAAGGTAAATGGTTTCTTTGCCTTTCACTTCATGCGTTATCGGAGCTTGACCATCCAGTACAATTTTCACTTTCGACCCAGGAGTAAAAGCTGCCAGGTCCAGCGAAAGCAACGCAACATTATCGGTCGTTCCTTCAATGCGAAGGTCTTTTTTGCTGCTCGTTAGTTTAATGTGACTGTATTTCAATGCATTAAGCTGCTGCTGCACACCCGCCCAGCGCATGCGCGAGGAAATCCCCGGGTTGGCGGTTTTAAAGTCGATTGCAGTAACCGTGGTATCTTGAGGAATCGAATGCCAGCTGAAAAAATTGAAAAGCGGCGGCCAGTCCACGCTGATGTCGCCATACCAGTGCTCTCCTCCAATGTGCTCATAATAACTGAAATCGCGGTGGAACTTCCCGAGAATATCGCGCATCTGGCGCGCATAAGTCACCGGCACCGTCCTGTCCGCGTCGCCGTGGGCAACGTACACGCCAAGGCTTTTGTAGTTGGAAGTCAATGCCAATACATTGCTTGGATTGCTGGCTCTCAGCAACATAGCCTCAACCGGCGAACCCGCGCTATCGGGGATTACGCCGTCGTGCGAGCCATACGCCGCCAGCGTAGGGTAACCGGCGGAAGGGGCAATGGCAGCCCATTTGCCCGGATAAGTCGCGCCAAGAAACCACGTTCCATGCCCGCCCATCGAATGGCCGGTAAGGTATATACGCGAAGGATCAGGCTTGAACTGTTTTTCAGCTATACCCAGTACTTCCAGCGCATCGAGCCTGCCCCAATCTTCCCAGTTGAACCCGCGCGGCCGGCGGTTGGTAGGCGCTACCAGTACGCCCCAATCTTTCGGTTTATAAGCTCTCGCCTGACTAATCGCCTGAACCTCAGCTCCGTGAACTGAAAGAAACAATGCCGGTTTCTCTGCCGAAGTGCCATTGACTTGTGGTGAAACTGCGTAATATTGAACGCTGCCATCAAGTCCGCTCACAAATGTCCGGCTGTATTGTTTGCCTGGCTCAACAGATTGTATCGCGATTTTTACCTGATCAATCTCCTTTCCATTTTGTGACAAGCTCATCGTCACCTCATTTTTCCCGGGATTGGCTACCTGGCTTCCATCAATGAGCACCGGAATTTTGCGCAATGTCATCGCGGGAACCGGGGGAAGCGGCGTCTTGATTTCTCGTCCAGCCAGCGTCGTCCGCATTTCCAGACCGGTCAGCGGTTTCGCCGACATATTTGAAATGACCATTCCAGTCCAGAGTGAATCGTTTTTGAAACCCGGCACGATATCAGAGATCGTCAAATCCTCCGTGCTGAGCGAAACGGCTTTTGCAGGGAAGCTGAGGTTGGCAGTAATTCCGCCGAAACGGCCGAACCGGGCGACGCGCGCGTAAATTTCATTCTTACCTTTTTTCAGCACGACCGGCAAATGCATCCAACCGTAACGGTACATGTCCCCTCCCCGCGGCACGCCATTCAGGAAAATCATATCCTGGCCGGTGATCGTCAAGATCGCAGTTTGTTCCTTTTTGGATTCATAGGTTAAATAAACATAACCATTCGAAAACGCATCGCCACGAAAACGATGAGTCGAGTCCGCCTTTACTTTCTTCCATTTTACTTCACCCGCCTTCGGGTCGGTCAAAAGTACGCTTCCTTCTTGCGGTTTCAGCGTGCCTTTGTAGAGTTGGTAAGCGAGCTGATCGGTGTACAATGCCTCTCGGCCATACTGATGACACGGCCCAATGGCCAGCCCTTCTTCAAAATGGTAAACGGATTGAGCGTGACTTTGAGTAAGCGTAAAGACAAGCGTGAGTGTCGCAAAAATTCTTTTCATTGAAACAGGTTTAGCATTCAGACAATGAACTAAACTTAATTAAAAAAATTAATAATGTAATGTCTTATTTTTAATTAACTCAAAAACACAAGCTAATGGCTACGTATATTGTCCCAAATTACCCCATTTAGTGGGTTTAGCAAACGAAAATTCAAAAACCGTCCGTAACTTTCGGTATACAAACAATAAGATCATAACTTGAAAATGTTACAATCAGCTGTCCGCTTTATCGCTCAATGTCAATGGATTATTTGGTTATGGAGCTTTTTGATCTTGGTTGCGTGCACATGGCCGGGCAAAGACTTGCCTGCCGCACCCGTCTTAGGTTTTGATAAAATTGTCCACTCGGGACTCTTTACAGTATGGGCGATTCTCGCGCTGATTATTTACCCTCAAAAAAGCCGGTTGGTGGTAGGATTGGGAATGGCTTACGGGCTTGGACTGGAATTTTACCAGCAGCTTCTGCCATTCGACCGCACTTTTGACTGGTGGGACGCAGTGGCAGATGCTGCTGGTGTGTTAATCGGTTATCTTTTTACAAAGCTGGTTCTGAAAAATTAGCGCCAGCGTTTGTATTGGTTGATCAAACCATTGGTAGAACTGTCGTGGTTGGTCACCGGCCAGTCGTTTTGCAACTCCGGATAGATTTTGTTCGCCAGTTGCTTGCCGAGCTCAACCCCCCATTGGTCGAAGCTGTAAATGTTCCAGATGATACCTTGTACAAAAATCTTGTGTTCGTACATGGCGATCAGGCTGCCCAACACTTTCGGAGTGATTTTCTTCACGAGGAGCGAGTTGGTCGGTCGGTTACCCGAGAACACTTTGAACGGCGCAATTTGCTCGATCTCCGCATCGCTCTTTTTGGCAGCTTTCAATTCTGCACGGACTTCCTCGTCGGTTTTGCCGTTCATCAACGCTTCGGTTTGAGCGAAGAAGTTGGATAACAGCATTTTGTGATGATCACCCAGCGGGTTGTGGCTTACTGCCGGTGCAATGAAATCACAAGGGATCAGCTTCGTACCCTGGTGGATCAGCTGGTAAAATGCGTGCTGCCCATTGGTGCCCGGCTCGCCCCAGATCACCGGACCGGTTTGGTAACCCACCGCTTTACCATCGCGACCGGTACTTTTTCCATTGCTCTCCATATCGCCCTGCTGGAAGTACGCGGCGAAACGGTGCATGTATTGATCGTACGGCAGGATCGCCTGAGTTTGCGCGTCGAAGAAATCGTTGTACCAGATTCCAAGCAATGCGAGGATCACGGGAATGTTGCGTTCCAACTTGGTGGTGCGGAAATGCTTGTCCATTTCGTGTGCGCCCGCGAGCAACTGCTCAAAATTCTGGAAGCCCACATAGCACGCAATCGACAAACCGATCGCCGACCACAGCGAGTAGCGACCTCCTACCCAATCCCAGAAGCCGAACATGTTTTCAGGATCGATACCAAATTTCTCGACTTCCGTGCGGTTGGTCGAGATGGCAACGAAGTGCTTTTTCACGTGCTCCTCGTTCGACGCCTTTTCGAGGAACCAGCTGCGAGCGCTGTGCGCGTTGGCCATCGTTTCCTGCGTCGTAAAAGTTTTGGAAGCGATCATGAACAGCGTAGTCTCCGGATTGAGCGACTTCACCGTTTCCGCGATGTGGGTACCGTCGACGTTCGATACGAAATGGACGTTCAAGCCATTTTTAGCGTAGGCTTTCAACGCCTCGGTTACCATTACTGGGCCGAGGTCGCTCCCACCGATCCCGATATTCACGATATCCGTGATTTCTTTACCGGTGTAGCCCTTCCACGAGCCAGATCTGACGCGCGTCGAAAAATCTTTCATTTTCGCAAGCACCTCATTCACATCCGGCATCACATCCTTACCATCCACGAGCACCGGTTCGTTGGAACGGTTCCGCAATGCGGTGTGCAAAACAGCCCGGTCTTCCGTCGCATTGATCTTCTCGCCGGTAAACATCGCCTCAATCGCCTCGGCCAGGCCTGCTTCTTCGGCCAGCTGAACGAGGTATGAGCGTGTGCGTGACGTAATGCGGTTTTTGGAGTAATCCAGCAATATGTCTCCAAAACGAATGGAGAATTTTTTATGGCGGTCGGCGTCTTCCTCGAAAAGGGTTTTCAGATGTTTCTGAGAGATGGTTTTGTGATGCGTTTTCAGCTTTTTATAAGCCGCCAACTGATCAAAGGGGACGTTTGATAGCATTAGTTTTGGCGTTATGGTAAAAAATCAAACCTTGGAGATGCAAAAATAGGGTTTTACGGCACTAAATGCGCTTTTTCCTCATTAACTCGCCTGGCAAACGCCCCGGAAATAACCAACCGACTCGGCAATGCCGGCCAATGGGTCCTTCATATCTTTCTCATATTCAAGGCTGCATGAACCAGAGTACTTCACTTTCCGCAGCATTTTCACAAACGCTGGAATATCAATAATCCCGCGACCCAATTCACAGGTTTTGCCGTCTTTCGTTGCGGCAGTCACGTTTTTAAGGTGTATGTCGAAAATACGCTTGCTGTATTTCCCTAAATCCGTGACCGGGTCCTGGTTGTCACGCTGGTTATGGCCCATATCGAAGCAAAGGCCGATCCGCGGATCGAGATCTTTGACGTGATTGTAAACTGAGGTCGCATTGGGATACAACTTATCCTCCGGCCCGTGGTTGTGAATGGCGTAGCGGATATTGGTTTCCTTCACTTTCTGCTCCACATACTTCAAATCGTCATGGTTAGGAATGCCGACGATGAGATCCACACCTACGCGCTTGGCATAATCGAATGCGTTATCGATGTCCTGGTGCGTCTTCGTATAAATCGGCCCGACGGCATAGCCGGTAACACCCGCGTCTTTGAGCTTCTGATGAAAAGCGGTGATCTGCTCCGCCGTGCTGTTATAAGGCAAATGGAAGTCCTTGATACACAGGAAATGAACATCTGTCTTCTTCATCATTTCAAGTGCTTCATCAAGTTTGAAATGATAGAAACTGTAACCGGCTACTCCGAGCTTAAAGGTATCTTCCTTTTTAGCCGGCGTTCCGGCTGCATTCACTTTTTCCGAAAATGGCACAATGCTGCCTGCCATCAGTCCGGCAATGCCTTTCTTGACAAATGTTCTCCTGGAATTCATTCTGATTGATTTGATATGGATTGCTGTTTTAATAAAAGACGAAGAGTCGGGAATTTACCACCTATCGCCTTATATTTTAAGTTTAATGCCGACGCGGTTGATGGCGCCTGTGAGCATGATGACCAGCAATGAAAAGCAAGCAGATTTGACGAGCCCCAAGCCGCCGGTGCGTACCACGGCGGGCAGGCTGATGCTGGCCAGCGAATTGACTGCATACCAGATATAAGGAATCAAATAACAGGTCAATGTTGCGGTACCCGCGGGTTTGATGATATCCGCCCACCTGCTGATCCTACGCATATCGACCAGCCAGTAAAAAAATGCAAATGCCCAGAAACTGATTCCCAAACAAATGCCGATCCAGGCCGGTGTAGCACGAATTTTGGAAATACCCCAGAAAGGGCGGGTAGCAGCACCATACGCGAACAAGACCATTCCCAGCACGACCAACGTCAGCAGAAAAGCACCGCGCGCCGCATCCCGATTTGCACTTTTCCGATAAACCACCGAAGCCACCACTCCGCCCATGACAAACGCGGGCATCGAGCCGCTACCCACGATCCATACATAATCTTTGACTGATTGAAGCCAGTCAAGCGCCCCTGCAAACTCCGCGAGATTGAAAACCACAAAAAACACCCATGCAACAACCGCCCATCCGAGGCGATCACCCGTAAGTACATACGTGAGCGCGCCCAGCAGGTACGACCAGCCGATCAGGCCAAGGATACCATACCAATGCGTGCCCATCCACGAGGGATTAGCAGCATCGCCGCCTTTGTAAATGAAAGCCAGGCCTGCCAGCAATAGATAGCCAGCTATCTTCAAGCCGGTGTAAAGCGAAGTCCTTGCAGGATCATTAGGATAGACATTCCAGATCAGGAAAAATGCTGCCACCATGCCGATCTCCCACACATATTTACTGATCACCATCGCGGGCTCGGCTATGTTCTCGAAGTTTACGATGAATATACCCATCAGCAACAGAGCAAAAGTCCGTTCGGCTATATGCCTGATGATTAATGCATTACCGTCACCCTTCTTCCTGCGATTGGATATGGCGAATGGAATGGAAAGGCCTACGATAAACAGGAACGCTGGAAAAACGACATCCGACAGGCCCATGGCATCCTCTTCCGCCTTACTGTGTTCCAGCCATTTGGGCACTGCTTCGAGCGTCCAAAAGTCATTCACGAAGATCATTAAAAGCATGGTAACCGCCCGGAACACATCGATCGAATCCAGGCGTAGCGAGGAAGAGGCAACTTTGTTCATTCAGAAAGATTGGATTTAGGAAAAACCTAAGATAGCGGTTTTTCGGCTTTCTTGAATCTGAATGCATTTCCGCTATGAACGCGGGAAGAAAAACGAGACCAACCTGCTGCCATGCAAGCAAGTTGGTCTCAGATTAACTAATTGACTTATATATATGCCCGGGTCGTCTAATCGTCGGCAAATTTCTCACCATAGACGACATTCCCGTTTTGCAGAATTGCATATGCCCTATAATGATAAACATCTACCTGCTGGTCTGTAAAAGGCGCTGGCTTTGAGTGATTGCCTACTGTGGCGGGCAAGTCAAAGATCACCTTCGGTCCACTAACAGTTGGGTTGTAATTTGCGGGATTACTTCCGTTTGGCGCGAGAAGATATGCGATACCATACTCTGTTATACCAACATTCCCTAAGCTTTCTATTTGGACATGAAAGGTTGGAGTCTGAGTTTGGCTATTGAAAGTACTGGCGCCCGTTTTAACTACCGGCAGAACTACTTGTGGCTGTTGCGGCTCATGATCAGTACAAGCAACGCACCAAAAAAAGGCGAAGACAAGTATTCCGAGACTACGGATAGAAATTGTTCTCATGGGTGATTTTTACGTTTAAATGAAAGAGTTTCTGGATTTCCAAATCCAAGATAAAGTCAGTACGCGAAGACTAGGATGCCCTTTGCGGCGTCCGTTATCCTGCGGCTAGCAATGAATTATCCATCGGAGATTTGGCAGACTTGCGAATGACCGTCGGCCGACTAATTATCATTTCTTGGCATGCCCGACATATCTGCCGTAAACGACCGTCCCGTCGGTCAATTCAACGAAGCTTCGGACATAGATTTCATTCACATTATTTTCCGCTAGGTTGTCAAGCAGAAATCCTGTGCCGGAGCCACCGACCGAGATTTTGACGTTTTCGTACGAGAATTTAATGGACTTGCTGGCCAGTGTTGGCATAGCGGCGATTGCCTGATTTGCAGCGGTATTGTAAGAATAAACAACGCCATAGTTTTTGATCGGTTTTTGTCCCATATCCATCAGAATAATACCCGCATGATAAGGCTTTGCTAATTTGGGAACGCCCACGAATTCAAGTATTGCGCGGCCCGATTTATCCTGCTGATCGTATTTAATATCCCCATACAGTACCGCCCCGTCGTTCAGAACCGCATATGCCCGGTAGTAAATCCTGAAATAACTGGTGGCCGGCGCTACCACGTCCTTGGTATGCAGGCCGTTGGACGGGTTATCTTTGAAGAGGATTTTTTGCCAGTCTAAGGTCGGCTTATCGGTGTGGGAGCCTTTCAGTACATCATAATAATGTACGCTGTAAACGATTCCGAATTCTTTAACGGCGTTGCCTGCGAATTCACTCAGATTGACCGAAAAACGAAAGAGATCGGGGTTTATCACGGCCATATTGCCGGTTGCGACCTTTGGCGGATTGGTTTGCGGCCCATGATCGGTGCATTGGAAATGCAGCAAACCCAGCAACAAAAGTGCAAAATGAAGTACGAAGAAATTTCTTCTCATAGCTGTGATCTGTTAGTGTTTTTGTGATTTAGTCACAATGATACACATGACAGATCAAGCTGGTAAGCGGATTGCCGAGACGATGAACAAACGGCTAGCGCCATTTATCTAAGTGCACTTTCTGCTATTCGTCCCAGTCGTCCAGGTACGACCCTTCTTCCGTTTTCGTCGAACCGGCTATCGCCGCATTGATCTCCTGCATTTCCGCGGCTGTCAGGTCGCGCCACTTGCCCACGGGAAGGTCTTTGAGCGTAACGTTCATGATCCGGACGCGTTTCAGCTTCGTCACATTGTAGCCAAGGAACTCGCACATCCGGCGGATCTGGCGGTTGAGGCCCTGCGTGAGAATGATGGTAAAAACGTAGCTGCTGTCTTTCCGGACAAAGCATTTCTTAGTTACAACCCCTAAAATGGGGACGCCGGACGACATTTTTTGTATGAATTCGGGTGTGATCGGCTTGTTGACCGTCACCACGTACTCTTTCTCGTGGTTGTTCCCCGCCCGGAGGATCTTGTTTACAATGTCACCGTCGCTGGTGAGGAATATCAGTCCTTCCGACGGCTTGTCGAGCCGGCCAATGGGAAAGATGCGCTCCTTGTGCCGGATGTAGTCGATGATGTTGCCTTTGATATGCCGCTCGGTGGTACAGGTAATGCCCACGGGTTTGTTGAATGCAATGTAGACGCCCGCCTTTTTGGCTTTGAGCGGCTTACCATCCACGCGCACATCGTCCGAAGTCGTTGCCTTATCACCCAAAACTGCTTTCCGGCCGTTCAACATAACCCTCCCCTGCTCCACGAGCTTGTCGGCTTCCCTTCTTGAACAGAAACCGGTTTCACTGATAAACTTGTTGATCCTGACTGGCTCCAATGCTTTTCTAGTATTCTAAATGCTGCTTGCTTTTCCTAATCGACGGCAAATTAGCTCAAATCGCAAAAAAATTAAGGTTACAAATAAAGATTCGCGGCTTTTCACCCTTTACCTCACAATGCAAATGATGTTTGATCACAAAATAGAACAAATTGCCGGTCTATGAAAAATCGCTTTTTACTAATCCAAATCTTCCTCTGGATTACCATTATTTCCCTCCATGCCCAACCGGCACGGCGGCCCGTGGACGTGATCGTCACGACCGACCGCGACGACTGGACGTACAAACCCGGAGATAAAGTCCAGTTTCAAATCACGGTGTTGCGCAATGGCAACCCGGTGAAAAATGCGCAGGTACGATATGAAATTGGCCTGGAAAAGCTCGAACCCACCATTAAAGAGACTAAAACCGCCGCAAACGGCACATTAACCGTCGACGGCGGAACGTTGAAAACACCTGGTTTCCTCCGCTGCATTGCATGGGCCACAGTAGACGGCGCGGAGTTCCGCGGGCTGTCAACAGCCGGTTTCGATCCGCTGAAAATCCAGCCCACCGTTGCGAATCCGACAGATTTTGATACGTTTTGGGACAATGCTAAAAAGGAACTTGCCACGGTGCCGATGGACGCTAAGATGACGCTCCTACCCGAACGCTGCACCGAAAAAACGAACGTTTACCACCTTAGCCTGCAAAATACCCGTCCGGGCGTGCGTGTTTACGGCATTCTGAGCATTCCGAAAAAAGAAGGAAAATATCCCGCATTGCTGCGCGTGCCGGGCGCGGGCGTACGCGCCTACAATGGCGACGTGGCCACGGCCGATAAGGACATTATCACCCTGGAAATAGGCATTCACGGCATTCCGGTGATCATGGACCCGTCGGTTTACCTCGATATGGGCCAGGGCGTCTTGAACGGCTATCCTACTTATAATCTGGATGATAAGGATAAATTTTACTACAAACGCGTGTACCTCGGCTGTGTGCGCGCGAACGATTTCTTAACCAGCCTGCCGCAATACGACGGCACCAACCTGGCCGTGACGGGAGGAAGCCAGGGCGGCGCATTATCGATCATCACGGCCGGCCTCGACCCTCGCGTCAAGTGGCTTGGGGCATTCTACCCTGCATTAAGTGATGTAACGGGCTACCTGCACGGCCGCGCGGGCGGATGGCCGCATTATTTCGATAAGAATGGCGCCAAAACGAACAATATGAAGGAAAAGCTGAACACGGTGTCCTACTACGACGTGGTGAATTTTGCGCGGCGCGTGAAAGCTCCCGGCCTTTATATGTGGGGTTTCAACGACGAAACCTGCCCGCCGACATCCATGTACGCCGCTTACAATGTGACCACCGCGCCCAAAGAATTGAAACTCTATCTCGACACCGGGCACTGGACTTATCCGGAGGAACGCGATGCGATGAACAGCTGGCTCGTCGATAAACTCAAAGGCAAATAATACATTATCAAACCGAAACCTTTAAAATGGATCGCAGACAATTCATTGAAAAATCGGCGCTGGCGGGCGCGGCATTCTCGTCGCTTCCCTTGCTGACGGCGTTGAAACGGGCATCTCCTTACCGCACGGCGCTTATCGGCGCGGGCTGGTGGGGCACAAATATCCTCCGCTGCGCCGTGCAGGCAGGTGAATCCAAACTCGTGGCACTTTGCGACGTGGATCAAAACCAGCTCAAAACCTGTGCGGAGGTTTTTTCCAAACTCACGCCCGATAAACCAAAGCTCTATAAAGACTTCCGGGAAATGCTCGCCAAGGAGAAGCCCGAGATCGTGATCGTTGCTACGCCCGACCACTGGCATGCGCTATGCTGCATTGCGGCCATTGAAGCGGGTGCGCACGTGTATGTCGAAAAGCCCATTTCCCACACAATTAAGGAAGGCCGCGCGATGGTGAACGCCACGCGCAAGCACGGGCGCATCGTTCAGGTAGGCACGCACCGCCGCGTATCGCCGCACAATGTGTCGGGTATGGAATTCCTTAAATCCGGCAAAGCAGGAAAAATCGGGATGGCGCGTGCATTCGTGCATTATGGCGGCGGTCCCGGTCAGAAAACACCCGATTCGGAACCACCGCAAGGGCTCGATTGGGACTTTTATTGCGGCCCGGCCCAGCTGGTCCCTTACAATAAGACCATGCACCCGAAAGGTTTCAGGAATTATCTCAATTTCGCCAACGGCACCCTGGGCGACTGGGGCATCCACTGGCTCGATCAGGTATTGTGGTGGTCGGAGCAGAAGTATCCCAAAAAGATCTACTCCACCGGCGGCCGCGCGATCCGTCAGGACAGCACCGATGCGCCCGATCACCAGGTAGCCGTTTACGATTTCGATGGCTTCACGTTGGAATGGGAACACCGTACATTCGCAGCCAACAATGCCGAAAAAACGCATCCTAACCAGGCGGTAGGTGTGTATTTCTACGGAACCGAAGGCACATTCCACATGGGCTGGCTCGATGGCTGGACATTCTATCCTACTAACCCGAACAAACCGGTGGTTCATCAGGATGCACAGCTCAACAAGCCGGATGACCAGAATATCCAAGAGCTCTGGGCAAATTTCCTCGAATCAATCAAAACCAACAAACCGCCGGTTTGCGAAATTGAAGTGGGGCAACGCTCCACGAATGTGGCGCTGCTGGGGATGCTTTCCTACAAATTGGGACGAAGCATTGTGTGGGATGGAGAAAAAGAAATAATCCCGGGCGACAACGAAGCCAACAAGCTCCTCAGCCGGGATTACCGCGGGGAATGGAAATATCCGCAGGTTTAAAACGAAGTCAGGTGTGTTCGGGTGTTGTCAGGTATTTTATTCATTTGAAATGACAACACCTGACAACACCTGACCAGATGCCATCAATCGATCTTCACGACTTCCGCCGGGATATTGTACTGATCCACCGCTTCCCGTGCAAAGCGCACGTGCCCGCGCGGGGCCATCAGGTACAGTTTTGCTCCTTTCATACCGGCCAGTTCGCTCAACAACTTCCATTTGGAAATATTGGCGCGCATCTCGTCCGATTTAACACAGACTTCCAGATAATGCCGGTTGAACATGTTTACCCCTGTCACATCGGGCGTAAAACGGGTATTGTCCGCCGCCCGCTCGTACGATTTCGGCGTTTCGTAACCTTCCATGTTTGCCTGGATTTCCTTGAACCCGTGTGACTTTGCCCACTTCACTACCAGCGGGATGAACGCTTCCTTTTCCATATATAAGCATCAATAATTGTTCGCCCGTTCTGAACGGGACTACCAAAATTTTTTAAATTAACCTAAACCTGATAGAGGGAACGTGGCAGGCATTCCGGGACGATCAGTCATCGAGTTCGTCCCGAAAGTTGTTATAGGCCGAGAGGAGTTCGCGGTGCGCTTTGGCGTTCTTTTGTATGACTGCCAGCTGCACACCTTTCTGATAAATTTCCTCAGCCTTTTCTATTCTACCTAACGCAGCAAAAAATGCGCCAGCGTGGTAATAAGTCGGTAAATAATCCTTATGTTTTTCCAATAGCAGGTCAAAATAACGCTCGGCTTCCGCGGCATCCGACTTTACGTACTCGATGGCGAGTGCGTAAGCATTGAACGGATCGGCGGGGTCCTCTTGGTAAAATGCGATCAGATTGGCTAATAAGGAGTTATTCATCAATATTATTATGCTTGCATACTGTTTACTTTTCCCTTAATTTGCCCGGGCAAAGTTATTCTCATCAAACGTACAGAAAAGTAACCATACCATCATGAAAATACTCGTTTGTATAACTAATGTTCCTGATACAACCGCCAAAATAAGCTTCACCGATAACGACACGCGGCTCAACAAGGCCGGGGTACAGTTCATCATCGGACCGTACGATGACTACGCCCTGGCGCGCGGTGTGGAGTTAAAAGAGCAGCTCGGCGGAACCCTCACCGTCCTGCACGTAGGTGAGGCCGACGCCGAACCGCAGATACGCAAAGCACTCGCCATTGGTGCCGACGACGCCATCCGCGTGAATGCCGATCCGCAAGATTCCTATTTTGTAGCCGCGCAGATCGCCCACATTGCCGGGCAGGCCAGCTACGACCTCATATTAATGGGCCGCGAGTCGATCGACTATAACAGCGGCGTTGTGCACGGGCTGGTTGGCGAAATGCTGGGCATCCCGTCCTACTCACCTGTGATGAAGCTCGACCTCGACGGAAGCACTGCCACCATTACCCGCGAGATCGACGGCGGCAAGGAAGTACTCAAAGCGCCGCTGCCCCTTGTACTCGGCTGCCAGGAGCCCATCGCAGAATGGAAAATCCCGAATATGCGCGGCATTATGACGGCGCGTACCAAACCATTGAATGTGGTAGAACCGGTTTCAGTGGATGATATGACCGTTCCGCAGCGTTACAAACTGCCCGCCCCGAAAGGCGCCTGCAAGATAATCCCTGCCAGTGAAGCGGAAACGCTCATCAGGTTGCTGCAAACCGAAGCAAAAGTGCTGTAATTTTTCTTCATTCAAACGAAAACAATCATGTCAGTCCTTATATATGTAGAACTCGATAACGGTTCTATCAAAAAAACCTCGCTGGAAGCAGTTGCTTATGGCGCCAAAGTTGCGGAAAAGACCGGCGGCCAGGCCGTAGTGCTTGCATTGGGCAAAGCCGATGCAAGTGAGCTGGAAAAAGCAGGCGCTTACGGAGCGGCCAAAGTGCTTCATGCGGCCAATGCCAGGCTGGAACATGAAAACAGCCTCGCGTATGCCGACGCGCTCGTGCAGGCGGCCGCGCAGGAAGGCAGTAAGGTCATTATCCTTTCCAAATCCGGCCTGGGTGATGCCATGGCGGCGCGGGCGGCGGCCAAGCTCAAAGCCGGAATCGTTTCCGGTGTGACGGCTTTGCCCGAAACCGACGGCGGTTTCAAAGTCACCCGCGCGATTTTCACAGGCAAGGCATTCGCAACGACCGAAATCAAATCGGACATTAAAGTACTGGTGGTCCGCAAGAACGCGATTGAAATCGACGAAGCGGCGCTCGGAAGCGGAAGCGTCGCGCTAGAGGCGTTTCAGCCGACACTTCGTGACAGCGATTTCACGGCCAGTGTTGTGAGTGTCGAGAAAGCGGATTCTGAGTTGTCGCTCACCGAAGCGGAAATCATCGTTTCGGGTGGTCGCGGCATGAAAGGCCCCGAGCACTGGCAGCCGCTGATCGACCTTGCCAAAGCGCTGGGTGCGGCCACGGGATGCTCCAAACCCGTTTCCGACCTCGACTGGCGCCCGCATCACGAGCACATCGGTCAGACCGGCATTAAGGTTGCACCAAACCTGTACATTGCCTGCGGCATTTCGGGCGCAATCCAGCACCTTGCCGGCGTCAATGGGTCGAAATGCATTGTGGTCATTAACAAAGATCCGGAGGCACCTTTCTTCAAGGCGGCGGACTACGGCATCGTCGGGGATGTTTTCGAAATCCTGCCTAAACTCACGGAAGCGGCAAAAAGCCTCAAATAGTGGCTTCTAGGCTCATTTTATAAATTAATTGCAGGAATGCGCATTTAAAAAACGGCTATAAATCAATTGATTAACCTCTTTTGGTTTTTAGCCCGGCCATAGCCGCCGAATCTTAACCCTTACAGCATTTTTTTATGCAGTAAGGGTTATTTATTTTTGCAACCTTGATCCGCCGATGGCGCTTTTCAAACAGGAACACTTTAAAGGGTTTACTTGTTAATTCGTTGAAAATCAAGAAGCAGCCCAAAAGACCATTCACCACAACTGTTAACCATTTGCGCATTTAATTTAAACGTGAAAAAAATCAAGTTAGAAATTCTGGGGCTTTCACCAAGCCAATCCCAAGCCGGTTCGTTTGCATTGGTACTTGGAGAAGAACTCGGCAACCGCAGGCTGCCTATCATCATTGGTGTATTCGAAGCACAGGCCATCGCCGTCCAGATTGAAAACATAGTTCCCAACCGCCCGATGACGCACGACCTGTTCAAGTCGTTCGCCGACGGCATGAATTATACATTAAAGGAAATCGTCATTTCCGACCTCAAAGAAGGCATTTTCTACGCCAAGATCGTTTGCACCGACAACCTCCGCGAGGTGGAGATCGACGCCCGGCCGTCGGACGCGATCGCGATCGGCCTGCGGTTCGACATACCGATTTACACCTACGAAACGATCCTCTCGGAAGCGGGCATCGTATCCAGCTCAATGAGCGAGGATGAAGACGAGGACGAGGATGCCGTTCGTGAAACCATCCGCCCGACCGGTTCCAAAGATTCGCTCCGTGACCTGAGCTACGACGAGCTGCAACGCATGCTCGACGACGCCCTTTCGAAAGAAGATTACGAGAAGGCCGCCAAGATCCGCGACGAGATGGGAAGAAGGAACTAATACTGCCTTTATCGTTAAAAATAGTTAAGGATTGTCCCTGAAAGGGCTGTTTTGAAATTTTAATCCTTATTTTTGCCCGAGTCGTTTTCACCCAACCGAACCAACGACAGGCGAAATCCTACGCTGTTATGCCTAAAAAAAAGAAGATCGGGAGTTACCCCAACGCGATGATCGTGATGAGCCTGACGGCAGCATTGTTCCTGATCGGCTTTTGCGGGCTCCTCGTCATCCAATCCAAGAAACTGGTTTCCATCATCCGCGAGAACATCGAAGTGCGGGTGTTCATCAATAAAGAAGTTTCCAAAGCGGGGCAGGATTCTGTCTTCAACATTATCCAGGCCAAGCCATTTGTATTAAAATCCACTGAAACAAAGGCGATTATATTCGTTTCCAAGGAAGAAGCCGCCAAGGAATTCATCGACGGCACAAAGGAAGATTTCGCAAGTTTTCTGGGCGAAAACCCCCTGCGCGACAGCTACCGCGTGAAAATCCAGGAGGACTATTTCGAAGAAGCCAAGCTCGCGCAGATCAAAAAAGACCTCGAACAGATCCAGGGCGTGTACGAAGTGGTGTACCAGGAAGATCTGGCCGATAATATCAATCGGAACGTTACCAAAATATACATTGTACTAGCGAGTTTCGCGCTGATCATGCTCGTGATCATTGTTTTGCTGGTGAACAATACGATCAAACTGGCGATTTACTCGCAGCGGTTCCTGATCCGCAGTATGCAGCTCGTAGGCGCTACCAACGGCTTTATCCAAAGACCTTACGTGCTGCGCGGGGCCATTCAGGGCCTTGTGGGCGGTGTTGTAGCGGCGCTCCTGCTGATCGGCTTGCAGCAACTGGCCATCCGCAATGTGGAAGGCCTGGCGATGTTGCAGGAATACGATAAAATCGTGATACTCGTAGCCTCTGTACTGGCCCTCGGCGTAGCGATCGGCGTGGCGAGCACTTACCAGTCGCTGGCGCGCTACCTTCGCATGGCACTGGACGATCTGTACTGACAGCCGCCTGCCTATCCTCTTTCAGACATTCAAGAACAGTAACCGATAAACAAACGTTATGAGTGCTTCAAAAAATGAATTACCCTTTTCATCATCCAATTATGTGATGATGCTGGTCGGCATCGCGGTGATCCTCGCAGGCTTTCTGATCATGACATTCGACGGCGAAGAGTTTGGCTTTGGCTTCCTCGGCCTCACCCTCGGCCCGATCATCACCATTGCGGGCTTCATCATCGAGTTTTGGGCGATCCTCCGTAAACCCGCTAATTCATGAGTATCTGGCAGGCGATCATTTTAGCAATTGTTGAAGGAATTACCGAGTTTTTGCCCGTCTCTTCTACCGGGCACATGATCATAGCCTCCTCATTCATGGGGATCAGCCATCTGGAATTCACCAAAATGTTCACGGTTAATATCCAGTTTGGGGCTATTCTTTCCGTCCTTGTGCTGTACTGGAAGCGTTTTTTCCAAACCACCGATTTCTATTTCAAACTTTTCGTAGCATTTCTTCCGGCGGCCGTGATCGGCTTTCTGCTGAACGATTTCATCGACGCATTGCTGGAAAACGTGTGGGTAGTGGCGATTTCGCTGCTCCTCGGAGGTATTGTCCTGATTTTTATCGACCGCATCGCGAACGATACCCGTGAGAAGGTGATCACCTTCCCTACCGCATTCAAAATTGGCTTTTTCCAGTGTATCGCCATGATTCCCGGCGTTTCGCGCTCGGCTTCGACCATTATCGGCGGGATGCTCAACGGATTGTCGAGAAAGCAGGCGGCCGAGTTTTCGTTCTTCCTCGCCGTGCCCACCATGGCCGCAGCAGGAGGTTACAAGCTGTTGAAAACGTACGATACCATTCAAAAAGAAGACATTCAGACATTGCTCATCGGAAATGCCGTCGCGTTCGTGGTGGCAATGCTGGCGATCAAGTTCTTTATCAGCTTTTTGACTAAATACGGGTTCAAGGTTTTCGGTTACTACCGCATTATCCTCGGCCTGGTGCTGCTCGGTTTGCTGGCATCGGGTTACAAGCTGGACGTTGTTTAAAAGCCTTCGGCTTCACCATAAGCGATCGGCCGACCATGCAGAATGGTCGGCCGATCGCCATTAATCTCCCCTGATTTGAAACAAGAAGAAAACATACCGGACGAAGGTGAGGTCATTCTGATCGACAAACCCTTGACATGGACTTCGTTCGACGTGGCCAATAAGCTGAAACGGGCCTGCAAATTCAAGAAAATCGGTCACGCCGGCACCTTGGACCCGCTCGCTACCGGCTTGCTCATCCTTTGTACGGGTAAAAAAACCAAGCAGATCGACAACTTCCAGGCGCAGGAAAAAGAATACACCGGCACGCTGGTATTGGGCAAAACGACGCCTTCGATCGACCTGGAAAGCGACTTCGACGCCGAATATCCCACCGACCACATTACGCCGGAGGTGCTCGAAAATGCGAGACAGCAGCTCACCGGCCACATTGAGCAGGTCCCGCCGCTATTTTCGGCCATTAAAATCGACGGCGTGCGTGCGTACAAGCTCGCGCGACGCGGCGAGGAGGCGGAGATCAAGAAGCGGGCGGTGGAAATCAAACTGTTCGAAATCGACGCTACCCACTTTCCTTCCATTGATTTTAGGATCATTTGTTCAAAAGGTACTTATATTCGCAGTATGGTTCGCGATTTCGGTGTGCTGGCCGGCAGCGGGGCTTACATGAGCAAGCTCTGCCGCACCAGGATCGGCGATTTTGAACTGAAAGATGCCTGGGAGCTCACCGCTTTCATCCATCAGAAAAGAGTAGCGTTGAATTTGGAAGTTGACGAATGAACATTTATCATAGCCTGGATTCCTTTGAAAAACTGGAATATGGCGTCGTAACCAGCGGCACTTTCGACGGGGTGCATCTGGGACATCAGAAAATACTGGCCCGTTTAAAAGAAATTACCGAGCAATCGGGCGGCGAATCGGTGGTGCTGACCTTCTGGCCGCACCCGCGCACGGTGGTGTCGGAGGATAGCCAGGACCTGCAATTGCTTTCCACAATCGAGGAAAAAATCGAACTGTTTTCCAAACTGGGCATTCACCACCTCGCCATTGTTCCCTTTACCCGCTCGTTTTCGGAACTGACTTCGGAAGAATTTATCAAAGAAATTCTCGTTCAAAAGATCGGCACGAAAAAGCTGGTAATCGGTTACGACCACCGTTTTGGCCGTAACCGCGAGGGGAGCTTTGAGTTTCTGCAAAAGAACTGCTCGGAATATGGCTTTGAAGTGGAAGAAATACCGAGAGAGGACATTGAACACACGGCCATCAGCTCGTCGCGCATCCGCAAAGCGCTGATTACCGGGCATATCCACGAAGCAAACGAACTGTTGGGCCGGAACTACGCCCTGTCGGGAACTGTGGTGAAAGGGAAACAACTCGGCCGCACGATCGGCTTCCCGACAGCCAACCTGTATGTGCACGAGGCGTACAAACTCATTCCGATGAATGGTGTGTACGTGATCAACGCCATTCACCAGGGCCAGCGCTTCAAGGGAATGCTCAACATCGGCGTGCGCCCCACCGTGGACGGTACGGTGCGTACGATCGAAGCGCATCTATTCGACTTTGACAAAGAGATTTACGGCGAAGACCTTCAACTGGAACTGCTGCATTACCTCCGCCCCGAGCAGAAATTCGACGGGCTCGATATGCTCGTAAGGCAGATCAAAATCGATCAGGAAAACGCGCTCGCCTATTTTGGCTAACCATACGTGGCGATTTAACTGCTCCAAAACACATTTTGAATGAAAGCGTGCCCGACCCGGCACGCTTTTATTATGTCTATACGTAAAACCGGGGTCATCCCTGCTTTTAACACGGACTTCGGCAACAATCCTTTCCTTTTATGAGACATTACGACGCTATTGTAATCGGCGCAGGGCAAGCCGGCACGCCGCTTTGCCGCAAACTGGCTGAATCGGGTTTAAAAACTGCATTAATTGAAAAAAGATGGGTCGGCGGGACCTGCGTCAACGGCGGCTGCTCCCCTACCAAGGCTATGATCGCCTCCGCCAAAGCCGCCTGGTCGGCAAGGCACAACGAGGCCCTCGGCGTGAGCGTGGGCGGCATTACCATCGATTTCGAAGACATCATCGAGCGCAAAAACCGCATTGTGCAAATGATGCGCGACAATTCCGAAAAGCGCATCCGCGAAACCGCCGGCCTCGATCTTATTTACGGCACGGCACGTTTTAGCGGTCGAAAGGAGATAACCGTTACACTAACAGACGGCAGCAGCGAGACACTCATCGCCGATAAATTCTTCCTCAACAACGGTGTCCAGCCCGTCATTCCCGACATCGAAGGCATTCAAACCATCCCCTACCTCACTTCCACCACCATCATGCAGCTGGATGAGATTCCAGAGCATTTGCTGATCCTCGGCAGCGGGTACATTGCATTGGAATTCGGCCAGATGTTCGCACGGTTCGGCAGCAAAGTAACGCTCATCGAGCGCTCGGAGCGGATTTTGAAGAAGGAGGACAAAGACATTACCGAGGAAATCGCCAAAATTCTCGCCCAGGAAAGCATTGAAATACTCACGAACACCGAGGCCACGGGCTTTTCAAAAAACGGGCATATTATAAGTGTGACACTCGAAACAAATGGCCGGAAAAGTCAGCGGTCGTGTACGCATGTGCTCGTGGCGGCCGGGCGCAAGCCGCAGCTCCGCGAATTCGGCCTGGAAACGGCCGGTGTGGAAGCAGATGAAAAAGGGTATATCAAAGTAAACGACCAGCTCGAAACCTCGGCAGAGGGCATTTATGCATTGGGCGACGTCAAAGGCGGCCCCGCATTCACGCATGTTTCGTACGACGATTACCGGTTGATCATCCAAAAGGTGGTTGAGAAAAAGCAAATCAGCATCGCCGACCGCCTGATCCCATATTGCATTTTCACAGATCCGCAGCTCGGGCGAGTGGGCATGACCGAACAGCAGGCACGCGAAAAAGGGATTGACATCAAAGTGGCTGTCCTGAAAAACGACAGCGTTGCGCGTTCCATTGAAACCGGGGACGAACGCGGCATGATGAAAGCCATTGTGGATGCGAAAACAGGGCAGATCCTGGGCGCCGCGGTGCTGGCCGAAGAAGGCGGAGAAGTGATCACGGTCCTGCAAATGGCCATGATCGGCAATATTACCTACGACCGCCTCATGAACGGCATATTCGCGCACCCGACGTACTCGGAGTCGCTGAACAACCTGTTCATGTCGCTCGAAGGATAGCCGCATTTGCTTTTTTCGCCGGAAAATGGATCGTTTTCCGGCTGATTTACGTAGAAAAGAAACATGCAAACTGCCTAGCGCAGTCCTGAACCACGTACCTGCCAGCGACCATTATGATCATTGCCGACCAAATCAGTAAACATTTCGATGGTGTAGAAGCCGTTACAGATGTTTCCTTCCGGGTCGGCGAGGGTGAAACGATGGTGTTGCTGGGCACCAGCGGCTGCGGCAAGACGACGACGCTCAAAATGCTCAACCGGCTGATCGAAGCTACTTCCGGCCGGATTGAAATTGGTGGAAAAAACATCACCGAAGAAAAGCCGGAGATACTGCGCCGGTCAATCGGCTATGTGTCGCAAAACAATGGCCTGTTCCCGCATTATACTGTTGCAGAGAACATTGCAGTGGTGCCCAGGCTGCTCAACTGGCAGTCGGGCCACATTCAGGAGCATACTGCACGCTGGCTCGAACAGCTGAAACTGCCTGCGCATTTCACCGGTAAATATCCCGCCGAGCTGAGCGGCGGCCAGCAGCAGCGTGTGGCCATTGCCCGCGCGCTCATTGCCAATCCGCCCGTCCTGCTCCTCGACGAGCCTTTCGGCGCACTCGATCCGGTGACACGCACCAGCGTCCGGAAGGATTTTGCCGAACTTCCGGCATTACAGCAGACAACCATCGTCCTCGTCACCCACGACGTGCAGGAAGCGCTGCAAATGGGCGACCATATTTGCCTGATGGACAAGGGCCGCGTTGTGCAGCAAGGCACGCCGGGCGACCTGCTGCTCCGGCCTGTGAATGAGTTTGTACACGCATTCATCGGCCAGCAGGTGGCCGATATTTCCCGTATTTACGAACGCATCAAAGCACAGGAATAATGGAGGAGCAGCAAACCTTATGGGCCTTTATGGCGCAGCAATCGGGCAAGCTGTGGAGCCAAACCCTGGCCCACATCGGCCTCACGTGCATTTCGCTGCTCATCGCCATTGCCATTGGCTTACCGCTCGGCATCTGGATCGCACGGCGGCAGAAGGCCGCCTGGCTGGTACTCGGCGTGGCGGGCATTCTGCAAACGATCCCCAGCATTGCATTGCTCGGTTTTATGATCCCGCTGCTGGGCATAGGCGCATTGCCTGCGATTACGGCCTTGTTTTTGTATGCATTACTGCCCATTATCCGCAATACTTACACGGGCATTACGGGCGTCGACCCGGCCATTACCGAATCGGCGCGGGGTATGGGCATGAGCGCCTGGCAGATACTGACGGGCGTGGAACTGCCGCTGGCGATGCCAGTAATCCTGGCGGGTATCCGCACGGCCACGGTCATCAATGTAGGCGTGGCGACGTTGGCGGCATACATCGCGGCGGGCGGCTTGGGCGAGTTTATTTTCGGCGGCATTGCATTGAACAACACGCAAATGATCCTCGCCGGGGCCATTCCGGCAGCATTGCTGGCCATTCTGCTGGACTTTTTGTTGTCATTACTTCAAAAGATGCGCTTGAAGAAAATGCGCAAAGTGTCCGTCGTGCTGCCTGTATTATTGCTGCTGCTTTCCTCTTTTTACCTCATCCCCTATACAAAAGGTAACCTGCTTGCCGGCTTCACGCCGGAATTTATGGGCCGCGAGGATGGTTATCTAGGTTTGAAATCCAGATACGGCCTCGATATCCCGACGGTCGTGATCAGCGACGCGGTGATGTATAAGGCCGCATTTGAACAAAAGCTCGACGTTATCAGCGGGTATAGCACCGATGGCCGGCTTAAAGCATTCGACCTGATGACGCTCGACGACGATCAGCACATTTTTCCGCCTTACTATGCGGCGCCGGTCGTGCGGCAGGAGGTTTTAAGTCAATACCCTGAATTGCAGCCGGTTCTGGAACAATTATCAGGCTATATCAATGACTCGGTCATGACGGAGCTGAATTACCGGGTGGATTACCTGAAACAAGCGCCGGAACGTGTGGCGCACGATTTCCTGGTGTCCAAAGATCTTTACCAACCGCCGCGGAACGGCAACAAGGGGACAATTCGCCTCGGTTCCAAGATTTTTGCGGAGCAATATATTTTAATACAAATGTACAAAGAGCTGATCGAGGGGAATACCGAGCTCAAAGCGGCTACGAAAACCGGCCTGGGCGGCACCAAAATCTGCTTCGACGCATTGAGTAATGGCGAAATCGATATGTACCCCGAATACACCGGAACCGGCCTGCTGGCCATCCTGAAACCAGGCCGGGCGCAACTGAAAAGCCTTGGCGGCGACCGGGAGGAGGTTTATGAGTATGTCAAAAACGAATTTCTGGAACGGTACCGGCTGCAATGGCTGCGGCCGATCGGCTTTAATAATGCCTACGCGCTGATGATGCGCCGCGCGCAGGCACAATCCTTGAACATCCAATCCATCACCGACCTAAAAAACTATGCAACTAATGGAAACCACCGGCATTAGGGAAGCATTTCACAATGTCAGAAAACACACGGAATACATTTGCGAGCCGCTCGAAACGGAAGATTACGTGCCGCAGCCGGTCGCATTTGTGAGCCCGCCGAAATGGCACCTCGCGCATTCCACCTGGTTTTTTGAAACCTTCATCCTCAAACCCAATGTACCCGGCTATCGGATGTACGATCCCGATTTCAACTATTTGTTCAACAGCTACTATAATAATGTAGGCGAGCGCAGCCTCCGCACCGATCGCGGGAACGTGACACGCCCGACCACCAAGGCCGTGTACGCCTACCGCCAATATGTGGATGAGCAAATGGACGCATTTCTCGAAGATCTCACCGATCCGGACATCCTGGCATTGGTCGAACTCGGGCTGCACCACGAGCAACAGCACCAGGAACTGCTCGTGACCGACATCAAATACATTCTCGGCCACAACCCGCTCTTCCCCGTTTACCGCGAAGGCCAGAATATGGTGAGCGGCCGCAATACCGAAACCGGCTTTTTAACCATTCCTGAGGGCATCTACGACATCGGGCACCAGGGCGAAGGTTTCTGCTTCGACAACGAACTCGGCCGGCACAAGGTATACCTGCACGAATTCGAAATCGCGAAAGGACTCGTCACCAATAAAGAATACCTCGCATTTATGGAAGCCGGGGGTTATCAGGATTTCAACCTTTGGCTGGATGAAGGCTGGTCTTGGGTAAATGAAAACCACATTTCAGCACCAATGTACTGGCACCGGATCGGCGGCGAATGGCATTACTTTACATTAAACGGGTTGCGAAAAGTCGATCCCGACGCCATTCTGAGCCATGTCAGCTATTTCGAAGCCGCTGCATTTGCTCAGTGGAAAGGCATGCGACTACCGACCGAATTTGAATGGGAAATTGCCGCCGCTAACCTCGACTGGGGCCAGCGGTGGGAATGGACCAACAGCGCCTACCTGCCCTATCCTGGATTCTCGAAAGCGCCGGGCGCCGTGGGCGAGTACAATGGCAAGTTTATGGTGAACCAGATGGTGCTCCGCGGCGCGTCCGTAGCGACCTCGCCGGGGCACGCCCGCAAAACATACCGCAATTTTTTTCACACACACGAGCGCTGGCAATACACAGGTATCCGCCTCGCGCAATAAACAATGGATCATGACAGAGTTACAAACTTTTGCCCGCGACATCCACAAAGGACTGTCGGCGCCCCGGAAACACATTTCGAGCAAATACTTTTACGACGACATCGGTAGCGGCATTTTCCAGGACATTATGAAAATGCCGGAATACTACCCTACCCCTTGCGAATTCGAGATTTTATCGCTGCAAGGTGATAATATCATTCAAAAACTGGCATTCGACAGGCCGTTCCAGATCGTGGAATTTGGTGCCGGCGACGGCATTAAAACGCGCCAGCTGCTGAAAAAGCTCATCGAGCGGCAAGTGGATTTCACTTACGTCCCCATCGACATTTCCGCGAAGGCGATCGAGGAACTGACGGGCAATATGCTCGGCCATTTGCCTGGGTTGAAAATCCGGCCGATGATCGGGAATTACTTTTCGATGATGGAAGAGCTGGCCGCGTCGGGCGTTCCGAGCCTGCTGCTTTTTCTCGGCGGCAACATCGGCAACTACGAAGCGCATGAGGTCACGAGCCTCCTCACCGATTTCCGCAAATGCATGAATCCGGGCGATTACCTGCTCACCGGGTTCGACTTGCAGAAAAACCCCGCCACCGTCCGCTGCGCATACGACGACCCGAAAGGCATTACCAAAGCATTCAACATCAACCTGTTGCACCGGATCAACCGCGAGCTGGGCGGAACTTTCAAAACCAATCAGTTCGATTTTTACTCACATTATAACCCTGTAAATGGCGAAGTAAGGAGCTACCTGGTGAGCCTTGTGCCGCAAAAAGTACACATCCGGCACACGGACAAATGCTACGATTTTGAACGGAATGAATTGATATGGACCGAGTTATCCCAAAAATACACGCTCACGGGCATTGAGAAAATTGCGGAGGCCAACGGCTTCCGCGTCGTGGAGCATTTCCAGGATTGCAAGGCTTATTTTACCGATAGCTTGTGGACATTATAAAAATCGGCCGGGACTTTTTGAAGCCCGGCCGATTTTTCTGAATGCATTGTTTTATACCAAGGCATTAGTTGCTCGATACAAATTTATTGAAGCGGCTTTCCTTGCCGTCGGCGGTTGTTTCCTGGTACAAAAATTCCAGCTTGCTCTCGTCGAACTTCTGGAAAAACTCTTCCCAGCTGATTTCCTCCAACGAATCTTCACCGCTGTACCCCGGAAAATCGATTCGCAGGATGCCGCCGCCATCCTTTTTCTTTGCGGTGCCCTTCACTACCGAAGGCACACCGCCGCGCTTCTCCACCCACGCCCGGATCGTCTCATGGTCGCGGGTCGATGTGTTGGATTTGGAGCTGCCGGATGCTTTTTTAGTGCCGTCTGATTTGGAGGCTGTGGACTTGGTCGATGTCGATTTGGTCGTTGTGGATTTGGCCGCCGTCGCTTTCGTCCCTGTGGATTTTGCGCCGGATTTCGAGTCCGCAGTTTTGGTGTCTGATTTTGAGGCTGTTGATTTTGCAGTGCTCTTGGTAGCAGCCTTGGTGGCCGTGGTTTTCGCAGACGCGCTCTTTTCCGAAGCGCCTGCCGATTTCGTTTTAGAAGGGGCGTCTTTGGTGTTGCTTTTTGTAGTAGCCATGGTTTCAGTTGTTTGATTTGAAACCCATTAACTTCAAAAAGCGTGCCGATCGCTAACTAGTCCTCCACCACACGGATAGCGCCTTTGAGCCGGAACCCGCACACCCGGAACCCCGCCTTTTCGAGGGTGGCCTGCGAAATGCGGTTGCCGATATTGCAGCGGGCCGCCGGCACGCGCCCCATTTTGTACGCCGTCCGTTTCAGTTCCTGCACAATGTAGGTCGCAAAGCCGCGCTCGCGGTACTGCTCCTTGGTTTGCATGTAAATGTCGGCATAAGGAATGTTGTAATTCAGCATCAGCCCGCCGCTCGCCACGATTTCGCCGTCCATATCGATCACATAATCGCTGTCGTCGCCATCCATCGGGTCGTGTTCGGAGCGCTTGCGGAATATCGCGCCGGGAATTTCGAATGCGGTTTGGAACTGGTCTTCGAACAGAATGGCTTCCGCGAATGAATGCTCGCAGAAACGGTGCAGCATTGTCGATAGCATGACGTCGTTGCTCTGCGCCTCGATCCATATCGCCTTGCATGCCTGCTGGAATGCTTCGAAAACCGTGCTGGCATATTTCCGGAACGGCGGAAGCAGGTAGAATTCGAAAATCGTGTCGCGGTCCTGGCGCCGATCGGTTCCCCAAACGGCACCGTAGCCGATCCGGACATTCCCGGTCCTGAACAGCCAGGTGTCGGCCCAGCCGTAGTCGTGGCACTTGTTGCAGACGAACTGAAAATGGTTTTCATGCAGGAACATCGTGCGAAAATCCCTGATTTCGTCCAGTGAGGTTTTAGTAATGTCGACTTGCATAGTGTGATGGAACAGGCTAATAAGGTAGTATAATGGGTTGAAAAAAACTACTTGCGTTGCAGGAAAAAACGGCGCGTTACCACACCTTTTTTGTACGGGGAATACGGCCGAAATCCCGTCAGCAAGGCAGCATTCAGGTGCTTTTTTGTGCCTGCATTATCCACCAACATAATTGAAACCGGCATGAAGCCTATTATTCAGACCGTTACCTTATTTGCACTCATGATTTTTAAATGCCACGCACAGGCCCCGGGCCCGTTGACGCTCTGGTACGAGCAGCCTGCCCGGCAATGGGAAGAGGCGCTCCCCATCGGAAACGGCGCATTGGCGGCGATGATTTTCGGAGGCGTAGAAACGGAGCAGATCCAGTTTAACGAAGAAACGCTGTGGACGGGCGAACCGAGAAGCTACGCGCACAAGGGCGCATCGGCATACCTGGAACAGATCCGCCGGCTGCTGAACGAGGGCAAACAGAAAGAAGCAGAAGCGCTGGCCAACGAGCAATTCATGAGCCAGCCCATGCGGCAAATGGCTTATCAGGCTTTTGGTGATGTGTATTTAGATTTTCCCGGCCATGTTCAGCATCGCGCATATCACCGTGAACTCGACCTCCGTGCGGCCACTGTAAAAAGCAGCTACGAGTCCGGCGGCGTGCGCTACACGCGCGAAGCATTTGCGAGTTATCCGGCCAAGGCGATCTACTATCATATCAACAGTTCCCAAAAAAGTAAGCTGGATTTCACCGTGCGCATGTCGACCATACACGCGAAACCGAAAGTGAATGCCGAGAAAAACACCATCGAGCTGGAAGTTCAGGTCGAAAACGGGGCGCTCCACGGGCTGGCCCGATTGAAATTACTAACCGACGGAAAATTGAAAACAGCCGACGGAAAAATAGAAGTTACCGGCGCCACCTCGGCGACAATTGTGCTCTCGGCAGCGACGAACTATATCAATTACAAAAATGTAAACGGAGATCCGCGCGCCAAGGTAACGGCCGCATTGCAAAACGCACCGGACGATTACAAGAAGGCCGCCAGCGGTCATTTGGCTGATTATCAGAAACTCTTCAACCGTTTCGCCCTGGATTTGCCTGCCAGCAAAGGCTCGGCACTTCCTACCGACCAGCGCCTGAGCCAATTCAAACACAATCCGGATGATCCGGCATTGCTTGCATTATATGTACAGTTTGCACGCTACCTGCTCATTACGAGCAGCCGTCCGGGAACGCATCCGGCCAACTTGCAGGGCAAATGGAACCATAAGCTCAATCCGTCGTGGGATAGTAAGTACACCGTCAATATCAATACCGAAATGAACTACTGGCCCGCGGAGCTTACCAACCTCAGCGAATGCCATCAGCCTTTGTTTCAAATGGTAAAAGAGGTTTCCGAAACCGGTGCCGAAGTGGCCAAAGAACATTATAATGCAAACGGCTGGGTTTTACACCACAATACCGACGTGTGGCGTGGTGCGGCGCCGATCAATGCGTCCAACCACGGCATTTGGGTGACGGGCGGTGCCTGGCTGAGCCTGCATTTGTGGGAGCATTACCGGTTTACGGAGGATAAGGCATTTCTTCAAAACACCGCCTACCCGCTCATGAAAGGCGCAGCGCAGTTTTTCCTCGACTTTCTCGTGAAAGACCCGAAAACCGGACACCTGGTGAGCTCGCCGTCCAATTCGCCGGAAAACGGCGGCCTGGTGGCCGGCCCGACGATGGACCACCAGATCATCCGGGCGTTGTTCAAGGCTTGCGCCGAGACGGCCGGCATTTTGAAAACCGATGCCGTATTTGCCCAAAAACTTACCGAAACCGCCAAACAAATCGCCCCGAACCAGATTGGCCGCCACGGTCAGTTGCAGGAATGGATGACGGACATCGACGACACTACGAACCATCACCGCCACGTGTCGCATTTGTGGGGCGTGTACCCGGGCGAAGAAATCACACCCACCGGCACGCCCGACCTGCTGAAAGCCGCCATCAAATCCCTTGAATACCGCGGCGACGACGGCACCGGATGGAGCCTGGCCTGGAAAATCAATTACTGGGCACGGTTTCTGGACGGCGAGCATGCCTACACGATGATCCGCAAGCTTTTCAACCCCGTGTTTGAATCCGGCCGTAAAATGAGCGGCGGCGGCTCCTACCCCAACCTCTTCGACGCTCACCCGCCATTCCAGATCGATGGGAATTTCGGCGGTGCATCAGGCATTCTCGAAACGCTGGTGCAGAGCCATCTGGGCGAGATCAACCTCCTGCCCGCATTGCCCAAGGCATTGCCCGACGGCCGAGTGAGCGGATTGTGCGCACGGGGAGGCTTCGAGATGGACATGGATTGGAAAAACGGCAAGCTCACCGGGCTGAGCATCCGATCCAAGGCCGGCAACGAATGCAAGGTGCGCTACGGAGCCCAGGTAATTTCCATCCCGACGGAGAAAGGTAAAACCTATCGTTTCGGGCCGGATTTGAAGGTTTTGAAATAAAATTGATTTTTTTGAGAGGTCCCGGAATGCTGCTGACATACTGCTGTCACTGGGCGATGTTTAGTTTGCAATGTAATCAAACAATAAACTATAAAAACCTTTGACATGGAAACTAACAACACCGCACAGGAGATCACAGCCACCACGTACATTATCAGCGCCGATGCATTACTGGAACATTGGCAAGGCCACCGCAGGCTCAGCCGGAAGGTTATTGAGGCATTTCCTGAGGATCAGTTTTATACTTTTTCGATCGGCGGCATGCGTACTTACGCCGAGCTTACGATGGAAATGATCGGTCTGGCGGCTCCCGGCATCCGCGGTATCGCATTCGGCGACTGGACTTTCAGCGAGCCGGTACTCGACTACTCGACGCCCGCCCCGGCCACCAAACCCGAAGTGCTCAACCTGTGGGACCTTATTACGGAATACATCAACAACGTGTGGCCGCAAATCCCGCCACAACGCTTCCAGGAAGTAGAAGCTGCCTTTGGCATGTATGAAGACAAGATCGTCGGAACAGTCCAGTACCTGATCGACAATGAAATTCACCACCGTGCGCAAGGCTACGTGTACCTGCGCGCCCTGGGCGTGGAGCCACCGGCTTTCTGGGATCGCCAATAGTTTGCATTAGCGCCAACGAAAAACAACCCGCGCGGGAGACAGGGACTTTCCGGAAGGCCTCATTCTCCCGCGCGGAATTGTTATAGATTTTTGTGGAATGGTTTTAGTGAGTACCTTCGTGTGCTTGAACATTTGTTACAATGACTATGCCGCACATGAAAACGAAAATTCTGACTACCATTGCCTTAACAGGCCTCCTGGCTGCATTCGGTGAAGCGAATGCGCAGGTCCGGCAGCCGTCACCCACCGGGCAGGTCCCCAAAGCTTACACGGGTGCACAAGCCGGGCAGGGTGCTCAAACGGCGACTTTCAAACCAAAACCAACCGGTCAGATCGCCCCCGAGGTGCCGGGACAGCCACTGGGAACATTGCCCCAACCCGCACAGCCAGCTCCCGTGAAGAAAACTTCGGAGGTACAAAGCCTGGGTTTTGAAAGCTATTCGGCTCCCACAACCCAGTCGGGTATGGTGCCCAAGGTGACCACGTCGCAGGATCAGCGGGTGATGACCGAACGGTTCGCTCCGGATGGCGAAACGCAACAGCGCACCGTGACGACCGAACAGGTACAGCAAACGATCCGGGTGCAGCAGGTTCCTGCGGGCGGCACGTACACCCCCGGCACGGAGCCAGCCCCTGCCACCACCGCGCCTGTGACAACCGGCGAGGCGGTTTCACAACCCGCTCAAAGCGCCACACAGGCGCCTGTAACGCAGCCTGCAACCACTACCCAGCCCGCACCTGCGGCAGCGCCCAGGTCAGCCCCGCAACGGGTAAGTCCAAAATAACACACACCCCGGTTCTGCCGGGGTTTTTCATTTCTACATTTCGCTGCTCTTCCGGCAGGCGCCGTTTGGCACAATCACACCTGCATTTTGTCTCATCCTCACCCCGGGAAAGTGCCGGGCTGGCCGTATTTTTGTAACAACACTTCACAAGCCGGTGACAATCCGGTAGTTAAACACATCGTTATGAAAACCTTTTATGCGGTCCTCGCCAACTCGCTCGCGGCCGCGCTCACCAATACATTTGTCTGGTTCGCCGTCACGTTCTGGGTGTATCTCGAAACCAAAAGCGTGCTCGCTACTTCCGTGATGGCAGGCGTTTATCTGGCAACGGTGGCGGTTTCCGGCTTTTTCCTGGGTTCAATAGTGGACCGTTACCGGAAGAAAACATCTATGACGATCTCAGCCACGATCACACTGGCGCTCTACATTGTCGCACTCATCATCTACGTCACCACGCCCGAAGCTGTTTTCAAGGACGATTCGAGCATTAACCTGTGGCTTTTTATTACACTCTGCCTGTTTGGGGCCATTACCGGAAATATCCGCACCATCGCACTATCGACCGTCGTGACGATCCTCATCGAAGAAGATCACCGTGACAAGGCCAATGGGATGGTCGGAACAGCGAATGGCGTTTCGTTCCTCGTCGCGTCCATTTTCAGCGGTCTGGTGATCGGCTATCTGGGTGTGCTGTGGATGATGGTGCTGGCGGTCGCACTTAGCGTGCTGGTGCTCATTCACCTGCTTACGATCGACATCCCGGAGAAAGAAATCGTCCATACCGATTCGGGTACCGAGCATATCGACATTCGCGGCACTATTGCCGCCGTGGGCATGGTGCCGGGCCTTTTCGGGTTGATTTTTTTCAATACATTCAACAACTTCCTGGGCGGTGTATTTATGTCGCTGATGGACGCCTACGGACTTTCGCTCGTGTCGGTGCAGGCGTGGGGCATACTTTGGGGCATTCTGAGCCTTGGGTTTATCGTCGGCGGATTGGTCGTTGCGAAACGCGGGCTGGGCAAGATGCCGTTGAAAACCCTCTTCGTGGCCAATATTATCATGTGGGCGATCTGCATCGTCTTCCCGATCCAGGCATCGATTATCCTGCTCGGCGTCGGTATGTTCGTGTACCTTTGCCTCATACCCGTCGTAGAAGCTACCGAGCAAACCATTTTACAGAAAGTCATCCCACCCGAGCGGCAAGGCCGTGTCTTTGGATTTGCACAAAGCATTGAACAGGCCGCTTCGCCCATTACTGCATTTCTGATAGGTCCCATTGCCAAGTTCATATTTATTCCTTTTATGACCACCGGCGCCGGCGTGCGGCTCATTGGCGACTGGTTCGGCATCGGTACAGCCCGCGGACTGGCGCTGCTCTTTATCGTCACGGGCATCCTGGGATTGATCGTCACACTCGTAGCCATGCAGTCGGCCGCTTACAAAAGGCTGTCGCTGATCTACAAAAAGCCTTCGCCGGAGTACGACACCGATAGCGTACCCGTGCAGGAGCAGGCCTGAAAAGGTCTTCATTATTAATCCAACTAAACACAACCACTATGTTAGGACAAACCAAGGCATTCAGCGGCTACTCGGTCGACGACCTCAAAAAGGCTGAAAAATTCTATGGTGAAATACTCGGGATCGAGGTTTCGCAGCAAAATGAAATGCCGGTGCTCCATTTGAAAATCCACGGAGGCCATGATGTGATTTTGTATGAAAAACCCAATCACCAGCCGGCGACATTTACGGTGCTCAACTTTCCCGTCGACAATGTGGAAGAAACTGTAAAAGCGCTCAAATCCAAAGGAGTACAATTTGAAAGCTACGACTTCCCCGGCCTGAAAACCGACGACGACAATATCATGCGCGGCAATGGCCCCACCATTGCCTGGTTCACCGACCCCGCAGGCAACATCCTGTCGGTCGTTCAGGTGGAAAACTGATCATCCTAACCTTCAACTACCTTATGGAAAATGTCAAAAGCAGCAGAATGTACGGCATTATCGGCCTCTACGATCTGCAAACACCGTTTTTCGCATTTGTGACGGAGAACATCAGCGAGGAAGACGTTCAAAAACGCCTCGATACCAAGGCCAACCACATCGGATGGCTGGCCGGCGCGCTGGTAGAACAGCGTTTCAACCTTGCGCGGCAGCTGGGCCGGAACGAACATCAGCAGGCCGACGAGCTTTTCAAAGACTTCAAGGGCATTCAGGACGATGCGAAATACCCGTCGATTTCGTCATACCAGGAAGATTGGGACAAAATTACGCCGCTCCTGAGAGACGCGCTGAGCAACATCAGCGACGAGGAACTGGAAAGGCGGATCGAGATGGGGCCCGATTTCTCGATGTCGCTGTACGAGCTGATCACATTCTCCATTTACCGCGAAGCGAATATCATCGGTCAAATCGCGCTCTGGCGCAGGTTACTGGGCTATCCGGGCATGCGATATATGTAAAATCGCCGGAATTGTGTTTTCTTGCAGGCCCACTACCGTTACGGCACTGTTATGAAAATGTTCCAGCAAGGCATTCAGCTCAAAGCGAGAAGCCGCGGCTTTCACCTGATTACCGGCGAAATCCTGCATGCATTACCATCGATCAGCGAAATTAAAGCCGGAATGTGCCAGGTATTTATCCAGCACACTTCGGCTTCGCTGACGATTAACGAGAATGCAGATCCCACCGTCCGCATGGATTTTGAAATGTACTTCAACAAGTCCGTCCCCGAAAACGACCCGGATTACCGGCACGACTACGAGGGCTCGGACGACATGCCTGCTCACCTGAAATCGTCCCTGCTCGGATGCTCGGTAATGATACCGGTTCGCAACGGCCGCCTGGCGCTCGGAACCTGGCAGGGCATTTACCTCTGCGAGCACCGCGACTACGGCGGGCCGAGGAGTTTGATGATTACCGCGTGGGGTATTTAAGGCATTTCTGTCGCCACCTAATTAAACATATCCCAAGTATTGCGCACTATTTATGTATGATTAATATTAAAAGTATTATACATAAGTTCTTAAACCGTCAATTCTTGCGTTCCTCTCGCAATACTATTTTTCCACAACACAGCCTGGTGCAATGTAAAGCCTTGAAATCCCGGACATCCAGCGACTCACCATCACAATTTAACTCACCACCAACGCCTTACAGTCTTCGACGCCGGACTATCATTGATCATCAAATGGTCACAAAGCGAAACCTGTTGCAGAAACGAGTCCAAATCCGGAGCCGTTTCGACGACCTCGTCGGAAAGATATTGGTAGTTGGTCAGCTGATCAAGGCACGAAACGACCATTTGCTTTTTCACGCTTTGGGAATGGCGGCCTTCGCAAAAAATGGAATCGCAGTCCAGCGCATACTTTAGCATATCCCTGTCCAGAATGCCCGTCCTGAATTCTCCCTGATGGCCGCCGGGCCCATTGGTTTCCTGCTCATTGTTAAGCAGCGCCACCGGATGATTTTCGGTTGACATCCAGCCATTTCCGTGGCGGGTTTGGTAGGCTCTTGTGAGGTAATGCACCGTCGTGTCCGCCCGCTGGTCGTTGCGGCGGAGCATTTCGAATGCATTTTTGCTGGTGGTATTCGAGCGGGTTACATGGGGAAACATCCCGCAATCCATATCCAGTAAAATGCCCTGTCCGCCCTCGAAAATGCAGTTTTCAAAACCCATTCCAAACAGCTGTGCTTCCGGTAGCAACCTGACAACGTCACGGGCCTGCTTCACATCCAGCAGAAACTGGTCTACACGCATGATTTCCAGTTCCAGCGCTTCGAGGCAGCATTCCAATCCGCGGGCTTTCATCCGGTTGCGGTAATAATCGCGCACGGCATCCAGTTTGCGCGTGAAAATGCCGGGATGGAACAAGTCGCGGGCGTAAAGTTTATAAGGGCCCTGGTTGCGTTCCACCGTTGCGCCGAAGCCCACGCCTACCGTGCCGTGAGCGAGGTTAGCACGGTCGTTGATGTTGTAAAATTTATCAAACGGCGTTGTTACCATCGCCAGTGGGTCAATATATAACACCGGAGTCGTCCCTAAGCGCTGCAATGCCCTGAATTCCCTCACAATCCCCGTCGGATCAATGGTACAAAACGGGGAAATGAACGTGGGCGCGGCGCGGAATGAGCCTGCGCCGAAGTTGGAAAATACGTGCCGGTGCCCGCCCGGGTGGAGCACCGTGTGGCCGCATTGATGTCCGCCATTGAAGCGGATCACGACGGGCCGGTGCAGCGTCGCGGCGAGATAATCGGAGAATACGCCCTTTCCTTCATCGCCATAACCCATTCCAAGCACGATATGGGCAGTCCGCATCACAGCGCGATGATACCGGAAACACCGTGATCGCGACGAACCAGCGAATCTTTTACCGACACGAGCGCATTGGAAACCGACAGCCGGGTTTTGGCGTCGAAACCGCTCATAGCCGCATCCGGGCTCACGCCCTTCACCAGCGCCACCGTGGTGGCGATGAGTTCAGCGATATTGTTTTGATCTTCGAGCACAAGAAAACGTTCACCCAGCAGCGCTTTCCATTGAGAGAATACAAAATGGTCGTTGTGATAGCTCGCTTCGTTGGCATGAATATGAAACACGTAATAGGACCGCCCGGCCTCATTCAGCAGCGACGATGCAGCCAGCGGCTCGCGACCTTTGTAGCCGCATTTGGATTGTAAAAAATCCGCGGCCATATGATCATGAAAACCCTCGTCGCCGATCGTAAACAGGAAGCCTTTTTCCTGCCGCTTCTCAAATGAATCAATCGAAGTGTGCCGCGCGGCGAAATACCAAGCCAGCGGGTAGCTCTCACGGTTTTGTCCCCCGCCGCCGCGCTCGATGAAGATTTTCGAAAGGCAGTTGTCCAGCTCCATTGTGCCGGATTCGAACTGGCCGACTTGCAGGGGATAATCGTCCGAAATATGGTCCCCGATGGCCATAAACATAATCTGCGGGTCGAGGATGCCGTTGCTGATGAGCGTGCTCATCAATGCGCCCAGTTTGTTTTTGATCAGGTTCTCCGGAATAGCTCCCATTGATCCGGTTACATCCAGCGCCACGATGATCGGCACCGAGTTCGGATGCAGGTCCGAGTCGCGGGATTCCCGGACGTCGACATGGTCGGGCGACAGATCGGGGTGGATCACGCCGAGTTTGTTTTGCGTAAAATTGTCGTCGATCGACCGCGTTTTGCGTGCGCGGCTTACGCTGTCATAAGCGTCGTCGCTCCAAGATGAATAGCCCATGGTTCAGATATTTAAATGGATAAATTGGGATGGAAAGTTATTTTTGAGCAATGCCCGGTATTTCTCATAGCAAGCCAGCGAATCGTCGTCGGAACTGAGCAGGAAGTCGACAAATGCGCGGTGATGGGTCTTTCTCAGCGCAGTACCCAGTCCCGACCGGTCGCCGAGCAGGTAAGCGCCAATGCGCTTCACCATTTCGAGATCCGCATTCTCCGAGGCGATTTTATCACGCAAAAGACTTACAGGATACCAGTTGCGGTAGCCGGCGGAGATGGTCGTTGCGCGGCTGCCTAATGCAGTAATGTGGTAAAATCCGGCAACGGCAATGCCGTGTGTCTCGGGCACGAGCATAATATGCGCAGGCGTAAGGCCCAGATGCGCCTGCCCGGCATGGCGGTGCAGCAGCATACAAAATTCAAGGAGGCGCGACACTACCCAGTTCACATGTTCCTGTGGCAATGTAAGGTTCACGAGCGGTATAGCGCGCTTTTGATGTACCAAACGGGTATCGGAATTCCAGGTGTAGGGCATGTACCTTTTGAGGTGCTCGGTGGCACCGGTTGCAATCGCCTGCTGTTTTTGCCTTGCATAGGCCACTATCTGCTCCTCACCGCGGTAATGGACCCAGAAATCGTTCGTCAGACACTCGCCCGAGTCGTCGGTGAATGCGGCACCGTTATTGAAATGCCGGTAGAGCGTCAGCAAGCGATTGGTCGCTTCCTTGGCCCCCGGATGCCTGCATTTGTCGGGATGAATCGCTTTGAGTATATCCCGATAGGTCAAAACCGAACCATCCTGCGGCTTCAACGCATTGAAATGCGTAGCGTGCATTACCTGGTCGATCATCTCGCCTTCTGTCATTGTGAATGTGTTGTGATTTGCGACTGGCCGATCGGCGGCCGTTCAAAACCAAGATATTGGTTACGAGCCCATTCAGACCGAACGATTGAGCAGCCGGGCATTACAGATTATCAGCCGGGAGCGCAGCCCAAGCCAGGCACACCATTTGTCACAATCCCCCCCTGATAATGTCGCAAATCACATCCGTAATTGTTGTTCAAACCCACTTAGTTTGTAACATCGGAATCCATGTCGGGCAGCGCGTTAACAACACACAACTACAAGTCGAAAGCAAATGGTAGAAGTATTTAAAACGGATGTCAGGAAGCAAAGTCAGCAAAATTATTGACAGACCTCATCGGTCTCACGTTCGCAGGCTGCCGGGCCAGCTTTGATCTCGAAGATTGCGACAAGATATTACGCGTCGCCACGGATGAGCAGCCGGTGTACAGTCCGGGCATCATCGCATTGCTGGAAAGCTTTGGTTACCAGGCCGCAGTGCTGGAAGAAGATTCGGCAGAGGAGGTTTACCGGGAGGAGTTACAGCTAAGTGCTCATTAGTGAAAGCGTGAAAAAGCATTTCAGACCGTACAGAAACGGCTGTCGGACTGATAGCATACACCCCTTTGCAACGTATATAATATTACGTTCAATGTCAATTGCATTCCATTCTAACCTCTAAACTATATCAACAATGAAAAAAACAAGGATGATCTTCTGGGTTGTGACAGGCCTGCTGGCGGCCATGCTCGGCATCGGCTCCGTGTACGACGCTATTTCGGCGCCGGAAGCAGTCGAGCATGTAACACGCATCGGGTACCCGGCTTACATCGTACCGTTTGTGGGCGTAGCTAAGATTCTGGGCCTCATTGCCATCCTGGTTCCGGGCTATCCGAGATTGAAGGAATGGGCCTACGCCGGCATTTTTTACGATTTGTTCGGGGCTTTTTACTCTCACATCGCGTTCGGCGACGGTCCCGAAATGTGGGCCGGCTTCATCATCGGCTTTGCGATGCTGTTCACTTCTTACATCTATTACCACAAACTGCAACGACAAACATTCGCCACCGCTTAGCAACCGGTGCATTTTAATTATCACAAACTTTATCAGCTACTAAAACCATCAATCACCATGACAACATTTCCAACAAACCAACCGACCACCCCAACAGCCGAAGCCATGGACAGAACCCAACTTCTGGACGCCCTTGACCAAACCGAACGGGATTTCAGCACCCTGCTTGCGGCTTTTCAGCCCGCGCAGGTAAATGTGGTGCCATTTGAAGGCAGCTGGACAGCCGGACAGGTGGCCGAGCACATTCTCATGGCCGAATCCGGCATTCCCGAAACGTTGCTGGGCTCCACCACCGAAACGCAGCGGCCCGTGGGCCAGTATGTGCCGGTGATCGAATCGATATTCCTGGATTTTTCGGCAAAATATGAGGCGCCTGAGTTCATAATACCGTCGGACGGCCCGCATAACCAGCAGGAATTGCTGGAAGCGTTCACGGCCGAGCGTGCGGAGATCCGCCGCATTGCCGCCGAAGAGGATCTGTCGCTCACCTGCACGGATTTCGAATTTCCGCAAATCGCCTTGCTCACGCGTTGGGAATGGCTGCAATTTGTGCTCTGTCATTCGATCCGGCACACGCGGCAGCTGCGTAATATTTTCGAAAAAGTTACCGCACAGGAGGAAGCATTGTAGGTCAAAGATTTGATAACTTGCGGCTTCATTTTACATCCCAGGTTCTATGTTCCGTAAGTTATTCTTCTTGTTTCTGCTGCTGGCCGCCTCGAATGGCTTTGCCCAAACGGCCGCCGGCACTAAAAAAATAGCGCCGTTTCAGATCAGGCTTGTGAACGGGCAGCAATACACCTCGTCGCAGCTCGCGGCCGGGCCGGTGGTGCTCATTTACTTTTCGCCGGATTGTGAGCATTGCCAGGATTTCACGAAAGACCTGCTCAAAAATTACAGCGTAGTCGCCAACAAGCAGGTGGTTATGGTCACTTTTCAATCCATGGACATGTTGAAGCCGTTCGTGAGCCAGCACAGCCTCGGCACCTATCCCAATTTCAAGGTCGGCACCGAAGGGACCTCCTACCTTGTGCAGCGCTACTACCAGATCCGCTCATTTCCTTACATCGCCATTTATGATAAAAAGGGTAATCTCGTGCGGACATTTGAAGGCGAGCAGCCTCATTCGGAGATTTTTAAGGCCATGAAGCAAATCTGACGGCCGCCAAACTTGCCGTACCTTAAAAACACGACTGCCGGACAGTAATGCTGCCCGGCAGTCGTGTTTTTAAGGTTATCAGGCATTGAATAATGCCTCATAATGCGGCGATGGAGCCAGAATACCACCGCTTTTGCTGTAAAATGACTGATCGGTGAGGTAAACGCCCTTCTGCGTTTTCGTCCAGCTTCCGTCCGCCATCGGATGGAAAGTCATGAGTTTATCCCAATTTTTGTAATACTGATGACCGTTCGTTTCCTGCAAACCTACCGACATGCCAGGGAACGGCTGCAAGCGAGCGGCCACGTTTTTATTCCAATCCACGAGAATCGGGTTCACGGTCAGGTCCGCACAGAAGCAAGGCACCTTTTTTTCGTAAGCCAGCTGTGTGATTTTCATGGTCATACTCAGCGTTTTGGCAATGGCCTTCACGGCAATGGCCGAATAACCGAGCTCAATGCGATGGGCAGCGTCCTCGACCGTGTGCGCACTTTCGTCCGCGGCCACGCGCACGCCCAGGTCGCCTACGAAGGCTTCGTTACTTTCCTCGAAAGGCTCCTCGATCACCGCAATCTGATCGAACGCGCCGATCTTTTTCGCATGATCGAGGAAGCGCAGCAGGGTTTCTTTCTTTTCGTAGCGGCCATTGGCATCGAAATAGTAAGGGATCTTCCCATTTTGCGTGTAAGGCGTTTCGTAATGCCCGATCGCCTTATGAACGGCCGTCAGAAAAGCAATGTCCTTTTCGATCATTTCCTGCTGCGTGCCGGCCGCGCCTGTTTTGAGTTTCAATATAAAATATCCTTCGTCCGCGGCTTGCCGGATGCGCTCGGCCGTCGTGCCCACTGCAAACGACGGAATGCTCGCGACCTTCTCATGGCGGTAGGAAAGTCCGGGCCGGTAAGCGGCGGGGATCATTTCGTCAAATTGCACCATGCCGTTTTCCTGCGCATAGAGCAACCAAGCAGCATTGTCGACGCACACAAGGGCATTCAAAGCGAATGTTTTGCGCAGATCGGCATTGCCGGTAATCTTCTTGCCATAGGCGAGTACTTCCGGCAAAATGTCGTCCAGCAGCTGCACAGGGTCCTGGAACGTCGTCCCTTTGATCATCTGTAACGCCTGTTCGCTCATCGCATACATCAATGCATTACCAGCGCTTTCGGAATGTGCGGCGAATACCTTCGAATCCGACCACAACACGCCCTGCGTCCCCAGCCCAACCTTTCGGAGCCCCGACCCGGATTCCAGCATGGCAATGGCCTGCCAGCTGTCGGTAATGGCGCTGCCTTTAAAACGATAAGGATTCAGCGGCTCCCTTTCAAAATTGGAGCTTACGTTCTTGATAGTGATCTTTTTCACGGGCGGCTGCGGCGATGGGTTAGGAACAGGATTTTCGGGCGCGAGAATGCCGGCGGCAGCCAGTATGCCGGCGCGGCGTGCAAATTCCCGGCGGGAGAAATGATCAGGATTTTCGAAGGTCATGGTTTAGGAAATGTGTTTCAGGAGCTTCAAAAATACTTAAAAAACAGATCAGATCGCATTCACCTCTTTTTCCAGAAACCGGGCCACAAATGCATCATCCACCAAATGCGGATAAGCCTCTATCACCCTCGTAATCTCCTCATACTGACCGGGAGAGAGTGTCTCGTTCGGGTTCAGCGTCCAGATTCCTTCCATTAATCCCTGGCGGCGGAGCACCTCGTGCACGCCGGTAATGCAGCCATGAAATGCATGGGCGGGGTCGAAAATGGCGGCGTTCATATCGGTGACGGCGATGTTTGTACTGAGCATCGAGTCCATGTCCGGGTTGCCGGTAGCAAGGGTTTGTTTGATATTCCGGAACAATGCCACGGCCCTTTCGGTCCAAACTGCCCAATGCCCGAGCAGGCCGCCGACGAAGCGCTTTTCGATGGTTTGACCCTGTATTTCAAAGCGGTACGGCGTGAGCAGGTCGGCCACGATATTATCGTCGTTGCCGGTGTAAAGGGCAATCTCGTCGCGGCGGCCCGAATGCGCTACCGCACGCACGACGTCGAGCGTCTGGTAGCGGTTAAATGCGGCCACTTTAATGGCATACACATTCGGTATTTCCGCAAACTGCTGCCAGAAATCGTAACTGTACACGCGCCCGCCGATGGCAGCCTGCAAGTAGAACCCGAACACCGGGATTACCTGCGCCACTTTTGTCACGTGCGCAATGATCTCTGCCTCCGACTGCGCTTTGAATGCGGCCATACTCACCAAACCGAGGTCGTATCCGTGTTTGACCGCAATACGGGCCTCATTCAAAGCCTGATCCGTCAAACCGCAAATGCCCGCCACTTTGATAAACGGCCGCTCCAATGCCGCCGTCCCAATCTCCTCCGCCGCGATTTCCAATACTTTTTCATACAAGCCGACTTCCGGGTCACGGATTTCGAACTGGGTTGTATGCACGCCCACAGCCACGCCCCCGGCGCCGCTGGCCATGTAATAGCGCGTCAATCCGCGCTGCTTGTGCTCATCCAGCTGCAACTCGCGCGTCAGTGCCAACGGATGTGCCGGAATCACCGTTCCGTCAAATAGCAGCTTTTTTATATCTTCCTTCAACATATTAACATAACTAATTGAACACTAAACCCATACACAATTAACTCCTTCCTACCCTAGAACTGCCCCTTCCGTTCCTGAAAATGCGTAGGCTTATTAATGGTCTTGCCGCCTTCCAGCAGCCATTGCGCTGTGATTTCGATCATTTGCTTCAAAGTAGTGCGCGGATAACCGAACAGCCGGAACGATTCGGCCGCATTGCTCAGCAGCGCGGTGGATTGTTCTTCTCCGACAAGCTGCGGTTCGATATTGAATATACGTCCGAACTCCATCGCCAGCCAGCGCAGCGAAACCGTCTCAGGGCCCGTAATGTTCAGGATTTTTGAGGGTGATTCGCAATGCAGCAGCGAGCGGATCGCCATTTCGTTGGCGTCGCCCTGCCAGATCACGTTTACATGGCCCATCGTGATGTCCAGCGGCTTGCCGTTCAGCACCGATTTGGCTACTTCGAGTAATACGCCATATTTGAAATCAATGGCATAATTCAGCCGGTACAGGAGGATCGGCGTGCCGTAAACCGAGGAGAAATACTGGAACATCCGCTCTCTTCCGAGGCACGATTGCCCGTATTCGCCCACCGGGTCGGCGCGCATGTCTTCCGTCGCGCCGCCTGCACCTACGGGCGTGAATGGGTACACATTACCGGTAGAATACACGACAATGCGCGATTTACGGAATTTTTCGGCCACGCGCCCGGGTAAATAGGTGTTCATCGCCCATGTGTACGGCTCGTTGCCCGCCGTGCCGAACTTCTGTCCGGCCAGGTAGAGCACGTTTTCCACTTCCGGTAAATCCTGCAACTGCGTGTCATCGAGAATGTTGGCAACAATCGTCTCGATCCCCTCTGCATTCAGTTCCTCCACCAGGCCCTCTTCGCTGAAACGCGACACGGCGATTACACGCTTGTCCAGCCCCGCACGCTCGATGGCCTGCATGGTGAGCCTGGCAATGCTCGGACCGATTTTCCCGCCCGCGCCAAGGATCATAATATCGCCGTCGATGCGCTTCATGTCTTCGACCAGCGCTTCGGACGGACTAAGCCATTGTTCTTCAATTGATTCTATTCCGTTCATTTTATTTAAAAAGCGGATTGTTAAAAAATAATTCTTTGACATTCACAAGCGCCAGGGCGAAAATGATGAGCAAGCCGAGCCCTGCGAAAACTTTCACGAAAGGTTTATTGACCTTGTCTCCCATAATACTCGCGTCGTTGGCGACCAGGTACATGACCGTCCCGATAAACGGCACGACGAAAATGGTGACGCTCTGCGCGAAAACGATGAGTTCGAGGGGTAGTTTGCCAAAGCGAATGGCCACAAAGGCGCCGATCACCATCACCAGCGCGACCAGATAGCGGACCTGTTTGGAAGAAAAATTACTGCCCAGGCCTAATGCATCGCCCAGTAGCGTGCCGCCCACCGACGCATTACCGATGACCGACGAAAACGCCGCTCCAAAAAGCCCGATCAGGAAAAACGCCGAGGCATTGCTGCCAAAAAGCGGTTCGAGGGCTTTGGCCATGTCGGACGCGGAAGTGACCGAAATGCCCTGGGGTTTCAAAATTGCCGCGGCGCACACGATCACGATCAGGCACATGACGCCGAGCAGGATGATGCCGGTAATGCTGTCGTTCCGGCCGTGGCGCACGGCTGGGTTAATGCGGATGCGCTCCTGGATCAGGTAGGCCTGGTACAACGCGCCCACGATGGAAAAACAGGAGGCCGTGAAAGCGATAATCAGCCCCAGCGAGCCCTCCGGCACCTCCGGGGTTACCAGCCCGCCCGCCATTTCGGCGGCATCGGGTTTGGCCCAAAACAGGGTGGTGATAAACGAAAGGAGCATCAGCACGATCAGGAAAATCATCGTTTTTTCCAGCACCGAATAGAAACTCCTGAAAAACAGCAGACAAATCGCCAGCGCATTGAAAAACAATATCCACGGTACCGGCGAGGTATGAAACAGCTCACCGGCCGCAATGCCCACACCCACCGAATTACCCGCCTGAAACGACGAAGCCACCAGAAAAACCCCGATGCCCATTGCAACAGCCGCGCCCCTGCCCCACTTCTGGCGCACCGTGGCAAGGAGCGACTGCTCAGTGGCAACGCCGATGCGGGTGGCCATGGTGGTGAATATCGCCATGAAGAAAATGGCCACTACCACCAGCCAAAGCAGCGAGTAGCCGTAAATGGCACCCATTTTGGAAGTGATGGTCATTTTACTGGGCCCGAAAACCAGTGCCGCGGTGATCATACCGGGACCGAGCGACCTAAGCCATTTGAGCAGATTGTTCTCCGATTTTTCCAATGTAAAAGGGTTTGGCTTTGAGTGAAATATGAATGAATGATGAATTACGGGCACGTGCCCGTAAAGGTAGAAAAGAATTTGTAATTTCCATTTTTGAGGAAATTAATTCTGGTAAAACTCGTAATTCTCCTTCGTGACGATGTCGATCGGCATGTAGTTCTGCCGCGTCACGGGCGCATTCACTACGAGCGTCTGGTAAAGTGCCATCATGCCCCGATAGCCCTGGTCGTCCGGGCGGTGGCAGATCAGGAAATCGATCACATTGTTTTCCAGGTAATCCACATTCTCTTTTACAAAATCGTAGCCGATCAGCGAAACGTGTGTCCGGTGGCTGTTTTTCAGGAATGACGCGACGGTGTGCACGCGCGAATTGGTGACGAATGCCGCGCCGATGTCCTTATTTAAATGGAACACATAGGTAAGGTGCCGCGCTACCGATTGGTAATCGGTTTCACGAATATCAATGCGTACGATCTCGTTCGGCTGCTTGTTGTCGTTGAAATAGGCCCGGAAACCGTCCTCGATTTCGGGGTAATTGAAATTATCAACCTCCTTGGAAATGTTGATGATCAGCACTTTCTTCTCGGGTTCGAGCCTGTAAGTGAGGAGTTTGGCGCCTACATATCCGCTCTTGCGCAGGTGCGGGCCAATGTAGGAGAGGCTGTTGAGATCGGGAATGTCGGAGTCGATGAACACATAGGGAATCTTGCGGCGATTGCATTCGGATGCGAACTTTTGGGTTTCCCCGATAAACGAGGGGGAGATCAGGATTCCATGAAACCCGCCGTCGAGTACATGGCGGATCTGGCCCGCAAATGAATCCTTATCATTCAAATCAAACAAAAAAACCTGCACCTGCACGCCATACTGCTTCATTTCTGCCTCTGCACGCCGGATACCCGCCAGCGGGGCCGACCAAAAATCCGTTTCTTCCGACACGTCGGGGATCAGCGCCGCGAGGCTGATGATCTTGCGCGAGGCCAGGCGGCTGGCCAGGATATTGGGCTGATAGTCCATTTCCTTGATGATCGCATTGATCTTCGCCTTGGTTTTTTCCGAAACGCCGGTCCGGTTGTGCAGCACACGGTCGACCGTCGCGGTGGAGACATTGGCACGCCTGGCGATCTCTTTCACGCCGAACAATTCGTTCTCTTTTTCCATTCAGGGATTCGTTTGGGCCGCGCGTAAACCTGCTTTTCGCGCACACATTCCGACAGCCGCATGGCAGCGGAGCGGGTTAAAGGTTATGTTCGAAGGGTAAATATAGTCGTTACCGCCCGTTTCCTCCAAGCGTTCTTCCGGCGGCGCGGCGCGGCGGGCATTGCCTATGATGCGATTTGTTTGCATTTTAGGGGGTTCAAAACCATCACTCCATTCACTCAAAGGCGCTTTATGTATATCAACCGTTTCCTATCTCCCATTATCGTCTACTACTATTCATGGCGGATGGTCCTGTTTTCGCTCTTCACAGGTTCCACCGCCATTTTTGTTTATGAATATCTAGACTGGAAATGGGTGGCGATCCCCTGGCTGCCTGTGTCGCTGGTGGGTACGGCCACGGCATTTTTTGTTGGTTTCAAAAACAACCAGTCCTACGACCGCAGCTGGGAAGCGCGCAAAGTTTGGGGTGCGATCACGAACCACAGCCGGTCGTTCAGCGCAGCAGTGCGCTCATTTACCACCTGCTCACCGGATTCGGACACCATTTCCGCCGCCATTGAAAACCGAACCATCATTTACAGACACATTGCCTGGCTTTATGCATTGAAAAACTCGATGGCGCAGCGCACCAACTGGGAGCATAAGGACCGCGCGAGCGAGCGCCAGCGCAGAGCCCTCCGGCGCGCACAAGTGCCCTGCGACATTGAAATAGCCAAATACCTGCCGGAATCGGAGCTGGCGCTGATCAAGGACAAAAAGAACCAGGCGACGCAAATCCTCGACCTGCAATCGCAGCACATCCGCGACCTGCGCCGTGCGGGCTCGCTCGATGCCTATCAGCATGTGGCATTGCAGGACCTCGTTTCGAAACTGTACGATGAGCAGGGCAAAAGCGAACGGATCAAGAACACGCCGTTCCCGCGCCAGTACGCAACGACTTCCACGCTTTTTATCTTCATTTTCATGACGCTCCTGCCATTCGGGCTGCTGCCGCAGTTCCTTGATCTGGGCGAAAAATTCATGTTTCTGCTCATTCCATTTAATATGATCGTGTCATGGGTGTTTATGTTTATGGAATACGTGGGCGATATCAGCGAAAATCCGTTTGAAGGCCTCCTGAACGATACACCCGTGAGTACCATCATCCGCAACATTGAAATAGACCTCAAAGAAATGCTCGGAGACGACGATCTGCCCGAGAAACTGACCGCCTATTCGGGCACTTTGTTTTAAGCAGCATGACCCGGCACTTGCAGAACCGCCCAAATTCTTGCGATATTGCCATTAATTAGATTCTCGACGTTCGAAATGATGAAAATATTGATAGCCGACGACCATTCACTGGTGAGGTACGGACTGAAACTGGTGCTTACCAACTATTTTTCGGAGAGCCAGATAGATGAGAGCTGGGATGGTGAGTCGGTAAGGGCGCAATTTACGGCACATCGCTATGACCTCCTCCTGCTCGACCTGAACATGCCCGACACCGATTCTACGGAGCTTTTGCAATGGATCCGGGATTTTTACAGTGAGACGAAGATTCTCGTCGTTTCCATGAATGATGAAAGCGTTTTCGGCAAACGGTCGCTGCAACAGGGCGCGCATGGTTACCTCGAAAAAGACTCTTCGCCCGAGGAGCTCGCCAGAGCCGTAACCACCATCATGAGCGGCAAACGGTACGCCAGCACGAACCTGGCCAACATCCTGATCAACGACACGCTCACGGGTAAGTCGGCCAACCCGTTCGACCGGCTGACGGCCCGGGAATTCCAGGTAGCGACCTATCTGGCAAAAGATTACTCGGTGACGCAGATCAGCGAAATACTGCAAGTGCAGTATACTTCCGTTAACACCTTCAAGCGCAGGATTTTCAAGAAGCTCAATATTCCCAATAAAGCCGCGTTAGTCAGGCTGGCAGATGCCTATAACCTCGGCTGAAAGCAGCGCGCCGACGGCCGGACTGCCGCATTTCAACCCGCTGATACTTACCGAAGTACCAATGCCTCTGCTGCTCGTCACCGACATTGCGTAGCCCAGCGTGTGCGCGAAGTCGGCGATGAGCTGGTAGCCCAGCCTGCTATTCGGCTCCACGGGCGCATTCAACATAGGGTTTGAAAGTCTGCGGCGGATTTTTTGTAGATCGGCCGGAAGCATTCCGCTGCCGTTATCGGCGATGGTGAGCAGCGAATGATTCGGTTCGTTGGTGAAAACGAGCTTTATTTCCCCTCCGCGCGTATGCTTGTTCGCATTGTCGATCAGGTTCCGCAGGACGGCTTTCAGAATGTCGCGATTGGTGTAAACATACACTTCGTCCGGGCAATCAACCGTGAGCACGTTGTGATTGAGCAGCAGCATATCCTCGAAAAACTGCTGCAACTCTCCTACCAGCTCATTGAAAGAAAACGAATGCTCCGCCAGCTGGAAGTTCTCGTGCTGCGAACGCGCCCAGAGGTTCACTTCTTTCACAAATGCGTGGATGTTGCCGGTGGCCTTACGCATCTCCTCCGTGCCCGCTTTTACCTCGGACAGCTGGTTATTGGCCGCAAAGCGCGACACATGTTCGGAAAGTACATTCAGAAAATGCAGGGGCGACTGGAGATCGTGGGCGATCATCATCGTGATCTTTTGTTTCAGCCCATTGCTAAATTCGAGTTTTCGGGAAAGGTCTTCTACCTGCATTTCGAGCAGCCTGCGCGCATGGGCGAGCCGGAAGTAGCGGCTGCGCGCCCACAGGGAAAACACCAGCAGCCCCGCCGCTGTCAATATGATGACACAGATCCATTGCAAGATCATAACTCACTACCGGGATTAGTTTCGGTTTAATTGAATAAGAGTTGTATCGTGGCGGGTGCTTTCAGAAATGCAAATAAATGAGATTTGTAGTAAATATTGGTACGCAAGGCTTATTTTTTTCTCACAATTTCTACAAAATCACTACAAACTATAAACGAAGGTGATCAGACACATTGGTTTATGAAAAACAAACAGTCCCGCAGCAAAGCCGCGGGACTGTCATGGTATTCTACTTCGGGCGGCTGGCGCCCGTCCTCTCACGCTGTTACTCCACAAACCTGATCCGTTTGCATTCTTCAATGGTAACGCTGGCCGAACTCGCCTTCCAGTTCCCAACCAGCTCGCCGCCTTTATACCGCTTGCCCGACACCGCGTAGCTGCCGACGGGCAATGTAAGGCTTACTACCGCCGCGCTGCCCTGCGCATTGCACTCCGGCCTCACCGCCGCCGTTTCGGAAATCGACCCCATGATTTTGCCATCGACAATAACGTCGATTCGGTCGTATTTTTCCGGGGTGTAGTTGGTATAAAACAGCAGGTTTCCCTGCGGCACAGGCTCCTTGTCGTCTTTACAGGAGAAAGTGAAAACGATGACAAACAATAATGCAATGCTGCTCAGGCGACTCTTGTTCAATAGATTTTTCATGACTAGTAAATAATAATTGATTGTAAATAATCTGATTGCTGCGGACAGGTATTTTGCTAACTGACACGACAAAATTATATCCGCCCATCGCCGCCGCATCATGGCATTGAGCCGCCTGCACGTTTATTGAGCAAATCGACAGAAACGTAAAATGCCCTGCATCCGGCAGGGCATTTTGCATAAATCACATTCACAACTCGCTGATTACTAATTAAATAAACAAAACCGTTTAATAAAATTCATTTGAGTATCCGGTCAAAAACGGGCGAACATTTCCATGAACTCCTGTCGCCTCGATCTTGAAATGCTGATGGCCACATCGTTGTCCATCACGATATAGCCGCCTTCGCCGCGTACAAATTTCTTGATGCGGTTCAGGTTCACAAGGTAGGAATTGTGTACACGGTAGAAATCGGGGCCGCTGAGGGCTTCGTCGATGTCTTTCAAAACCTTGGAAACCACTACTTTCCTGCCCGTAACGAGCACGACGCTCGTGTAGTTGCTTTCGGCCTCGCAATAGAGAATATCCTGGGTAGGCACAAAAATCATCCCGTCGCCGGCGGTGAGCGCGATCCGCTGCGGCGTGTTTTTCATCTGTCTCACATTCTGGAACAGCAGTTCGATCTGTTCGCGCGACGGCACGCTCCGCTTCTCCTCGATCCGCCGGATGGTCTCGATCAGGTCGTCGGGGTCAATGGGTTTCAGTAGGTAATTCAATGCGCTGTATTTGAATGCCTTGATCGCGAACTTGTCATAGGCGGTTGTAAAAACGACGTCGAAATGCAGCTTATCAAACTTTTCGAGCATATCGAAACCATTCATCCGCGGCATTTCGATGTCCAGAAAAACGACATCGGGCCGGTGTTCACGGATAGCCTCGATGCCCTTTTCGCCCGAGCTGCACATGGCCGCCACCGACACACCCGGAGCGTAGGTTTTGAGCAGCCATTCCAGCATTTCGAGACAATTGTTTTCGTCGTCGATGATCACACATTTAATCATAAGTTCATTCGGTTTTTATCTTTTAATACCTTCAAACAGGCTCACTACTTCAAACAGGGATTTTGACAATCACCCGCGTTCCTGCGGCTTGGCCGAGGTCGTCGACCAGGTCCACAATGGCGACACTCGCATTCGTGCGGGCATATTGGTTGAGCACCGCAATGCGGTCCTCGGTGAGTTTCATGCCCAGCGACTTCTTCCCGGTAGCCGACTTGCTGCGGAATTCCGCCGCCTTCCCGCGCCCCACGCCATTATCTTCCACGATGCATTCCAGCGTGCATTCGTCCAGCATCCTGATCCTGATCCAAAGGCTCCCGTGACTCTCCTTGTGCAGCAACCCGTGCCAGATCGCATTCTCGACATAGGGCTGGATGATCAGCGATGGAACTTCGATTGAGTCGGGATGCACGTCTTCTCCGAGCATAAACTGATAGTCGAATTGGTTATCAAACCGTATCCGCTCCATTTCGATGTATAACTTCAAGGCTTCCAGCTCGTTGGAAAGCAGCACTTTCTTGCTATTGGAGTTGTCGAGGATAAGCCGTATTAGTTTGGCAAAACGCGTCAGGTAAAGCGACGCCGTCGCATTGTCGCTTTTGACGATGTATCGGTTAATGGAATTGAGGCAATTAAATATAAAATGCGGGTTCATTTGCGCGCGCAATGCCCGCATTTCCAGTTCGGCCATGTGTTCCCGCAATGCGGTTTGGCGCTTGATAACCCATAACCTCCGTTTGAAAAGCCAATAAGCAAGTCCACCTGCCGCCAGAAGCAAAGCCGCCGTGAACCACCACGTTTTCCACCAGGGCCGCAAAATCACGAAGGACAATGGCCTTGCCGTTTCCGACCATGTGAGCCCGTCCAGGCTGGCAGCGACCGAGAAGGTGTACGAACCAGGCGGCAGCGACGTGAACCTCACCCGGCTGTTGCGCGCATTGTCCGTCCAGGCGTCGTCGAGCCCGCTGAGGCGGTACCGGTACATGAGTTTGCCCGGGTTTCTGAAATAGGGTGTCAGATACTGGATTTCCACGGAATTCTGCGTCCAGTCGAGCGTGAGCGGCGCTGCGGTTTCGGTGAGCAGGGAATCGTCCTGGTTCGCGGTTACGGCGGCGATGATCACATTCAGTTTTTCTTCGCGGTGTTTCAGGAGCGCCGGATCGAAATAGTTCAATCCGTTCAAGCCGCCGACGTACATCCGGCCGTCAGCCGCTTCGAGCACAGCATTGCTATTGAAAGGTTTGTTTTGAATGTTATCCCTGAAATCGAACCATTGCAGCTTGTCGGCATTCGGATTGAGCAGGTAAAGGCCGTCATCGCCGCCGATCCATATCCGCCCGCCTTTGTCGCGGTGGATCATCGAAATCCGCTGGTTGGCCAGTTCGGGAAAGATTTTGCGTTTGCGGAGCGAACGTCCGCTTTTCACTACTTCGTAAACGCCCACCGAGCCGCACCATGCCGTAGAATCGTTCCGGACGAGCACCGCTCCCACAAGCTTTCCCGGAGCGAAACCGCTATCCGAGAGCGCATTCCGAAAGTCCTGATCCGTAACGAGCAAGCCCTGGTAAGTTCCCATCCAGTGATGCCCGTTCGCGTCGCGGGCCACGGTCTGGATCAGTTTTTCAAATCCCTCGACAGGTATTTCCGCAATTTGGTAGGATCCGGCCCGCACTTCGTAGCAGCCCAGTTCGCCCATAATAAGGAAATTCCCATCGGCCTTTCTGATCATGGTTCCAACGGCATCGTCGTTCAGTTTGGAGCGGAGGGCCTCCCCTTTCACCCCGGCAGGGTAATGCAAATCGGCGAAAGTTTTGCGCACCGGATCAACCAGCATGGGCAATGCGCCGCTGGCCGCCACGAGCAGGTGCTTTCCATCAAAAATCAGCCCTCTTACCTCCCCCAAATGCCCGTCCCTACGGCCAGGCAGCTTCACAGCATTCACCTTACCGCTGCGAATATCCAGCACCGCCAGCCCGCGGGACGTACCGAGCCAGATATTTCCCTGCGCATCCTCGGCGATGGATTTGACATTATTGCTCAAACCAGGATCGCTGACGCCATTGAGCCAGCCGACGGTATGCGCCAGCGGCCTGAAAAACAGGATGCCTTCCGGGGAAAGTATCCATTGCGTCCCGTTCTGATCATGAAAGTCGGCGTAATTCTCATCATTCGGCAGCGGCTTACCGGAGTCGAAGAGCGTGGCGCGGGTGAATGTCCGGCGGTGAATGTGGTGCAAAAAGCAGCCTTTGGTAGTATTCACGAGTTTTCTGTCACCGTCCAGCGGTGTAATGCTGATCAGCTCCGCAAGCGGAATTCCTTCCGGGTTGTTCGCATCGGCCGGAGCGATTTGCCGCACATTTCCCGAAGCGAAGTTGATTTCAAACGTCTGTAACAGATTGTTGCTCGCCCACACCACATCGTCGCTCACAGGCACCACTGCCCGCACATCCGCGAATGCGGCCCGGCGCGTGCGTCCGGTGCGCGTATCGTGGCAGAATACCGTTCGCACATCCGCCAGGTACAGCTGATAATCTTTCCTGCTGAAAATCCGCCGGTAAAAGTAATGGTTTTCAAGCCCAGCCATTGGAACGAAGCGGAAGGAGCCGGCGCGAGGATCGTAGCGGTACAGGCCGCGGCCTGCATTGGCCCATACCCGGTTGTCGGGGGTTACCTGCAATTTGTTCAGCTTGTTGAGTGGTGCAATGGCGGGGCCGGTTAGAGGAATTTTTCGCAGTGAACGGTCGCCGATACGGTAGTTGCGGATGCCGCTGCCCGACGCCGTCCAAACCGTGCCGGAGCTGTCGGCTGCGATATCGAGCAGGTTTTCGCCCTGCGTTTCGATCCGGCGCACATTCTGGCCGTCGAAACGCTGAATGTGCCTTGGCGAAAGGACCCAGAGAAACCCGTGGCGGTCGCGGATGATCCTCGACGCATTGGCCGTCTGGATGCTGCTCTGGTCGTCGAGCAGCTGCACATTGAAATCCGGCAACTGCCCGCGGCATAGGGAACCCGCCGCCAGCAGCGCAAACAGACCAACACACAGACATTTAACAAAGGCCACCTGGTTTGACGGGACAGAGGTTAGTTCGAAAGCATGCAAGTTTTACAATTTAATACAGGAATGACGGAACCGTTCAGTAAGTTGCCGATTTTGTTAGTCTGCGGCCGTATTCGGCCAGCCGATCCACTTCGGGCCGGCCCTGGGGGCGTATGGCGGCCGGTTTATCGCCCATCGCGCCGAACCCTTCATCCATCCCCTATATTTCGGCCTTTGTCATATTTTGCTTTCAGAGGAGCCCTCGCACAAGCATTTTTGTTGCGTCATTTACCAAACCCATGAAAATGCTAAGATTTCTCCTCGTTGTTTCCATCCTTGCCTGCTCACTCCTGTCACCGGCATTTGCGCAATTTCCCGCCGCAGGAAGCAGCCAGCCCAAAGCCCTGCCCGGAACGGCCGGCGACCAAAGCCCCAAGGGATCGGCCAGAATTACCGGTTCCATCGTTGATTCCGCTTCATCCAAACCCATCGAATTTGTTAGCATTGCACTTTACGACAAGTCGAACAACAAGGCCATTGACGGAACGGTAGCCGATGATAAGGGGAAATTCGCGCTCACCAAACTCGCTGCCGGCGACTACAAGATACTCGTATCGTTCATTGGTTATGCCAATAAAACCGTCGACAATATCAAGCTCGGCAAAGGACAGGACGTGGATCTCGGGACGATCAGCCTCGGCTCCAATACCAAAACCCTGAATGAGGTAACGGTAACCGGACAAGCCGCGTTGATCGAAGAGAAAGTTGACCGCCTCGTTTACAATGCCGAAAAGGACATTACCGCCAAAGGTGGCGACGCTACCGACATCCTGCGCAAAGTTCCGCTCCTAACCGTTGACCTGGACGGCAACGTATCGCTGCGCGGAAGCCAGAATATACGCGTGCTGATCAACAACAAACCCAGCACGATCATCGCCAACAGCGTAGCCGATGCATTGAAACAAATCCCGGCCGACCAGATTAAGTCGGTAGAAGTGATCACCAGCCCATCAGCCAAATACGATGCAGAAGGCTCGGGCGGGATCATTAACATCATTACCAAAAAGAACTCCCTGCAAGGTTTAAACCTGAATATCGACGCGGGTGTCGGAAACCGTGGTTCCATGCTTGCACTCAATGGCGGCTACCGCAAGGGCAAAGCCGGTTTCACGATCGGCGGCTTCGGACGAGGGATGTACAATACGGTAACCAAAAGCACATTGGAACAAACCAGCACCGTAGAGAACGTTACCACAACCACGCGCCAAACCGGCGACGGTTCCAGCCACGGCCTTTTCGGTAACTATAACCTGGGTTTTGATTACGACATTTCCAAAAACCAAAGCCTCACGGCCGGTGTGAAATACGGCGTACGCAATTTCTCCAACCAGCAGGACCTCGCCACCCGACTAATGAAAACCGGCTCGACGGATGTGCTTTCAGCACGTAATGTGGCTGCCGACAACCTTTCGGGAACGGTGGACGTGAACGTCGATTACCTGCATACGTTCAAGCCGCAGCAGGAATGGAGCGTATCGACGCTGTACAGCCGCAATGACCTGACCAATGACTTCGACGCCGACATTTTTGACGATAAAAACCTGAAAGCGCGCCAGCGGAACCTGAACAAGAGCATTAACCAGGAATTTACGTTCCAATCTGACTATCAGACACCTATTAAGAAAAACCAGATGCTGGAATTCGGTGGAAAAGGCATTTTCCGGGAAGTAAAAAGTAAATACAGCTTCCTCATCGCCGAACCTACCGGCGACTACCGCCCCGAAACCGACCAGCCTGCCGGTGACCTGACTTACCATCAGAACATTGCCGCGGCCTATTCGTCCTACACTTATACGACTAAAAAGCGCTACACTTTCAAAGGCGGCTTGCGCTACGAACACACATTTATCGACGCGGCCACGAACGAAGGTGTGGTGGGTGTGGGCAATTACGGCGTGCTCGTGCCGAGTGTGAATGCATCCAAAACATTTAAGGGAACCACCGTGAAACTGGGTTACAACCGACGCATCCAGCGCCCGGGCTTGCAGCAGCTCAACCCCAACTTTAACTCGGCCAACCCGCAGAACATTACCGTCGGTAACCCCGAACTGCGCCCGGAACTTACAAACAACTACGAACTCGGGCTGAGTAAGAACATCAAGAAAACGTATGTGAATGCTACATTCTTCGGTCGGTTCACGAACAATGCGATCACGCAGGTACGCCAGCCTTCGGATACGCTCGCGGGCGCCATCGTGACGACCTACGAGAACATCGGTAAGCAGCATGCCTACGGCGCGAACATCTTCGCCAACATCGCCGCTACTTCCAAAATCAACTTCGGGATGTTCGCCAATGCATTTTACACGAAGCTGACCGGCCAAACAGTCGGACAGGACGGGATTTCGCAGGAAATCGACAACACCGGGGTGAATATCAGCGGTGGTTTGTTCTCGCAGGCTACCTTCGGCAATGGCTGGGGCGCGCAGGCGTTCGGATTCATGCAAGGTCAGCAGATCCAGTTGCAGGGTAAGCAGGGCGGATTCGGGTTCTACACCGTCGGTGTGAAGAAGGAATTTGCCAATAAAAAGGCCAGCCTCGGCCTCGCTGCGGAAAACTTCCTGAGCAAAAGATTTAAAATGCATACCGAATTGACTTCCTTGCAGTTCAACCAGGTCAATGACATTTATTTGTACAACCGCGGGTTCCGCCTCACATTCACCTACAAAATAGGTAAAATGACAATGGACGCGCCGCGCAGAAAAGCCAAATCCGTGAACAATGACGACGTGAAAAGCGAAGGCGGAGGCCAGCAGCAAGGCGGTGGCGGCCAGGGCGGCGGAAACGCCCCTCGCTAAGTGCGACAATATTTCATGAACTTACACAAGCCTGTTTAACTCAAAATACAACTTCGGTTATGAAAACAAACAAACTAATGTGGACGCTGGCAGTAGCGCTCGTTTCTACCGCTTCCTTTGCGCAGACTGTGGACGAAATCGTAGATAAACACGTCGCTGCCCTCGGTGGGCTCGACAAGATCAAAGCTGTGAATACCGTGATCACCGACCGCTCCCTGGCGGTGCAGGGCATGGAAATACCCAATAAAACGACGCTCGTCGTGGGTAAGTCCGTGCGCAACGAATCGACGGTGATGGGTAACACCATGGTGCAGGTGGTGGACAACGGCCAGGGCTGGATGATCCGTCCGACGATGATGGGCGGCACCGGCGAGCCGGAAGATATGCCTGCCGACCAGCTCAAACAGCAACTCAGCTCGCTGGACCCATTCGGCGGCCTGGTGAACTACAAGGAAAAAGGCAACAAAGTGGAGCTGGTAGGTAAAGAAACGGTTAACAAAAAAGACGCATTTCACCTGAAACTCACCACGCAGGACGGCCAGGTGATCGACGAGTACCTCGACGCGAACACCTACCTCGTAAGCAAAGTGAAGGTATCAATGAACGGCCAGGACGGCGAAATCGAAATGTCGGATTACAAGGAAGTCGATGGCGTGAAATTCCCGAATACCATGGAGATCAGCAACGCGCAAATGGGCACGATGTCGTTCATTACCAACAAGATCACCGTCAACTCCCCGGTAGATCCGGCGATATTCAAAAAGCCGGCGAAATAGCCCGGGCCAATTGCACGATTCGTGCGCCGGCATGACCATACAATAGCGTTGTTATCTGAACAACGCTATTTTTTTTGATAGTTCCACCGGGTCCTTCACCTGCATTTTGTCGTAAATGCGCCTTTTGTACGTGCTGATCGTGTTTTCTTTCAGGTTCATGATGGCCGCTATTTCCTTTGTCCATTTTCCCTCGGTCATGAGCTGCATTACGCGGCGCTCGCGGGGTGAGAGCGACACAATCGGGTTGCCCGTGGAGCGGCCGCTGGTGTCGGTGAAGCTGGTGAGGAACACTTGCTGGACTTCGTAGCTGACATACCGGCCGTGATCGAGGATCGCCTGCACCGCATTCTTGAATTCCTCATGCGGCGCCTGCTTAGAAATGAAGCCGTCCGCCCCGGCTTGCAGGTAGGGCAGCGCATACACCTTTTCATCGAATCCCGAATGGATCAGAATAGGAAGTCCGACCTGCTTTTCGCGCATGATTTCCATCATCCGCACGTTTTCGCCGCCGGGGATTTCGATGTCTACCACCGCCAGAGCGAACGTTTCCGTTTCGAGTATAGTAAGCGCCTCTTCGAACGTAGCAGCGTGGGCGACGGTTGCATGCGGGTAGCATTCGGCAAAAACCATTCTTAGTCCCAGCAACAGAAGCGGGTGGTTTTCAATACATAAAAATTTCATAGAAGTGTCGTCAATACGCGTCGGGGGTGCGGGTTATTGATATAAATGTCTCTAACTCAACATTCTGACCTTTTCGATCAGCTTGATGAGACTATTGACCTGCATTTTCCGGAGTATCCGCATTTTGTGAGTACCCACGGTTGTCTTGTTAATGTTCAGAATTGCGGCGATTTCGGCGGTGGACTTTCCGGCGATCAGGTGGTTCATGACCTGCTTCTCTCGGGCGGAAATGCTTTTGAGCGGATTGGCATGCCGCACGGACCGCGTGACGTGGTTTTCCTGGATAATCTGCTGCTGCAAAGCGGTACTGGCATATTTACCCATCACCATCATGCCCCGGATTGCCTCGTCGAACTGTGCGGATGGCGCCAGTTTGGATAAAAATCCGTCAGAACCTGCCTTGATATACGGCAGTCCGTAAATGCGCTCATCTAAATCCGTGATCACGAGAATCGCGGTGGCGGGATAAAGCGTTTTCATGCGCTCCACCACTCCGGCGCCTGCCTTGCCTTTAATGTCGATATCGAGGATAATCAGTTCGTAAGTGTTTTGTCCGGTCAGTTCAAAAGCCATGTCGACGGACGGGGCATTATCCACCATCGCGGCGGGATTGATTTCTTTGATTTTCTGTTTCAACCCAAGCACCGTCAGCGGCTCGTCCTCGATAATGAGTATATTCATAAAATTGCTGAATGGCAGACAGTTGGCCCTGCCGATAACCGTTTCAAATCTGTCATAATTCTACTCATGACCTCGTAGCAAGTAATTCGTTTTTAATATACCTTGTTTAAGTACAAATTAAATGCATCTACTCCTACATGTAAATGTAGAAATTTCTCTAACATACATCAAACAAACTCGTCTAGAATCGTCGGCTGGCAGGCGTTTGGAGGGCTAAAATTCGTCGAAAACACCTGCCTACATGATGTAAACCGCGTTTTTGGACGTTAAGAACGGCTTCTTGCGCATTTCGACAAGTAAAAGTTTTTTTGCCTATACGCACAATTAACTGTAAACTTGTACAGACCGCTGGATAAGTATTGCCTTAAATAATTGGAGATTTATCCAATATTTACTGCATTTGATTCCCAACTAATAGCGTCCCGAAAATGGCGGGCGGTCTGAAACCGATACAATCCCTTCTCTGAAAAATGAAAAAAATCTTACTGGTTGAAGACCATGCGATTGTCAGGCTGGCCACCCGGTTCCTGATCCTCGACTTACTGAATCCGGTGGTCGTGTACGAGGCTGGTTCTTTCAGTGAGACCCTTACCCAACTGTCGCACTCTCCGGCGGACCTCGTCGTGCTGGACATCAACATTCCAGACGGTGAAGGCTTCAATATGATCCCGAAGATCCGTGAAATTCAGCCGAAAGTCCTGATCATGATCTTTTCCAGCCTGGAAGAAGAGATTTACGCATTGCATTACATGAAAGCAGGAGCCAATGGATTTCTTTCAAAAAACGCTTCGCAGGAGGAGATTAAAAAAGCAATATTATCCATGCTTGAAGCAGGCAACTATATCAGCACCGCCGTGCAGCAGCAGCTCCTCCGCAACACGGTCGAGAACAAACCGAATGGCGAAAATCCCCTCGAACACTTGTCGCAACGCGAACTGGAAGTGATGGATATGCTTATTGAAGGCTACTGGACGAAAGAAATTGCCATCAAACTCAACCTGACCGAAAGCTCGGTTAGCACCTACAAATCACGCATTTTTGACAAACTGAAAGTATCGACGCTGATCGAAATGTTCAAAAAAGTGCAGTTTTACAAAAGCCGGAATCCCGGCATCTGACATGCCCGTGCCGGTCATCTGATATTTTTCACCAAAATATTTGACTTAATTACGAACAGTTCGTAGAATTACGAAAAAATCGTAGATATGGAAAAATTAACGACACAGGAGCAAGACGCCATGCTGGCGGTATGGAAAACGGGAGAAGGCAGTGTGAAGTCGTTTATGGAAGCAATGGCACCTCCCGCCCCACCCTATACGACAGTCGCTTCCACCATCAAGAATCTCGAAAAGAAGGGCTACCTCACCAGCCGGCTGATCGGCAATGCGTACCTCTACGCCCCGGCGATCAGCGAAGAGGCTTATAAACAGAAGTTTATGGGAAGTGTGGTGAAAGATTATTTCGAAAATTCCTACAAGGAACTGGTGAGTTTTTTCGCGCAGAAAAACAAAATATCGGCCGACGAACTGCGGGAGATTATCGGCATTATAGAAGGTAAAAAGTAACCTCAAACCCAGTCAGCTATGTCGGCATTCCTGGATTACCTGCTCAAATTGTCGGTCAGCTTCGGTTTGATCGCGCTTTTTTACCAGTTTGTGTTGCGCAAGCTCACTTTTTACAACGCCAACCGGCATTATCTGCTGCTGTACTCCGCACTTTGCTTTATCATTCCGCACATCAATATTAACACGGTGATCGAACAAGCACCAGCCACGTTGCCGGCCCGCACGTTTGTCCAAAGCGTGCCCACGATCACACAGGCGCAGGCACCGGCGATCGTCGTGCCGCCGCCAGTGGCAGAAAGCCCCGCCGGCCCTACTCCTACCGACTGGATTGCCATGCTCTGGATCTCCGGCATGGTGGTTATGGTTTCCAGGCTGTGCATGCACATCCGGTCCTACCGGCGCATTAAGGCGGAATCGTGGCTCGTGTCGGACGACGGCGTGAGGATCTACCATTTCGACCTCGAAATCAGCCCGTTCTCCTTCGGAAACTCCATTTTCTATAATCCAACCCTGCACCAGCCCGACGAATTACAGGACATGATCCTGCACGAGTACATCCACGTGCGGCAATGGCATTCGGTGGACGTGATCTGGTCCGAAATCCTGTGCATCATCAACTGGTACAACCCGTTCGTGTGGCTCATCCGCAGCGCGATCCGGCAGAATCTCGAATACATTGCCGATGAGAAAGTGCTCGAAAATCATCCGGATACCAAAGCATACCAGTATTTATTGCTCAAAACGGCCGTTGGTGCCGAGTTTTCGCTCGTCAACCAGTTCGGTTACCATTCCCTGAAACAGCGGATTGTGATGATGAACAAAAATGCTAGCCCGCGTATATTGCTGGCGTGTTTCCTGTTCACACTGCCGCTGCTGGCGGTGATGCTGGCGGCATTCAGGGTTGACCAACCGAAACCAGCGCCCGTGAAACGCATCTTCATGCGGCAATGGCAGTCGGACAAGAAAACCGTGAGCAGCCGGAAGCCCAAAGACCACATTCACCTGGCGGGCCTCTTGTTCGACGCCTCGACCGGCAAGCCGCTTGACCGCGAAATGCTCACTGTGACGCACGACGACCTTACCGTCAAAACGATCATGACCGACGAGGACGGCTACTACTTTGCGGAGGTGCCCGTCAAGATGGAAAAGGGGGTCATGCATTCCTACGAGGTGAAATACCTTAGCAAAGGCCGCGAGCGGTCGATTGCCGGCCAGACTTACCAGCAAGATTACGTCTGGGGCGACGGGTTTAATGTGACCTTCCTCACAACGCAAGGCCCACCGGCTTCGCTGAGCAACCACTACTACATTCCCACCAAGCCATTTTACGACAAGTACGAGCCGCGGCGCGCCCGCTCCGAACTTAAAGCGTACTTACTTCAAAACCTGCGTCCATTCCGCGATGAGGTTGCGCTCAAAATGGATTTCCAGCGAACGCACCGATTCCCGAAAGACGTGATCACACTCTACAAAGGAGGTTATTTCGACCGCAAAAAGGAGCTCGTCGGCTATGAAGGAGAAACCAAACTGTACCTGAACGGCAAGGAAGTCACGCACCGCGAGGTGAATGCGGCATTCAAAAGCTACCCCTATATGCTCAGCTGGGACCAGGAGCGCAGAGCGCCGTCGATGGTGGGCATCTGCACGCAGATCGTTTACCTTACATGCCCGATCCACCGCGACGCCCCGCCAGCAGCCCTCGTAAAAGGCAATGTAGAAGTGCTGGACGCCCCATCCTTCGATCCCGGCAGGCTGCAAACCGAACCGTATATGCTCGACGGTTTCCGCCAGGTGTACGGTGCAAGCAGCAATCTGATGCCTGAAAAGCACGAAATCAAAAGGATTATGCTGCTCAAAGGCCGACTCGCCCGCTACTACGATCCGGCCCTCGACCGGATTTGGTGGATCGAAACGCGGCCTGTGGCCGAAGTATTTGAGCGGCCGGACTTCGCGCGGCGATAATGTATTGTTAATCATGACAAACACAGGTCCGACTCTTGCTGCTGTGCTTTCACACGTCGCGTATGGGCGAGCGTAAGGCTGGGCTTGATGAGCTCCTTGTAAAACGGCACCACCGGTTCGCCCGCGGCAATGCGCTGCGGCCAGTCGGGCGTGGCAATAGCGGCGCGGCCGATGGACACAAGGTCGGCCGCACCGCTATTCAGCAGCGTTTCGGCCAATGCTACGTCATGCATTCCGCCATTGGCGATCACGGGCGATCGGAGAATGCTTTTGGCAATGCTGTTGGACGAAAGGCCGTCCGGATAGAGGCATTCGCGTTCCCAGCGGCCGCCTTCCGCAGCAATATGCACGTAATCCGGGTTAATTTCAGAAAGTACTTCAAAAAGCCGTCGCGCCGTGGCCGACCCGCCCGGCCAGCGGTAAGTGAGGTCGTTCACCTTGCTCTCCGAAAGCCGGATACCCACGATAAAACGTTCCGGCAATGCCGCTTTCACCGCCTGGTATACTTCCATCAGAAACCGCAGCCTGTTCCGCTCGTCGCCGCCGTATTGGTCGGTTCGGAGGTTGGTATGCGGGGTAATGAACTGGTCGAACAGGTAACCGTTGGCCGCATGCAGCTCCACGCCATCGAAACCAGCCTGCTGTGCAAGTAAGGCGGCATTTACATAACCTTCCCTGACATTTTGAAAATCCTCCTGCTGCATTGCCCGGGGCACTGGAAAAGGACTTGGAGCGCTGGTGAAGTCCGTTGTTCGCAAACCTACGGGCCTCACGGCCGAAGGCGCGATCGTTTCGTCGCTGAACTCCGACAATGCGCCGGCATGCATCAGCTGGCTGATGATCACCGCATCGTGCTGGTGCACGGCGTCGGCCACCCGTTTCCAGCCCTCCATTTGTTCCGCATTCACGAGTCCTGGCTGATCGTAGTTCGCCTTACTGAACAGCGTGTCGGTGAAAGTACCTTCGGTGATTATCATTCCGAAGCCCCCGGCGGCAAATGCTTCGTAATAGTCCGCCATTTCCTGTGTAGGCACGCCCGCGGCTGTGGCGCTTACGCGCGTCATCGGTGCTACCACCAACCTGTTTGCCAAGGCTTTACCCTGCATTTCGGCAGGGTCGAATATCGTCTTTCTAATCGTTTCCATACTTCGTTTTTTGATTACAAAAGTACCGGGCCGATCAGCCAGAGGACGTATAACTATTTTAATAAAACCCCTTAAACTTGTTTAATGCCGGGGGCGTCGGGCCGGGTGGCCTGCTTGCGGATCTGGCTCAGGAAAACGGGCGTAATGCCGAGGTAGGAAGCAATATGGCGCTGCGGCATGCGCTGTTCGAGGGTCGGGTATCTGGCAATGAGCGCTTCATACCGCTCTGCGCCGGTCATGGAAATGGCATTCAGGATGCGCTGGTCCTGGGCGATGCCGCTCTTTTGTTCGAGTATGCGCCAGAAGCGTTCGAAGACGGGAATATCACGGTACAGCTGTTCGAGGTCGTCCTTTTCAATTTGTAATAAAACTGAACTTTCCAGCGCCACAATGTTGCGCGTGGCGGGTACCTGCAAATGGTAACTGGTGGAATCGGTGATCCACCAGTCCTCCATCGCGAAATGCAGCGTGTGGTCATTCCCCTTCTCATCCACATAAAACGACCGCAGAAAACCTTTGCACACGTAGTTTTCGTACCGGCAAATGTCGCCCTGCTGGACGAGGTATTGCCTGGGAAGCAGCCTCCGGATTTTGAGAAGGGAAACGAAATGGTCCTGTTCGGCCGGCGTGAGCGCGATCCGGCGCTGGACGTGGCCGAGGATCATGCTGTGCAATGCGGGATCTTTTTCCAATGGACGGGCGGCATATTATGGGCCGTAAATATTGGAAACTAATCCGTGCGATCCAAAAACCTAGCTTAGCGTGCCTCCGTCGATGGTGAACACCGAGCCGGTGGTGTAGCTGTTGGCCGGACTCGCGAGGAAGGCCACGGCATCGGCAATGTGTTCGGGACGGCCGTACTTCGGAATGGCCATCATGGCCCGCTGCGAGTCGGAGAATGCCGACGACGCCGGGTTCATGTCCGTATCCACCGGCCCGGGCTGGATGAGGTTGACGGTAATGTCTTTGAGCCCGAGGTCCCGCGCGAGCCCTTTCGTAAAGCCCGACAATGCCGATTTACTGGCGGCGTACAAGGTTGCCTGCGGCCCCGCCACGCGATCGGCCATGCAGCTGCCGATGGTAATGATCCGCCCTGCCCGCTCCATTTTGCGGGCCGCCGACAGGCAGGCTTCGAACACCGACTTTACATTCACATTCATCACATAATCGTAATCCCCTGTCGTATGCTCCTCGAATGGCTTGCCTACATACACGCCGGCGCTGTTGACGAGGATATCCAGCCGGCCGTAATGTTCAACGACCTGGTCGATGGCCGCCGAAACGGCCCCTTCTTTTGCATTATCGGATTGAATGGCGGCAGCGTTAAGGCCTCGTCCGGCCAGCTCGCTCACGAGCGCTTCGGCCTGCGCCTTGCCGTTCACGTAGGTAAAAGTCACCTTCGCGCCTTCCGCAGCGAGCCGCCTCACGATAGCTGCTCCTATTCCCCTGGACCCTCCTGTTACGAATGCGACTTTGTCTTTCAGATTTTGCATGATGTTCGATAGGTTTGATTTCGTTGCAAAACTATCCTGATACTCTTACTTTTACAGGTACTAACATAATTGTCAAGTACTAACATTAATGTAAGTTATGCGAAAACAAAGCTCCACGAACCTTGAAAACGAAATGCTGATCAACGGGAATTGCGACATGGCCTACACGCTGGACCTCATCGGCGGGCGGTGGAAGCCCTCTATCCTGTGGCGGCTGGCTAATGGCGCCATGCGGTACAGCGACCTCCGCCGCAGCCTGCCGGCGGTTTCGGAACGCATCCTTATTTTGCAGCTGCGCGAAATGGAAAGCGACGGGCTCATCAGTCGTAAAGCGTACCCCGAAGTTCCGCCGCGTGTGGAATACCAGCTCACCGACCTCGGCAAAAGCCTCGAGCCGGTTATAAACATCCTCACCGACTGGGGTGCTGAAAACCGGCCGGGTTCGGACGGCAAAAGGGTAAGTTGCGCGCAATTAACAATTAAATAACACGGATTTTACATCCGCAACCGTCACAAGTTCAAAACTTCGTGCGTACATCACAAGGCAGGCATAGTTTTAACGCACTCCTGTATCCCCCGAAATACGCAACGTTATGAACAACCGTGACCCCTATTTGAACCGCTATTTTCCCTGGCTGCTCCTCGTCGGCATTTTGCTCAACATCCCCGGGCTCTGGCTGGACATCATCGAGCCCGACGGCGCATTGTACGCCACCATCGCCAAGCATATTGTACTTCATAACGACTGGATAAATCTCCACGGCGACGGCCACGACTGGCTCGATAAGCCCCATTTCCCGTTCTGGATGGCGGCGATCAGCTACAAAATCTTCGGCATCACGGGCTTTGCATACAAATTGCCCGCATTTCTGTTCTGGCTGCTCAGTCTGCGCTACACCTACCTCATTGCCAGAGACTTACATAGCGAAGATGTCGCCAAAATTGCCGTGCTTATTTACACCGTGGCATTGCACAGCACACTGGCCAATTTCGACGTGCGCGCCGAGCCTTACCTCACGGCCTGCATTATCGGGGCAGCCTGGCACATGCTGCGCGTGAATGCCCGGGCGCATTGGTCGCACATCGTTTGGGCGGCATTGTTCGCGGCTTGCGCCATCATGACGAAAGGCATTTTTGTGCTCATTACGCTGGGTGGCGGATGGGTAATCTACTGGCTCATCACCAGACAGTTCCGTGAGTTTATCAATTACCGCTGGTGGCTTGTGCTGGCGTTGTGTTTCGTGTTCATATTGCCGGAGCTGTACAGCCTTTACGTCCAGTTCGATCTCCACCCGGAAAAGGTCGTTTTTGGGCGTACGAATGTTTCCGGTTTGCGGTTTTTCTTTTGGGACAGCCAGTTCGGGCGGTTCTTCAATACCGGGCCTATTAAGGGCTCGGGCAATGTCACTTTTTTCCTGCACACCACGTTATGGGCATTTCTGCCGTGGTCGGTGGGGCTTGTGGGCGGGATCGTTTACCTGCTGCGGTTCGACAAGGAACGGAATGCGCTGCGTTGGGTCATTTACGGCAGCACGCTGGTGACATTTGTGCTGTTTTCCTTGTCCAAATTTCAGCTTCCGCATTACCTGGTGATCGAATTCCCATACTTTTCAATGATCACGGCCTACTTCTTCGTTGAACTGGCGCGCCGCTCCCGGCTTAATCACCTGGTGACGGTGCAAACGGTCCTGCTCGTAATCACGCTGCTTTTCATTGCCGGTTTGCTGTACATCACCCGCATTGAGAATGGTCTTTTGGCGGCCGGCATTGCGCTCGCGATCGTGGTGATAGCGAATGTAGTCAGTTACCGCAATGCCATGCAGCAGCTGCTATTCAAAGGGTATGCAATGGCCGCGATGTTGTATATTTTCCTGTTCCAGTTCTTTTACCCTTTTTTACTACAATACCAATCGGGTATGCAGGCGGCGAGGGTTATTCCTGAGAAAAACCGGGATCTTCCCGTGGCGGCGTACGGGTCGTTTTCTTACAGCTTCGAATTCTATTCGCCCGGTGAGGTGAAGCTCATTAAAAACGGCGAGCACCTCGACGATTTTATCGATGATGCGCCCTGCTATCTCTACACCACCGCCGCCATAACAGACAGCCTCATCCGCTCGGGCGTGGATGCCGAGGTGCAGGCATCGCCCCAGCATTTCCATGTTACGCGGTTGAAATATGGTTTTCTGGATGAAAAAAAGCGCGGTGCCGTGGTGGAACCGCGCTATCTGTTGCTGATCCGCGACGAAGATACGCTTTGATAGCCCTCCGGACGGGTGAGTCCGAGGGCTTCGCGTCATTTTTTCATATAACGCAAACCTACCGAGAGGCCGATCTGGTAAGGCTGGATTTTAAACGGATTGTCGGGATTGCGCAGTTTGGTAAGGCTGTATTCGATGTAAGGGCCCACGGTCATCACCACATTGTTGCCTGCAAAAAGCTCTTTGCCAAAACCCGCATTTACCCACACCATATTCCTTTTCGACGTCAGGTCGCGGCTGAACTCCGCGCCTACATCGCCGAAATAGTCGCGCAGGAAATGCGACCGGCGAACGGTATGTTTTTTCACAGCAAGGCCCACGAGCCGCACGGTGCTGTTTTCCTCCTGCGGAATTCCTTTCCGGATCACCTCATAGTTGCCGGACAAGTCGGGCCCGACCTCGAACTCGCTCGTCGCGATTTCATAGCGGTACGATTGCCGGAACTGGCCGTAATTGACCAGCATTTGGAAACCTTTTCGCTCCACGCCCGCCGAAAACTTATAGCCGACCGTTTCCGCCGAAATTTTAGCAGGCAATACAAAATTCTGATACACAACGCCATTACCCGGCCGCACGGTCAGTATCTGGAATGTACGCAGCGGGGTGACGCCCGCGATAATACTCCAACGTTCCTTGAAAAGATATTCGTAGCGCTTTTTCGGCTCGCCGGGCGTTACGAGTGTGTCCGGTTGCCATTGGTATTGTGGAAGGGCCAGTGGCCTGTGATCCAGCACCCCGATGTCTTGATCGGCCACCGAAGGCCCTTCCAGTGTCTTCCGGTCCGCGGTAATGAGAGGCGTTTCGCTCTCCTGCACATCGGCAAGCTGTGCATTGGCGAGCTGCCCGTCGGCGAGCTGCACATCCGGCAATTCGCGAACTGTTAATGGCGCTTTGTATGACGGAGCGTCGCCCGGCAGCCTTTGTCCCTCATCTATTTTGCGGGATGAAGGAGTGCGGCCGGCAATGCGGCCTGTTTTATCCCTGCTAATCTTTGTCTGAATATGCTTTTCCGCTGGCGCTGAAATGCCTTTTTGCGCCGGCAATTCAGCCTCTGCGGCAGTTACGCGCTCTGCCGCATTAGCCTCAGCGGCTTCCGATAAGTTTTCCGGCACATTGGTTTGATCGATCACTTTTTCCTTCCCCGCAGCCCCGCTCCTTCGCGAATGCACTGCGACGCGCTTTCCTGGGCGCTCTCGCTGCGTGCCGGCGGATGCATGCGTGAGGGCTGCATGCTCCTGGCTGCGTGATGATGCCACGAAGTACACCAAGCCTGTCACCGAGATCAGCAGCAGCAGCGAGGCGATCAGGCCGGCCTGGACCAGGCTGGTGCCGCCGCCGAGCTCCTTAAAGATCTTTTCGCGCAGGCCCGGGTCGGGCAGCCTTTCAAAATTACCGAACCTTTCCGTGAGGGCTTTCCGCAATTCCTCATCGATGCGCTCTTCAGAAGATTTCATATTGCGTAATTCCTTTTTCCTGTAACTTCTTCATTAACAAATTCCTTCCTCTCAAAAACTGCGACCGCGACGTGCTGTCCGATATGCCCAGCATTTCGCCGATCTCCGTGTGCGTGTAACCATCCACCAAATGCAGGTTGATGATCATCCGGTATCCATCCGGCAGCGTGCTGATTATGTTCAGCAGCACATTCATGTCCATTTGCGTGATTACCCTGCCGTAGTCGCCCGAATCAATCTCCCGCTGGTAGTCGTCCAGGTTCGAATGCAGCTGCTGTTCCTTGGTGGTCCGGTGGTAGTAGTTGATCGCCGTCCTGATCACCACCGATTTCACCCAGCTATCAATCACCTCGACATTCCTTAATTCATTGATATTTTTGAAAACCTTGATAAATCCTTCCTGGAAAATGTCCTCCGCTTCCGCCTTTGTTTTGGCATACCGGAGGCAAAGTCCAAGCAGCCTGGACTTGTACCGTTCGTAGAATGCCGTCTGCGCCCTGGTATCGCCTGTTTGACAAGCCCTTACCAGATCGGCCAGCGAACTATATTTCTTGTTTCGGAAAAGGGACATTCAAAGGGGTCGAGAAGTGTATCGTTGATTAGCTATTTCCTGTTCATCGTTCTAGTGCTGTCTGATAAGTCATGCTCACGAAATTCCCGTCCTGATCAAAATTCAGCCAGCAGTTCTCCTCTGTTCCCTGCATGCTGATCACATAGCCCGTCCCCGCCGGATCAGAAAATTTATATCCCTCGGCAATTTTCATCCCTGAAAAAGCAGGTGAATTCTGGATAAAGGTCTGCATTTTTCCAGGCAGTTCCTTCACATCGTAATAAAAAGCTTCAGCCCGGTAAATGGTATTGATTAATTTACCCGAACCATCAAATGTAAATGAATAGTTGGTACTCGATGCGGTGGAAGCATGCACGAAGTATTGTTTTTCATTTTTTTCAGTAATCGAAACCGTCCCGCCCGAAAATCTCAGCTTTTCTCTTTCAATAAAACTGACAGCCGGCCCCGGCAGCGTGGTAAGTTCTTCTTTGGTTAACGGGTACGAAAACTTCACGTAAGGTTCCAGCCGGAGCATGTATTTCACCGGGTCCGACGGTTTGTTTTGTATCCAGGTAAGCAAATAGTTATTGTTATTCCAAGTGTATTTCGAACTGAACACTTTATCCACAGCTGGCTGAGGGACAGGTTCTTTATAGGCATCGGCCGCTCCTCCCGTCACGCTCCGCGCAGGCAGCGCCTGCTGCATGGAATCGGGAATGGCGCCGTGCATGCGGTACACGCTCAATATTTTTCTCGTATTTAATGCGGCATAAAAAGGATTGCCATTGAGTTTGTAATAAACTTCATACAATTTTTCCTTTTCGATGGATTGAAATGTGGCATCCGTCGCATCCGGAAATGCATCGGACATTACTTTAATGACCGATTCCGGTAAATTTTCCGGCGGTGTAATCTGTTGATCTTTGTAATTGCTGCACCCGGCCGTAACCAGAACGGCAGCGATCATCAGGAATAATTTGTCGGTAAATTTTCTATCATTCATAGCATCAAACAATTGATCGCCGGGGTGCCAGATCTGTAATTAATATAACGATACTCCATATTGATGTTCCGCATCGCGGTTTTCTACGTCGGTCAACCAGGCAGCACGCATGATGAATGCATAAGTCACCTTTCCTGCCTCGGTATGCTCCTCCACCAGCACCTTGATCCGCTCCGGACTAGCTGCGCGCCGGGCTTCCTCCACACTTCTGAACAGCGGGGCAGGCTCCGCGGCCACATAGCCGGTGTCCGGTAGCCAGTCCGAGCCCGACAATGCTCCGGCGATCGTGCGAATGCTGCCGGGCAAGGCGAATTTCAGCATCTTGCGCTCCTCGTCCCACGCCCACTCGCCGCTATTCTTTATCGTGAGGGACATCAGCACGCATTGAAACGTCCCGAACGGCACTTTGCCATAGGCGCCCGACATTCTGCCTTCACTCACGGTCCCTTTTCCAAATGTTCCGCGTTTGAATTGCAGGGCTACAAATGGTATCACGTCGTGCAGATAATAGCTGTTTAGCATCGGGGAATTTTCCCTGACGTTCACCGTCGCGATCTGGTCTTCTTCCTGGCGGGTGATTTCCTCCACGCGCCAGTATCTTTCCTGAACCATGATCCGCCCCAAAAACTCCGCTTTCGTCAGGCCGGTCGATTCCGGCTTCGGTTCCACATTTCCCTCGCAGGAAATGAGCACCACCAACGTTGCGAAAAGAAGGCTGCCGAGCGGCCATCCGCCGGCCAGCACGCGGCGACCGGCTCTTCCACACTTCATTTTCATTCAAATCCCTTTTGATACTAAAATGTCTTCCCGCAGGTTCGCGCCACGGGCGGAACATGCAGGAAGACACGATGTTCGAAAATATCGCTGCACGGAGCAGCAAAAAAAAATTTAACTGAGGCCGGGCAGTTTCAGGCCGGAGCCTTTAAGCGCTTCCATGATTTTTTCCTGGATCTCCATTTTGGTATCCACATAACCATGCGCATCCAGCCACACATTCACCATTACCTTGTAGCCGTCGGGCTCGATGGAGGATATCCCGATGCGCCTTGCGGGGACTTTAAGGGCACTTTGGGCATGATCGAGGACATTGTTGATGACCTTTTTGACCTCCCCGAAATCGATACTGTTGTTGAATTTCATTTCCACATCCAGCCGCCGGTTGCCCGACCCGCTGATGTTGATGATCACCTCGTTTGAAAGTTTGCTATTCGGGATCACCACTTTGCGGTTATCATAGGTTTTCACCACCGTGTAAAAAATCTTGATCGCCTCCACGGTCCCCTCCTGCCCCTGCGCCACGATATTATCGCCCACATGGAATGGTTTGAGAATGAGAATAAGCACGCCGCTCGTGAAATTTTGCAGCGTTCCCGACAGCGCCAGTCCCGCGGCAACGCCTATTGCACCGATTAATGCGGCAAAAATCGTCATTTGAATGCCCACAATCTGCATTACTGAGACGATCAGCAGTACACGCAACGTGGTGACGGTCAGGCTCAGTAAGAAAGGGGTTAGCGAAGGGTCGATTTTGCGTTTGTACATGTGTGTGGTCAGCCAGCGCGACAGCAGCCGGATGAGCCAGAAGCCGACGATGAGTACGGCTATACCAATGAGGACCGCAGGGCCCTTTGCTAAAATCCAGGTGTAAGCCTTGTTATAAAACTGCTCGATTTTCATGTGTTGAGTGCATTGTTTTAAATAATGCCGCTCCCGGAAAAATCCGTTCCAAACCGCTGTGGCATATTTTTTGATCCATTCCTACCATAAAAATCAAGGAAAAAACCCAACAGACATGGAAATTCATCATCATCAACAACGGACCAGATCATACCGGTATGTCGTGTATCTGGTGCTGGCGGCCATTGCTGCCGGGATCAGCATTTATTTTTATGCGCCGAAGCCCGTGAATGAGGCTGCCAATGAAAGCATGTCGCTTTTCCTGCAAAACAAGATCAGCGATATAGATACGAAACTGAAAAACGGCGACGCCGATACCGATCTCGCCACGCGGTTATCATGGCATAAATCGAACACGGCGCTTTATGACGAAGCGAAATCCAACAACGATAAAAAGATCGTTGGCCAACGCGAGCTTCTGAAAAAGAAAATGGTGCAGGTCCAGCAGCGCGATTTTCCCGAACTGCGTACGGCATACGTGGAGTCCAAAAAAGAAGCGCTGGACGGACAGCACGTGGCGATCGGCCTTTCCGGCACTCACCAGGAAGTGCTCACATTTGAAGGCGATATTTTCAAGCCCGAGCAGGTCCAGGAAGATTTCATGAAAAACATTTACGGCATCGTGAATGACCTCCGGTTCAAAAAAGTGGTGTACAAATGGTCGGACGCGCCGGACGGCCATCACAACTACGAAATCAAATCCAAACAAGACGCGGAGATCTGACACGCAGAGCGGGCCGGTCAGGTCGACCGAATCGGCAACCCGCCTATTCTGTCGTCTTGACCGGCTCGCTGCGTGAACCGCTGAATTCGTTTTTATAAATCCGCACCAGCAGCATGAGATAGCTGATCAGCAGCGGCCCGAATATGAATCCCCAGAAACCGAACAGTTTCAAACCGGCGATGAGCCCTAGAATGGTGATCACGGGATGTACATTGCCGACCTTTTGCAGGAATGTGATACGCGCCACATAGTCGATATTGCCGATCACCGTCACGCTGTACGCCGCCAAACCGATCGCTTTCCCGCTTTCGCCTTTTGAAAAAAGGAATATCACCAATGGCAACCAGATCAGCGCCGTCCCGATCACAGGGAAGAAGGCGCAGAAACCGGTAATGAGCCCGAGCAGCACAAAATCTTCGATGCCTACCACCCAGTAACCTAGTAATGCCACCAGGCCCTGGATCAATGAGATCAGCGGGATGCCCAATGCATTGGCACGCACCATTCCGCAGGTTTCATCGGCCAGGAGGTCGATATTCTTGTGTTTAAGGGGAATGAAATCGTCGATCGTCCGCTCCATGCTCCGGCCGTTTTTGAACATAAAATAGGCCAGGAAAAGGATCATCAGCAGGTTGCCGAGCATCATGGCCGAGCTATTGAGTATAGCTGGAATAAAACCTGCCGCTTTCTTGCCCATATCGGCGGTAGCCTCTTTGGTAAGCAGGTCCTGGCCGGTCCATTCGCGGAGCTGGCGGGAAATGGCGGCGATGGCCTGGTTCACCTGCTCCGGGTTATCCATAATGCCCGTGACTTTCTGGAAAACCATTTGCAAGGCCAGGTAAACCGGCGCCACGATACACGCCATAAAAAGCACCATAAACAATATTGCCGTGAGGCTTTTGTTCCACTTGCGCTTTTCGGTGAGGTGGAAATAATACCTCCGGCACAGGATGTAGAGCGTAAGAGCGCCCAGGAATCCGGGGAAGAATATGTAAAGTTGTTTGAAAACAATGATTGCCAAAGCGGTGACAATCAGCAGAAAACTGACCTGACGGATGCGGTTGTTGAATTCGGGAGCCATGTGGATCGTATTAGAACTATATACGTAATACAATTACCGTACCAGAATGGTTACAACAGCGACCGCTTTCAAGTCAGGGCGCCTATCCGCCGGACCGTCCCCCGCGCGCAATGCGCGACACGTGCCCCCGGTACGGCGCGCTCACCGGCAGGATGTGCCCATTGATTTCGAGCGTGTCGTCTGTGAAGGCGGTAATCCTGTCGATGGCTACCACGAGCGCCCGGTGTATGCGCATGAACCCTTTCCCCGCCAACCGCTTGGCAATGGGTGTCAATCCCTGGTGAATGATGATCTCGTTTTCGGTAGTCGTGAATTTGCAATGGTTCTTCACGCCTTCCACGTACATCACTTCATCCAGATAAACCTTCACCATGGCCGGGCCCGAAAAGAAATAGACGAACGGCCCACGGTCGCGCCCGCCGCGTTTGGGCTTGCTCAGAATGGCGTGCCGCATTACCGCGGGCAGCGTTTCGTAGAAACGATCGATGGTTATGAGGAAATCCTCGAATGCTACCGGCTTCATGAGACAGCCCAGGATATGATCGTCGGCGCCGGGCTTCCACTTTCTTCTCCGTGAAGAGACGAAAATCACCCGCGGCCTGCTCGGCAGCATCCTGAGAAACGCATCGCCGGTTACTTGGGGTAGCATGATATCCAGGAAAAGCAAGTCGATTTTGTTTTGTTGAAGATACATCAGCGCTTCAACGGCGCTGTAAAACGTGCCCGCGAGTTCGAGCGAATCCAGTTCGCTGATATAAGCTTCGAGCACGCGTGCGGTGGTAGGTTCATCGTCGATGATCAGGCATTTTATTCTGTTCATAAGTAATCCGGCCAAATGACTTTTTTGAAAAACTCCAGACCCTGTGCGGGCAGTGAATTGAACAAGGGGCCGTTCCGGGAGATTTGCCGGGTAAAGTAGCGGAGAAAACGGATTGAGTAGGAGGCCGTCAATTTCTGAATAATTCCGCACATCTGCAATGCCTGCTCCGGCCGGCACACCGGCCGGAATGGAAAGCCTGCATTTTTGTGCCTCAGCCTGCTCTTTTTTGAGCCTCACAGCAAAAATTTCATCATAAATATCACTTACATTTGGTCAATAAGGTGTGATCATCGCAATGACCCCGCCCGTTTTCCTCTAACTGCTAAAATGACGTTACGATGATCAACGGAGATGAATCCCCCCGATACCCGCCGGTCCGCCATGACCACCGGCAGATCGACGACCGCAAACGGGCGTCGCTGCTGGATGTGATGGAGACCAATTACATGTATAATCTGTCTTTGGAAGAGTATGCAAGAATTTCCAACCGGAGCCTGGCGACTTTCAAACGGCAATTCAAGAGCCTTTTTTATACGACACCCGGCAAATGGCTCATGGCCAGACGGCTGGATTATGCATTGCTGATGCTCCGTACCACCCGCAAAAACATCAACGAAATCACGCTGGAATGCGGCTTTGAAAACAGTTCCCATTTCAGCCGGGTCTTCAAAGAGCGGTTCGGCACATCGCCGCTCAATTACCGGAAATCGCGGCGCGCTGCGATATAACGCTTTTGCAACACCACAACCATCTGAAACGCGGTCACCCCGGCCGGGCAAGGCTTTCTTGTTTATTATTCAAACCTCTTCCCATATGGAAACAAAAAGTACTTCCATGACAGTCCCGCATTTCAGGGGCAGAATCATCACCCCCGGCGATGCCGATTATGAAACCGCCAGGAAGGTCCACAACGGTATGGTGGACAAATGCCCCGCATTTATCGTCCGCTGTGCCGACGAGACGGACGTGCAGCAGGCCATCCGTTTCGCACGGGATAACGACCTGCTCGTGGCCGTGCGCGGCGGTGGGCACAACGGCGCCGGCCTCGGCGTATGTGACCAAGGGTTAGTCATCGACCTGTCTGCGATGCGCAATGTGACGGTTGATCCGCAGGCCCGCACCGTACGGGCGCAGGGTGGCTGCCTGCTCGGCGACCTCGACGCGGCCGCTCATCCGCACGGCCTGGCGGTGCCCACGGGGATCAATGCCACTACCGGCATCGGCGGCCTCACGCTCGGCGGCGGGCTGGGGCATCTGACGCGCTTCGGCGGGCTTACGATCGACAACCTCCTCGAAGCCAATATGGTACTGGCCAATGGCGAGATAGTAAAGGCCTCAGTTACCGAAAACGAGGACCTGTTCTGGGCCATCCGCGGCGGCGGGGGAAATTTTGGCGTGGTAACGTCCTTTCTTTTCAGGGCGCATGAGGTGCACACGGTGTACGGCGGGCCGATGTTCTGGCATATGGACGACGCGAAGGAGCTCATGGCGTGGTACCAGGATTTTATCAAACAGGCTCCCGAAAGTGTCGGCGGTTTCTTTGCATTTCACAAAATACCCCCCGCACCCATGTTCCCCGAGCAATACCACCTCGAAACCATGTGCGGGATCGTATGGTGCTGTGTGGATGAAGAAGAAGCGGCGGAGGTGTTCGACATGGTGCGGGCATTCAGAAAACCGCTCATAGACGCCGTGGGGCCATTACCGGTGCCGGCATTGCAAACCATGTTCGACGACCTTTTCGCGCCCGGATTGTACTGGTACTGGAAGGGCGATTTTGTAAAACATCTCAGCCCGGAAGTGATGGACGTGCACATCAGGCACGCACATAAAATCCCTAATTTTTTCTCGGGAATGCATCTGTACCCTGTAAACGGCGCCGCCGGCCGCGTTCCGAACGATGCCACCGCCTGGAACTACCGCGACGCCACGTGGTCGATGGTGATCGTGGGCATTTCACCCGATCCGTCTGAAAAAGAGCTCGTCACCTCTTTCGCCCGCAATTACTGGCAGGAACTCCACCCTTACGGCGCCGGCGGCGCGTATGTCAATTTCATGATGGATGAAGGCGCCGACCGCGTGAAGGCCACTTACGGCAGCAACTATGAAAAGCTGGCGCGCATCAAAGCCAAATACGACCCCGATAACCTCTTCCGCGTGAACCAGAATATCAAGCCCCAATAATGCGAACAGGCAGGCCGCGAATGGCCTGCCTGTTTTTCAGAATAAGACGCCTTCATCATCCGACTTGGCCGGAGGCGTGTATATCTCGTCCGGCACGATCGTAGAATCGGTCGCGCATTCGCCCGTGTAGCCTTCCGGGCGAGGGAATGGGCCTTTGCGGTATTGGATGAGCGTTTGGTCGTTGTAAACTTTCTGCATGAATGCACCCCAGGCCGGCATTGCCACGCGGCCGCCCTGCCCGAGCGCGAGCGTACGAAAGTGAATGCTGCGGTCTTCGCCGCCTACCCACACACCTGCCACGAGGTTGTGGGTCATGCCCATAAACCAGCCATCCGACTGGTTTTGCGATGTTCCGGTTTTCGCGGCGATCTCATTGCCATCCGTCACGCCGTACTGGCGCAACCGGCCCGCCGTGCCGCCCGCGTCTTCCACCGCGCCGCGCATCAGGTAAAGCATATTATAGGCCATAGGCGCACTGAGTTCCTGGCTTTGCTGCTCATGAAACTCGGCCAGCAGCTTTCCGTACCGGTCTTCAATACGCAGAATCGTCATTGGCATTACCTTATAACCACCATTGGCAAACGACGAATAGGCCGATACCATTTCGAAGACCGACACATCGCCCGTGCCCAGGCACAGGGCGGGCGTCGCGGGGAGATCGCTCGTGATGCCCAGCTTATGCGCATAATCCACGACGGTGTTGGCTTTCACCATTTTCATGATATTGGCCGTTACCGAGTTCACCGATTTCCCCAATGCCTGCCGCAGCGAAAGCGCCTGTTCGGAATACACGTTGTTGGAGTTTTTGGGTGTATAATCTTCCGATACGTCGTCGATACCGGCGTGGAATGTCACCGGAGAATCCATGATCTTTTCGCAGGGAGTGATAAAGTTTTTGTCCAGCCCCGCCGTGTAAACGAACGGCTTGAACGTCGAGCCGGGCTGCCGTTTGCCCTGCTTCACGTGGTCGTACTGAAAGTGTTTGAAGTTGATCCCTCCTACCCATGCCTTCACATACCCGTTGCGCGGGTCCATGGCCATCATACCGGCGCGCAGGAAGCGTTTGTAGTATTTAATGGAGTCGATCGGGCTCATGGTTACTTCTTTCTCGCCGTCCCACGAGAATACCTTCATTTTGTAAGGCTTCTTCATGATTTTCCAGGCCTCTTCCTCTCCCAGCTTGTTTTTCAGGAGATTGAAATAAGGCAGCCGGCGCACGGCGGTGTTGATGAAACCCGGAATTTCCTTGCCGCTCTCGTCGATCCACGGGTTGCGGCCTTTCCAGTGTTCGCTGAAAATCTTCTGCTGCTCCTTCATGTGGCGCGTGAGCGCTTCTTCCATGTAGGTCTGCATGCGCGAGTCGATGGTCGTGTAAATGCGCAAACCGCTGGTGTAGAGGTTCAGGTCGGTGCCGTTTTCCTCGTTGTACAGCTTCACCCACGCTTTTAGATAGCCCCGCATCGACTCCCAGAAATATGGCGCCGGGCCGTTGGCGTGCGTTTCCATCGCAAATTCCAATCCGAGCGGTTGCTCTTTCAGCTGGTTGAAATCCTCGTCGGTAATGTAATCGTACTTCGCCATTTGCCCCAGCACGGTATTGCGGCGGTTGGTGGCGTTCTGCGGGAACCGCATCGGGTTGAAGATCGTCGGGTTCTGCAGCATGCCTACCAGCAATGCGGATTGCGGAATGTCGAGATCCGCGACGTCGGTATTGAAATACGTTTTGGCAGCCACTTTAATCCCGTAGGCATTGTTCCCGAACGACACGGTGTTCAGGTACATTTGCATGATCTCCTGTTTGGTATATTTCCTTTCAAGAATCACGGAAAGAATCCACTCCTTCGTTTTGGCGATCACAATGCGCACTACGGGAATTTTGCCCAATGTGCCTTCAAACTCCTCTGAACGCGTGTTAAACAGGTTTTTGGCGACCTGCTGGGTGAGGGTACTGCCGCCGCCGGAGCTGGAATTGCCGGTAACAATGCCCTTTACAACGCGCAGCAAACTGCGCGGGTCGATGCCCGAGTGGCTGATAAAACGGGTATCCTCCGTGGCGAGCAATGCATTGATGAGATTCGGCGAAATTTCGGATATCTCCACCGGCGAGCGGTTTTCGATCAGGTATTTGCCGAGTGATTTGCCATCCTGCGAGATCAGCTCCGAAGCGACTTCGCTTTTGGGGTTTTCCAGCGCTTTCAGGTCGGGCATGCCGCCGAACAGCCAGAAAAAATTGTAGTTGACGGCGGTAATGTATAAAATCAGCAGCGCCAGTCCAATGCCGAAGCCCCGCCACAGGTATAGAATGCGACGCCGGTATTTTCCGGGTTTCAATTGAATCATGTAAGTTCCAGAGTAACGTCCAATAAACCGACCAAATAAGCGAATTTGATCCATTAATCAGCTACTAGAACGTCACGGGGAAGCTTTTCTGCTATTTTTTAAATCAAATTTTAACCGAACGACCCTACTACACGCGGCTCGCCACACATTAGGGCAAGCCCGCAACATGCACATTTCCAATGTACTCAGGCCACGCCCGGCTGTCCCGGATACTCCACCCGCTTTTTATATTCGTTCGGACTGAAACCGGTTTCTTTTTTGAATAGCCTTGAAAAATAGGGCGGATTTTCGAAACCCAGCAGGTAAGCCGTCTCGGCTACGGTTTTATCGCTGCTGAGCAACAGGTTTTTGGCTTCCGAAACGAGGAAAATGTGGATCAGTTCAATGGCCGTTTTACCCGTTTCCTGTTTGAGCAAGTCACTCAGATAGCGCGGCGAGGTGTTGAGCATATCGGCCATCAGTTTCACGGACGGCAGCCCCTTTTCCTGGAAATTGCCATCTTCGAAATAATGGGCAAGACTATCGTTAAATCGCGAAACCGTGGTGCCCGAGAGCTGCGTGCGGTTAATGAATTGTCTTTTATAAAAACGCTGCGAATATTTAAGCATCGAATCCAGGTGGGTGAGCATAATGTCTCGGCTGTATTCGTCGGTGTTATTGAAATACTCCATCTGGATTTTACTGAACAGGTCCCAGATAATCTGCTCCTCGCGTTCCGATAAATGCAATGCCTCGTTGGCCTCATAATCGAAAAAGCCGTATTTGCGGATTTCGGAATGCAGCGGGTGGCCGGTCAGGAAATCTTCATGCACATAAAGCATAAATCCCTTTTCTTCCAGTTCGATATTATTCATTTCAACCACCTGGCGCGGCTTTGCAAAAAGCATCGAACCGTTTTCATGATCGTATTTCGTGCGGCCGTACAGGACATGCCCGGCCTTGATCTTTTTAAATGCGATCATGTAAAAGTCCGTCGTAAACTCGCGGCGGCCCAGCGAGCAGCTTTTCAGCTCGTCGCAGGTGAACATGCTGATCATCGGACTTTCGGGCGCGGACATATTGCTGGCCCGGTGCAGCTCACTGATGCTTTTATAATGTTCCATGACTTTGAAACGGTTAAATCTGCACCCTTTTCCGGGGTGCAGATCTGATGATTTTAATCAAAAGTTATTCAAAAATCAGACAGTTGCATGACCGTGCGCGGCGTCCGCTACTTCTTTCCATTCTTCCCAGGTCGCGAGGCGGTCGGCATATACCTGGCTCAACCATGGAAACCCTACTTTTCCGAGGAAAATTCGCAATGGGGGATTTTCTTCGTCGACCACTTTCAGAATGGCCTCCGCGGTTGCTTCGGGCTTGCCGATGGTGTCGGGTGTGAGTCCCGCGTAGAGCGAGGCCTTCACGTCTTCATACAATGGATTAGCCTCGGTGTGGAAGGCCGAAGCGCCGCCCCAGTCGGTAGAGAAGCCGTTCGGCTCCACGATGGTAACCTTAATACCAAAGTCTTTCACTTCCGAAGCCAGTGTTTCGCTAAGGCCCTCAACTGCCCATTTGGAAGCATTATACAGGCCCAGCACCGGCAGTGTTGCCACGCCCAGCACGCTAGATACTTGCAGGATATGCCCGCCGCCCTGCGCCCGCATCACGGGAATGGCGGCCTGCGTCACCCATAGCAAACCGAATACGTTGGTTTCGATCTGGTCGCGGGCCTGCTGTTCGCTGGTTTCCTCGATCGCCCCGAACAAGCCGTAACCGGCATTGTTGATCACGACATCGAGCGATCCGAAATGGGCGGCGGCCCGGTTCACGGCGGTGAAGCTGGCCGCGCGGTCGTTCACATTGAGCTGAATGGGCAGTAATGTATCGGGGTATTGCGCGGCGAGGTCGGCCAGGGTTTCAGTATTGCGGGCGGTGGCCGCTACTTTGTCCCCTCTTTCCAAAAAAGCCTCGGTCCATATACGGCCGAATCCTTTGGAAGCGCCGGTGATAAAAATTGTTTTTGACATGATTGACAAATGTTTTGGTGTTTTAATGCTACAAATTTACCGGGTCGCTTCCGCCGGCGACTTATACAAAAATCCGGAAATGCGATACACTTTTACGTCGTATATTTAGGCATCCATTGCCAGCCATAGCACCATGAAAAACGAAGTACTCGACGTATCCGGCATGAGGGCGCTCCCGCTCGACCTCGACTCAGCCATTTCCTTTATGCTCTACATCCGCTTCCTCGAACAGCGCGTGGCGGAGGAGAAAACGCTCAAATCGACGTTCTACCAAACCATACTCGACCATTTTTACGGCAATCACCTGCCGCAGGGCGACGTGCCGCTCGGCGAAGCCCACCAATACAGTGATTTTTTCGAATATGTTTACAGCAGCCTGTCGGCACCGCTGGCGTCGGAACATAAGCTGGCCTGGGGCATGTGCATGCCATTGTATCCGAACATTTTCTATGGCACCGACCTGCTGTTCGATATGCTGAACATCCAGTCGGCCGAGGCCACTTTCGAATTGCAGAAGCGCCCCGAGGATTACCAGCGCGAACGGCTGCACCTGATATACACGCTTATTTTACAACGGCTTTATAATTTCCAGGTACCCGTCAAAATAGAGCAATACCACGCCTGGACGGACACCGAAACGGGGCTTTTCCGCTATTACGAGGTGCTGGTAAGCCCCGAGTTCGTGGAAGTTTCGGCGAAAGTGCCATTGCCCGAGCTCAACTTCGTTGAGATTTATGCGCATTTCAGCGAAAAGGACGGCCATTTGCAGCTTCAAAAAGTGCTGCCGCTGGACATGTTCCGGTTCCGCGGCTTTGCCGTCGTGTCGGTTTCGGACGTTACCGCGCGAATGGCTGTTGAAAACATTAAAAAGGTGCAGTTCAACCGCGT